>JAWUWM010000043.1:0-102210 GCA_034111845.1 Psychroserpens sp. | reverse complement strand
CCATAAAGCATGGGTCTAATTAAATGATTAAAACCAGAATCTACTTGCGCAAAAACAGTTGAAGTGGTTTGTTTAACAACGTTTACTTTCGTTAAGAAATAACCAGCTTCACTTACCAAGAATTTTCCTGGTTCAAAAGCTAAGGTTAATGGTTTTCCATATTCTTTACAAAATTCATTAAATCGTTTCGTTAGTTTTTCTCCTAGTTCTTCAATATTGGTTTCAATATCACCTTCTTTGTATGGGACTTTAAATCCGGAACCAAAATCAATAAACTCTAGACTTTTGAATTTCTTAGCAGTATCAAATAATATTTCACTTGCATATAAAAACACATCAATATCCAAAATGTCACTTCCTGTGTGCATGTGAATTCCGTTGATATTCATGCTAGTATTCTCAACGATTCTTAGTAAATGCGGAATTTGATGAATAGAAATCCCAAACTTACTATCAATATGTCCTACGGAAATATTAGTATTACCACCAGCCATCACATGTGGATTAATACGAATACAAACTGGTGTTTTTGGATGCTTTGTACCGAATTGTTCTAAAACGGATAGGTTATCAATATTAATTTGAACGCCAAGTTTTGCAGCTTTTTCTATTTCCGTTAGGGACACACCATTAGGTGTGAAAATAATGTCCTCTGGCTTAAATCCAGCTTTTAAACCTAATTGTACCTCCTGTATGGAAACGGTATCCAATCCAGATCCTAATTGATTAAATAATTTTAAAACCGAAATATTAGACAAGGCTTTCACAGCATAGTTTAACTTTAATTTTTTGACCTTACCAAATGCAGAGGTTAAGCGTTTATATTGAAATTTTATTTTTTCAGCATCATATACATAAACCGGACTTCCGAAGTCTTTTGCAATTTGTAATAAGGTGTTCTGTTCCATTATTTAGTGTTTGATTTAGTAATTAAGACTTCAAAATAAATACAATCTTAAGTCAAAACATAAAAAACAATAGAAAATTACTATTTTTGCACATAATGTTATATAATTAACAAATTGAAATGACTATTAAAAAGTTATATATTAGTTTTAGGTAGTAATGAGATTTTTTAATAGGAGAACGAAGTGGTTACACATGTTCTCAATTTTATAATTGTTTTTTAAAAATTATCAAAATTTAAGCGTGTGAAAACAATTGCCTCTTGTGTGCAAGATATTATAGTATCGAGTCCTTTTTTAGAAGAAGGATTGTCGCGCCAAATCATTAATTTTTCAGCGTTAGCTAAAGAGTTGAATCAGCCAATTTCAGAAGTACTTCGCAAACCAATAAAAGATGGTGCAATCATGATGGCTTTGAGACGTTATCAACAACCATCTTATCTTGAGAACTCTACGCGTTTAAAAAAAGTGTTTAGCCAATTAGGGGACATTACCGTGCGATCTAATTTAAGCGATTTTACATTTCAAAACTCTAATAGTTTAATACATAGTCATTCGCAAGTTTTAGAAAAAATAAGTACTAATCATCAAATTTTTTATGCCTTTACACGTGGGATGTTTGAAAGTAATATTATTATCTCTACGTCTGAAAAAGAAAGTATTCTAAAGGCATTCAAAAACGAAACACAAATAGGATTACAAGATAAATTATCTGCAATCAGTATATATTTGCCTACTGGTAATTCTAAAATTGCGGGTTTATATTACCAGATTTTTAAACGATTAGCATGGGAGAATATTACTTTATATGAGGTGGTTTCTACAACTAATGAGTTTACTATAGTCGTGGAAGATGACTTGGTTGATAAAGCGTTCTCAGTGATTAAAAGGTTAAAGAATTAATACGCTTTTGGTGAAAACAAAATTAATACTCACTTCATTATAAAAACTATTGGTAGAAACCTTTAGTATGTTTATTTTTGTAGCTAATACATTTATTATATTACTTCGGAAATTTTCGCGAAGACGAACCATAAATTTTAAAAGATTTCCTAAGTCTAGGAAAGCATAAATTGGATATTAATTATGAATTTACACGAATATCAAGGAAAAGAATTATTAAGCAGCTTTGGCGTACGTATTCAACGTGGTATTGTTGCACAAAGTGCTGATGAAGCAGTTGCTGCAGCTAAGAAACTTACCGAAGATACAGGTACAGGTTGGCACGTGATTAAAGCACAAGTTCATGCAGGTGGACGTGGAAAAGGTGGTGGCGTGAAGCTCGCAAAAAACCTTGATGAGGTAAAAACAATAGCAGGACAGATTATTGGTATGGACTTAGTGACACCTCAAACATCTGCAGAAGGTAAGCGTGTACATCAAATATTGGTTACTGAAGATGTCTACTATCCTGGAGATTCTGAACCAGAAGAATATTACATGTCTGTGCTTTTAAATAGAGGAACGGGTCGTAATATGATCATGTACTCTACAGAAGGAGGAATGGATATCGAAACTGTAGCTGAGGAAACTCCGCATTTAATTTTCCATGAAGAAATTGATCCTGCAACAGGAATACTTCCATTTCAAGCACTTAAAATAGCTTTCAATTTAGGATTATCTGGTGCAGCGTTTAAAGACATGACAAAATTTGTGACTGCTTTATATACCGCTTATGATAAATCTGATTCATCATTATTTGAAATTAACCCAGTGTTAAAAACAAGTGATGATAAAATTATGGCAGTAGATGCAAAAGTGTCTATAGACGATAATGCTTTATTTAGACATAAAGATTTAGCAGCGTTACGTGATTTACGTGAAGAAAACCCAATTGAAGTTGAAGCTGGAGAACATGGATTAAACTATGTAGATCTTGACGGTAATGTTGGTTGCATGGTTAATGGTGCAGGGTTAGCAATGGCAACTATGGATTTAATTAAACAAGCAGGAGGAGAGCCAGCTAACTTTTTAGATGTTGGAGGTACAGCAGATGCTGCAAGAGTAGAAATTGCTTTTGAGCTTATTTTAAGAGATCCAGCTGTAAAAGCAATATTGATTAATATTTTTGGTGGTATCGTTCGTTGTGATCGTGTCGCTCAAGGTGTTATTGATGCGTATAAAAATATGGGTAATATTAACGTTCCAATCATTGTACGTTTACAAGGAACTAATGCAGATATTGCTAAAAAGTTAATTGATGATTCTGGATTAGCAGTTATGAGTGCTACAGAATTTCAAGAAGCAGCAGATAAAGTGCAGGAGGTTTTAGCCTAGTCTAAAATCAATAAAATTTTAAAGCCTACAAAATTTTGTAGGCTTTTTTTTTATTTAAATCATTTGACGGATACGGATGATTTCGTATTTTTGTATCTTATTTAAAATCAAAATATTATGAAAATAAAACTACTTTTACTTTTTTGTACAACAACATTTTTACTTCAGGCTCAAGCTCCCATAAGTAATTATTTTAGTGCGAATAATTCACAATTTGAAACGGTTTCAAGTACTATAGATCAAAGTCCTACTGGTGCTAATGCAACTTGGGATTTTGGAACCTTAACGTCTACAGGTACTAATATAGATACCTTTGCTGCACCAACTGCAGCACAACTAGCGGGTTTTCCGGGCACAACTCAAGTATTGACGGTTACTGATGATGCCATGAATACTAACGATGCTTTTTTTAAAGTTGTTGGTTCAGATCTTTCATTAACGGGAGCAAATAATCCTCAATTTAGTTTAGATTATAATACCGATAATGCCTTTATAGGCACATATCCTTTAACGTTTGGAACTGGGCCAACAGTTGATAATATTGCAGGTCAAATTACAGCTCAAGGTCAAACAGCAAACTATACGGGTACTGTAACTAGCGAAGTTGATGGGTATGGATCACTAAGTTTTAATGTCGTTGGTCAAGTTGCTTTTAGTGGAAATGTTACGCGTGTTAAAACAGTCCAATCGATTTCATTTACTATTATTAATATCTTTCCTGGTAATGCTAGTATTACAACTTATAATTACTACGATGATTCTGATGGTACATTACTTTTTAGAACTTCTGAAGGTACTGTGGTTGTTCCTGGGCTTGCTATAAGCGAGTCATTTTCATCTGCTGAGGCTGCCACTAAAAATACATTGTCTGTTGATGATAATCAACTGCTTACTAATACTCTCACTATTTACCCAAATCCAGCACAAGACGTTTTATATATTGAGTTCTCTAATTCACAGTCTATTACTTCAGTACAAGTAATGGATATGAACGGTAGAATGGTGCTTACAAATAATGGAACTAAAAATATCGACATTACTGCTTTACAGGCAGGGTTTTATGTCGTTGCAGTAGCAACAGAAAAGGGCACTGTTATTCAAAAATTCATCAAGAAGTAAATTTGAAATAAAATCTTTTACTTAAAATATATTGACCTATTACGTTTAAAAATGTGATAGGTCTTTTTTTTAGTCGGTTCTTCAATTAGACTATCGTGATTTTTTACTTAAAACTAGATTATAAATAATTAAGAAAGATCTCAAATTGGAAGTGTTTTGTGATGTGAACGAAAGATTAATAAATGTTAAAGACTGTTAATTAAATAGTTGCGGTGTAACATCTGAGAAAATAATTCGTCTTTTAAGTATCAATCTAAAAACAAATAATCATGAAAAAATTAAAAATGTTAGTACTAGCCGTAGCAATTACGTTTAGCAGTGCAATGTCAGCGAGTACAAATCCAATCGAAAAGGCTAAGCCAGAAACAGTGACGGAAACAATAAGTGAATTATTGAAAGATCCGGGAATTCAGTTTGATACAGAATTGAGTGCAATGGTAGAATTTACTATTAATAAAGATAATGAAATTGTTGTATTATCTGTAAGCACTCAAAGTAAAGCGCTCGAGAGCTTTATAAAACATCGTTTAAATTATAAGAAGGTCGCTCAAGAGGCTGTAGGGACTCAAAAAAACTTTATACTACCTGTGAAAATCAAGAAGTAATAGTTTAGATGTTATATCGTAAAAAGCTCTCAATTTGAGAGCTTTTTTTTATTCACGAGCTATCGTTTTTAGCTTAGTTAAGCCTCTTAAGAAGCTAAAACAATTATGAGAAGTATAGTTTTTATATTTCTGTTATTTTTATTTGTGACAGTATATTACAAATGCAATCCACATTCTGTCTTAGGATTATTATTCCAACGACCATCACGATCACCTCCAGGAACTGTGCAGTGTTTGCAGCCAATAGAATTATAGCCTTTTGCAACTAACGGATGAAACGGCAAATCATGCTCATTGATATAAGCGTCTCGTTGTTCTTTCGAAATATCCAACAAGGGATAAAATTTTAAAATATCACCACGTAATTCAAAAATATCTAGTGTAGAGCGATGGTCACTTTGCCATTCCATAAGTCCAGAAACCCAAACCTTATATTGATTTTTGATACTATCTAGCGGCTTAACCTTATTTATAGAGCAACAAAAATCTGGATTCTTTGCCCAAGTCTCGTCCTTAGTAGTAAACTCGTGTTCTACTTTAAGTGCACTAATAGAAGACACCGTTAAACCATAGCGCTTGGTGAGCGCTTCCTTATAACTAAGGGTCTCTTCAAAATGATAACCGGTATCAATAAAAAAAACGGTTTGCTTTTTATTTACTTCAGAAAATAGCTGTAATAAAAAAGCAGACGTCGCAGCAAAAGAACTGGTAAGCATTACTTCAGAAACATCAAAATCTTTGTATAATTGGGTAATACGTTCAGTTGCAGATAACCGCTTATATTTTTTGTTAAGCGCTTTAATTTCTGCTTCTGAAATATTAGGAAATACTTTTTTTACGGAAGTTGTTTCAAACATAGGGACTCAAGATAATATGACAAATGACTATATCGTTCCGAAGAAAATATAGCACTATATAACTTTGGTAATTCTAAAAACTTAAACCTTCTTTTTTTGAGGCTTTGGCATAGGACCGCGAAGATGAATAATTAAGGCATTTAGGAAATTTCTTAAGACTTGATCACCACACTCCATATAATTTGCATGGTCCTCACGCCTAAACATCGCATTGAGTTCGCTTTTTGTGATTCTAAAGTCAACAAGTTCTAATATTTTTACAATATCATCATCTCGTAGTTTGTGTGCGACTCTTAGTTTTTTGAATATATCGTTATTTGTCATCTAAGTATTTATTTCAGTTTCTATTAAATGGGTATTTGCTACCCTCTTTTACCTAACTATAAAACTCTTATTATCAATATATAGTGTCTTGAAGTTTTCTAATTTTGACTTAAAACGAAAGTACATAAATTTTAATTATTATATAGTATGTAGTTCATCGATAATAAATTTTGAGAGTTCAATAATCGATGAACGGCACATTATTTTTAAATAATTGATTATCAGTATATTGTGATTTATTTGAGTACAAAAGTAAGATAAAATACGACGAATGGCTCTATTTTTTTCGACAAGCGACTAATTATACATGATTATAACTTAATCAAACAGATTAAATTTATAACAGAAAAAAGAACAATCCCTCGTATATGATAAACCGTGTTGAAAAATTAAGCCTGTTGTCTGAAATGATAGCTTTTGCAAAAGCTGACGACCCTATAAAATCTCTTGAATATAAATTTTTGTTTAGTATTGCTAAGCAATTAGATATTTCAAAAGAAGACTTTGACTATTTATGTCAATACCCAGTAACCTATGTCAATTTAAAATCACACAGTGAGCGTATTGTGCAGTTTCATAGATTGGTCTTACTTATGAATCATGATAAAGATATCGCAAGTAAAGAATTAGTGAAGCTTCACAATTTTGGACTGCGAATGGGTTTAAATCACGATGCTATTAATCGTGTTTTAGATTTAATGGAAAGTTTCCCTAATAGAATGGTACCACCAGATTTCTTGATTGATATTTTTAAAGTTCAATACAACTAATTTTTTTTTTTAAAATCAACTTAAAAAGGCGCAGAGTTGTAAGGATTTTTGATACATAAATTAAAATGCTTTATAGTTGTAACTGTAAGGCGTTTTTACTTTTAATACAGAACATTAGAACATTAGAACATTAGAACATTAGAACATTAGAACATTAGAACATTAGATCATTAGAACATTAGAACATTAGAATATTAGAACTTAGATAAATAAATAATTAGTTTATTTATTTATAATAAGGTGAACATCCTATTAAGCTTAGTGTCTTCTCGACTTAGTGAGAATATCTATGAAACATTCAATTTCTCCAATTTCCCTTGATACCCTTTTAATTCATCTCTTAATTTCGCAGCGATAATAAAATCTAAGGCTTTAGCAGCTTGCTCCATTAATTTACGTTTCTCTCTAATTTTCTTCTCTAATTCACTTTTTGTTAAGTATTCACTTTCAGGCTCTGCAGCTCTCGCAGCTTCTAATTCATAGCTGTATGTACTCACAGAGTTTTTTGCAAGTATACTATCTAATCCTTTCTTTAAAGCAGTTGGTACAAGATTATGCTTCGTGTTATAGGCGATTTGTTTTCCGCGTCTATATTCAGTTTGATCCATTGTTTTTTGCATACTATTTGTGATTTTATCCGCATACATAATGGCTTTACCATTTAGATTTCTGGCAGCTCTACCTACAGTTTGCGTTAATGAACGATTAGAACGTAAAAATCCTTCTTTATCGGCATCTAGAATAGCAACAAGTGATACTTCTGGTAAATCTAAGCCTTCACGTAATAAATTGACACCAACAAGTACATCAAATACCCCTTTTCTCAAATCTTGCATAATTTCTACACGCTCTAAAGTGTCTACATCACTATGAATATAACGACTTCTAATTTGAATACGGTCAAGGTATTTGGTTAATTCTTCAGCCATACGTTTGGTTAAAGTCGTTACCAATGTACGCTCATCTTTTTCTATACGTTGATGGATTTCTTCTACCAAATCATCAATTTGATTTAAACTTGGGCGCACCTCAATAATAGGATCTAATAATCCTGTAGGTCTAATCACTTGCTCTACAAATACACCATCTGTTTTTTCTAATTCGTAATCTGCAGGAGTCGCACTCACATAAATCACTTGATTTTGCAAGGCTTCAAATTCCTCAAATTTAAGAGGTCGGTTATCCATGGCTGCGGGTAACCTAAATCCGTAATCCACTAAATTCACTTTTCGACTTCTATCACCACCATACATGGCATGTACTTGTGAAATGGTCACGTGACTCTCATCCACTACCATTAAAAAATCTTCAGGAAAATAATCTAATAGACAGAAAGGTCTCGTCCCTGGTTGTCTACCATCGAGATAACGAGAGTAGTTCTCAATCCCAGAGCAATAGCCTAACTCACGAATCATTTCTAAATCAAATTCTGTACGTTCTTTTAGACGTTTGGCTTCTAAATGCTTTCCTATTTCTTTAAAATAGTCATGTTGCTCTACTAAGTCATCTTGAATTCCGCGAATGGCACCTTGCAAAATATCAGGGGACGTGACAAACATATTTGCAGGATAAATGGTCAGTCTGTCATAATGTTCAATCACCTCATTGGTTTGAATATTAAACTGCTCAATATCTTCAATTTCATCACCAAAAAAGTGAATACGAAACGCGTCATCTGCATAACTGGGAAAGATATCAACGGTATCTCCTTTTATTCTGAAATTTCCATGCTTGAAGTCTGCTTCTGTTCTAGAATATAAGCTCTGTACAAGTTTATGTAGTAAATCGGTTCTTGAAATCTCCTGATTGGTCTCTAAAGAAATCACATTCTTTTGAAATTCTACAGGATTCCCAATTCCATATAAACAGGAAACTGAAGCGACAACAATCACATCGCGACGACCCGAGAGTAGGGAAGAGGTTGTACTTAAACGCATCTTCTCAATTTCTTCGTTAATAGATAAATCTTTTTCTATATAAACGCCAGATGTAGGGATGTAAGCTTCAGGTTGGTAGTAATCATAGTACGATACAAAATATTCAACAGCGTTTTCTGGAAAAAACTGTTTAAATTCAGAATACAATTGTGCAGCTAATGTTTTATTATGCGCCAAAACTAAGGTTGGTCGTTGGACTTCCTCAATGACATTCGCTACGGTAAATGTTTTACCCGAACCTGTGACACCTAGTAAGGTTTGATACTTTTCATTAGAGTTAATACCATTTACCAGTTGTTTGATGGCTTGTGGTTGATCACCTGTAGGTTTGAAATCTGATTGTACTTTAAAACGCATTGTACAAAGTTACGATAAAGCGTTTATATTTTAATTGTGAGATGTTTTCAATTCTGTTAAAAGTTCTTTCATAGAAATGAAATCCTGTTTTGATTCTGAAATGTCTTTTTTCTAATTAGTAATAATTTTGTTTTGCTCTTTAGTCGCATTAATAAGCACAGGAATTAAGTCTGAATAGTAAACACCCATTCTATCAAGTTCTACTTTTTCTAATAACGTATTATCATCATCTGAAGTAGATTGCCATTCATGTGAAATGACAACTTCAGGAATTAATTCTAAAAGATCTTGTGCTATAAGTCCAAGTTTTGTGTCTGGATTATTCGTCCATTTAAAACGTACAGGTTGTATTTGTAATACTTCTGTTAAACCATGGGTTAAATTTTTAATATTTTTCTTTTCGTGCCTATCAGATGTATTTATGGTTCTATCTGTTACCCAAACGCCAATCCATCTATTACTAGAATTACCTAATCAAAACACATTATTATTATTATTATTTGTAGGAATTAAACTTGTATCAACCGATAATGGATTGGAGCTGGTATCTTCTATGGTTTCACTGCCAATTTGTAGTCTATCTCCCATATCCAGTTTCATTCACTGTAAAAATATCTGTATTGCTGCTATTTCTTATTCTAAAGGAGCCGTCTTCATTGCTGTTATTATCGAGTTCTATAACCAAGTCATCGTTACTTGTTAAATAAATGTAGCTGCCTGAATAAGAGGGGTCAGATATAATAATTCTATCGTCTTCGTTATTAGCAGAGCCATTGCCAGACAATATAATATTGGGATTCTCCCTAATAGAACTTCTAGTAAGTAATATTAATTGATAATGATAACTTTAGGTTATCTTCTCAAAGCGAAGTGTCCCGTAAATGTTCTACCATCAAGAAGTGTTACTACAAACCAATAATCATCACCTGGTACAGGTTGCCCATTGAACGTTCCATTCCAACCAGCACTTTCATTAGTGAACTTGGTAAGTAATTTTCCGTAGCGATTAAAAATAGTAATAGCTGTACCTTGATTAAAGTCTGAATTAACACCATTTACTTGCCAGAAATCATGAAATGTATCATTATTAGGTGTGAAATATTTAGGGAATCCTAATACCGAAATGACTTTTTTTGTTAGTCCGCAGTTATTCGTGTCACGAACATAAATGGTATGAAAACCAGCAGTCACATTAGTGAAAGTACGCTCAGTTTGAAAAGGACCATTTGGATTATCTAGTGCATATTCAAAATCACCATCACCAGTCGCTATAATAGTAATTATATTGTTTTGAGTATTGCCTTCAGTCACGATAATATCTTCAATCATAGGCTGAGTTAAGGGTACAACAGTTAGCGTTCTGCTAGACAGACAGCCATTTGGGTCTGTGACAATAACGGTATACACACCTACTTCATTAATAGCGTTAAACGTTGTATTGACCTCTGTAGTAGTCCCATTAAATAACCATTCATAATAATAGTTATTAGGCGCATCATTAAGAACACCACCAAACAAAGTAATAGTTTCGGGGAAGCTATTTTGACAATAAATGAAAGACTCATCTTCTAGTAGTACAGGTGTAAATAAAACGACCAGTTCTGCGGTAGAAATAAAGTTACACTGATCATTACTTTCTACTTTTATAAAAATAGTTTGTGTGTTTGTAGTTGTATTCTGAAATGTGCCAGATATGCTATTCGTCTCTATTGCCAGATCCAATTCGTTAGCATAAAAAGTAACGATGGCATCCACCGGAATTTGGTCTGCTATACTAGTTGTAATATCATTTAAATTAAAGTCTGCAAACCCATCTACTATAGCTCCATCGCAAGCTTCAAGTTCTGGAATAACAATGGTGTTATTTGTAACTTGAAGTTCAACTTCTGCAATGCTGAAACAATTGGCCTGGTTTTCAACACGCGCATATACCGTTTGAGATGGCGTAGTAATTTCAAAATTATTAGCGTCAACAATAGCATTGATGTCTTGGGTTGCATCACTTTCCGTTATGAAAAAACCTGAAATAAAGAGATATCCATCGCCATCGGTAACGCTATTTTCCGAAGAAAAGAGATCAAAAAATGCCAAACCACTCAGGTCTTGAGCACATTCAATTAAAACAGAATCAATAACGATAGGGTTCTCTGCGTATTCTATGGTTACTTCTCCAAATAATATGCAACTGTCTTTTGTAAGTTCTACAGAGTAAATTCCGCCTTCAGAGACTTCTAGGTTGATATTAGTTTCTCCAATAAGTTCGATATCATCTTTAAACCACTTATAGGTATTATTAATCCCTGGCTCATTGGTTAGAATGGTGTAGATATCGTCTCCACAAATAGCATTACCGTTATTGGTTAATAAATTTGGTCCTAAACCTGTAGAGAGTCTAAAACTGCCAGCTTCTAAAAATACAGCGGAATCAAACCTATAATTTTGTTCATCTGCGATTACTAATTTCACATGATAGGTTTCATTAGGCACCGTTTGGGCTATGGCTGTTAAAATTGTTGTTTGCCCGTTAAAATTTATTGGAGTCACAGCGGGATTAAAGCTTTCAAAATAGTCTTCATTTTCTGCAGCACAACCACCAGGAATTTCAGGATGCACTGTGGTGACTTTAACAGGTGTGTTTGTTCCTGGGACTAAAGCGATATTTGTGTACTGAGTTTCGGCAACAGGACGAATTAAAAAGCCAAATAAATCTGAGAAATTACAGGTATTTGGATTTCCTTCTTGATATTCTTCCGAAGCAAAAATATAACGAAAACTAATTTCGGTTGCGACAGATGTGAAATCAAATTCTAGAATGGTTGCATTGATTGTATTGGTTTCGTTGAGTACGATTTCTAAATCATTATCACCACTCCAATTAGGAGCATCATCATCACTAAGTGTTGTATTTGGTCCTGGTACATTTGATAATCGTCCAGTACTCAAAACGATACCAGTTTCAAAAGGGAAGGTTGTACCAGTTGCATCAAAGTAACCAAAGCTCTGTTCTAGACCACCAAAATCACCTCCTATAAAATTAGTAACACTAATGTTATCAATACAATTACTATCAATAAGTATGTTTTCTATCAATTCTTGAGGTGAAAACGTCTGGCTGTCTACCGTGATATTTTGACTAAATGTCAATAGGGTAGTGAGGAAGCATAAGATATTAAAGGTGATTTTCATTTGCAGTTTTTCCGTCTACAAAGATAGTTAATAGGGGTGATTTACAGACTTAAAACGTATTAAGATAAAATTTTATAAGCGCAAGGTAAAATGTCCTTTAGCCTCAAAATTAATATCCCCTTTTCTAACTTTTGCTAAAAACCAATAATCACTTGCTGGCATTTGATGACCATTATAAATCCCATTCCATCCTGGAGAATTATGTGTAAGCATCGTTAGTAATTTACCATAACGATCAAAAATATAAACAACAGTTCCTGGTAAGTTTTCGACGCCTGTAATGTGCCAAGTGTCAAAATAACCATCACCATTTGGGGTGACAAATTTTGGTGCATCAATAACAACGACTTCTTTAGTGACTTCTGCACAACCGTTTAAATCAATAATTGTTACGGTATGATATCCTAAAGTCACATTTTCAAAAATGTTTGATTCTTGTGGTGGGTCGTTATCTAGTTGAAACAGATAATTACCAATTCCGTTAATGGTAATTGTGATGTTATTTGGATCAGAAAAATCAATAGTTTCTACCACAGCGATTGTTGCAGCTTCAGACTCTGTAACGCTAAATATACTTATGGTCTCACAGCCAAATGCAGAGGTCACCGTTACTGAGTATGTGCCCAAGTCGGTAATGTCTATTTCTGGAGTAGTTTCGCCTGTAGACCACAAGTATACATCTCCAGCAATATTTGTTTCTGCAATTACTTGTAATGGTAAATTATCTAAACAAACAACTTGAGCAGGAATGGCAACTTCTGGTTTGCGTCTTACGATGGTTATAAAATCGATTAAACTATAACATCCAGTTGCGTTGTTTTCTATGCGTGTATAAATAGTTTGGTTTAGCGCAGCTTCATAGTCTATAGATAAAGGATCTATACCATTGTTCGCATTTTCCATAGCTGAATAGTAGGTGACTGTGAAGTCATTTGGGTTTTGATCCCCAAGAATTTGATTATTTTGTTGTGTTAGATCGAAATTAAACAAACCATCAAAATCATCATCACAAGATTCTAGAGTATCAGGTTGATTTGCAATTGGCAATGCGTTAACCTTTAAATTAAACTCATGAATATGGTAACACTGTGTCGTAGTGAATTGAATTCGTGCAAAAAGTGAATCACTAGCAGTAAGATACATATAGTCATTATCTAATGGGTTTGTTTGATTGAGAGCATCATCTTCCGAAGCATAATAAACAACAATAACATTTGCGGTTTGAATTAGTAATTGCGAATTGATATCAGACAATGTTGCTGATCCATTTTCGTTTTCACAAATTTCAAATGTGTCTATTGGGTTAATTGCAGGTGGTAAATTGATATCAATATTAAAACTTACAAATTGATAACAATTAGCAATTGTATTGAATACTTTTAGAAATAAGACTTGCGGACTTTCGATATTTGTATAATTCTCTGGAGTGGCTATGGCTTCGCTATTTGCCTCTAAGTCTTCTAAACTCTCGAAATATGTAATGATGTGATCGGGATTAGGTATTTCAAAAAGCTGAGACTCCACTTGTGTGAGATCAAAATTTGTGATACTGTTGTAGTCATCATCACAATTTACAATTGGACTCGGTGCATTGGGGTGCGGATTGACAATTAACTCAAAACTAGTTAAGCTATAACAGCCTGTAATATCGTTCTCAATACGTGTAAATATGGTTTGCTCATTTTGCCCTGTATAATTACTAGATAGCCCATTCTCGGTCGTGTTGGCGTTATCTTCAGTGAGGTAATATGTGACTGTAAAATCATTTGTATTTTGACTTCCTAAAACTGAGGGAGTTTGAGAAGGTAAATTAAAATTACCTAGGCCATCATTAGAGTCTTCGTCACAAACTTGTAAGTTATCGGGTTGATTAGCTTCAGGTAAAGGGTTTACAACAAGTTGAAAAGGATAGACATAAAAACAAGCTGTTGTACCAAAGTCTACTCTAGTATAAAGAGTATCGCTCGTTGTTATATATGTGTAATTTGTGCTTAGCGCATTTATACTGTTTTGAGCATCAATCAAATTAGAGTAATAACTAAAGAAAACATCAGTATTATCATCTACAATAGCGCTATTTATCGCGTTCAAATCAAAACTACTTGTTGGGTTATCACAAATCTCAAAAGTTTCAAATTGATTGATTGCTGGCGGTAAATTGATTATGAGCTCTAACGGAACAGAGGTGTAACAATTGGCCAGCGTATTAAATGCTTTTATATAAATACTTTGAGGGTTTGAGGTATTAGAATAACTAACTGGGTTTAAAATAGGATTGATATCCGCATCCAAATCCTCTAAGCTTTCAAAGTATGAAATTGTAATATAATCTGGTAATGTTAGATACAAATCACTTTCTGAAACTGTCAAATCAAAGTTCGTGATTTCATCATAATTGACATCACACAAAATGATAGGTTGTGTAGCTCCTGGATGCTCGTATATAAGAACAACAAATTGAGTGATATCATAGCAACCAGTTTCATTATTTTCTAGTCTTACAAAAATAATTTCTCCGCTAGTGGCCACATAAGTATCAGGTAAACTATTCGTGTTAGCATTAGCATCTATCTCGTTATCATAATAAGTGACAGTGAACATTACGCTAGATTGCACTCCTAAAACCATATTGTTTTGTAGCGTTAAATCTATACTTTCTTGTCCGTCATTTGCAATATCATCACAGACTAAAAATGTTGATGGTATATTTGCTATAGGTAATAGATTTATAATCAAATCAAAGTTATACGTGTTCCAGCAACCTGTAGTTGGATTTTCTAATCGTATAAAAATGGTAGTGGTATCAGCTACATACGTGTAATTTGTATTGAGCACGTTCTCATTGTTTTCTGCATCTATTAATTCGTTATGATAACTAATAAATGTTCCGTTTTCTCCTGTTACTTCGCTATCTATAAGACTTAAATCAAATGTGTTGAGTTCATTATCACAAATGGCAAAGGTTTGAAAATCTATAGTAGCTGGAGGAAGATTAACAATCAAATTGATTGGTAATGTGACATAACAATCTGAAACCGTATTATTAATTTTGATGTAAACTGTCTGTGGATTTAAAGTGTTCGTGTAATTCTCTGGATTACTAATGATCTCGGTATCTGTTCCAGCGCCATTAAAGGATTCATGGTACGTAATCACAATATCATCTTGTCTTACGTCTAAAATTTCAACTTCAACAGTTGTAAGATCAAAAAGCATAAAACCATCATAATCTGTATCACACTGTATTAAATCTGAAGGTGCATTCACATCTGGAACTTGAATGACATTGATATCAAAACCAATAGTGGCGTGACAGTAGGTTCCGTTTTCTATCCTTGCAAAAACTTGTTGCGGATTTGTGAAATTATCAAAATCAAGGGGGAATTCATTAAGATCCTGATTAGCTTCATATTGAGATGGATGAAATGAGATGCTTAATGTTTCATCAATATCTTCGGAAATTTCTAAAATTTGAACATTGAGATCAAAATTTTCAATTCCGTCGTTACTAATATCATCACAGACAAAGACATCTGTAGGTTCATTATATAGGGGAAGTGAGCCAACTTCTAATTCAAACTGCGAATTTCCGAAGCAATTAATATCTGTAAAGTTTTCTACTCGTACATGAATTGTTTGCGGACTTGATGTATTTTGATATGGTGCGTATTTATCGATAATATTAGTTCTATCAATAGCATCTTGGGCAGTTTCAAAGTATAAGACATTTTTTCCTGCTTGGCCATTAAGAATCTCGGTGTCTTTTAAATAAAAGAAAAAATCTGCTACACTATTTCCATCTGCTTCGCAGTTTTCAAAATTGGTAATTGGTATAAATTCTGGTACAGTGTTAATGTAGGTGTAAAACCAAACAATGGTAAAACAGCTTGTGGATACGCTTTCAACTCTTACATAAATATATTGCGATGTCGTATCATAATTATCTGGAGTTGCAATTTCATCTTCACCATTAAATGAATTGTTATAATCGTTATAAAATGTAATATTTAGATTGCTAGTATCTGTAACGACCTCTGGTGTTTTAGTCATTAAATCCACATTAAAAACCCCATCTTGGTTGTCATCACAAATAATAACATTTGTTGGGAAATTAGCTGCTGGTGCACTAGAAATATTAATGGTTAAAGGCGCAATATCGAAGCATCCCGTATTTGAGCTTGTTACTTTAACCCAAACTATTTGTGGGTTTGAAACATTATTAAAAAAGGGCTCTAAGATGTTTTCATTATTAATTGCATCTTCTTCTGTCAAAAAATATTTAACATTTGAGCCATTGACACCTGTACTTACATAGGTGTTGAATGTTTCTAAGAAAATTGTTGTGAAACCATCTGTGTCTTCATCGCAATAATCTACGTCGTCCAGTCCTTGAATATCAATAGGGGGATATACGTTTAAAATAATCTCAACGGTTTCTTCGCAAACGCCACTTATTACTGTGGCAAATATTGATGTTGGGCTCGTAGTTACCTCATAAGGGGCCGATTTATCTAGACTATTAATAGTATTCTCTAAAGCGTCTAGTGTCTCATAGAACGTGATTTCAAAATCATCATAACCATTTACTAAATCGAACTCAATATCATTTAAATCAAAATCTGCAATCCCGTCTTGAGAAGTATCATCGCAAACATTAAATTCTTCGGCACTAAAACCAGTAATTACAATATTGGAGTGTAATTCTAATGGTATAATGACGAAACAACCTGTAGCGTCGTCAACAATACGAATATAAACCTCTTGTAAACCAGGTACAATATTTTGGTAGTTATCTGGATCTGCAATAGGATTGTTTCCCGTTTGAGTATCACCAAAATTTTCGTGAAATGTGACCGTAACTCCTGTTAAACCTTGTAAGATGTTTTCAATAATACTGGTCAAATCAAAATCTGAAAAACCATCTTCATCTTCCTCACAGGCATTAATCCATTGCATATTAGTAGTGTCCACCATGGGATTATCAATGACAGAAATATCGACAAATGTTGTACTTGAGCATCCTGTCGATGCGTCATAGACTCTAATGTATAAGGTTTCAATTGGATTGATATTGCTGTAAGGAGAGAATAATGGATTTGCGCCAGTATTAGCATCTAGTTGCGAATAATGATAGCTTACAAAGAGATTCGGGTTTCCTCCTGTGAGTTCAATTGTTGTGTCATCTAGATTGATCATCGTGAAACCGTCTGCAATACCATCATCACAAACAATGAGCTCTGTTGGTGGATCCAAAACTGGAGGTTCACTTACTTCCAAATTAAAAGTCGTAAATGCTAAGCATCCATTATCTAAATCTTCAGTTCTTACGAAAATTTGTTGTGGAGACCCGATGTTTTCATAGGTGTTGGGTAATGGGTTTTCTCCACTTTGCGCATCGTCAAAGGTTAAATGGTACGTAATGTTATAATTTGATGGCGGTAAAAGTGAGGCTACCTCAATATCTTTTGTGGATAGGTCAAAAGTTTCTTGACCATCACTACTAGGGTCATCACAAATTAAATAATCTGAAATCGCTGCGGAGTCTTGCTCAGAATTTAATGTAACTTCTATTTCGTCCTCGATAACACAGGATATATTATTTAAAAGTATACTTATTTTTACTTTATAAACCCCGGTTTCTGTAACCTCTAAAGTTGGGTTGGTTTGACCAGCAATTGGAGTGCCATTTTGAAACCACTCATAACTTGCTTGACTGTTTTCTATATTGCCGTTTAGCTCAGCAGAATCGCCACAAGTCACAATGTCTAGGCCTAAATCTACTGCTGCGTTAAAACTATTTCCTTCAATAAATACTGCGGAATCATAAAACTCATCTCCTTGATCTGCAATAACTAACTTGATACTATATTGTACATTAGGTTGTATAGAAGCAGTTGCAGTCAAAACAGTAGTACGTCCATTATAATTTGTATCGCCAATACTATAACCTTCAAAAAAGCTGTCGTTTGATGCTGGGCAAAAACCAACAATTTCATCGTGAATTGTGTTTGTGTTTACAGGAACAGATGTGCCAGGAATTATGGCAATATTTGTAAACGATCCTGTAGAACTTGCTTCTCTAATTAAAAAGGCAAAACCATCTGAATAGGAGCAAGGGTTGGCGCCAAAATATTCCTCGGAAGCTAATAAGTAATTGAACTGTATTTGGTTAGCTACAGAAATGAAATCAAACTCGATAGATGTAGCGTTTATAGTTCCTGTTAGACTTAGTGCGCTCTCCAAATCTGAATCTGTACCCCAATTGTCACCACCTTCATTTAGCGGACTAGTATTAACGGAGTTTCCTGCGGAATTTATATTTCCTGTGCTGAGGAGAATTCCGTTTTCAAAAGGAAAATTGGAAGTACCTCTATCAAAAGAACCGTAACTTGAAAACCCGTTAATTGATCCATTAATTGAAGATGAAATATTTGATATTTCAACACAACCTTGACCAAAATTAGTTTCTATAAGTGATTGAAGTGGTGCTGTTTCATCTGTAGTAATTTGTTGAGCTTGAACTCCGAAAATTAAAATAGAAAACAGTATAAAAAAGCAATAGTATTCCCTTATCATTATTAATAGCTAATTATGGTTAAGGTCAAGTCAATCTCGATTTATACCGAGTATAATTCAAAACAAGCTAAAAAGTCGTTTATAATACGCCAAAATCTTAATATAAAATAAAACTAGAACTAAAGCTATGTGTTAATTTTCTATTTCATCATGCGACATTATAATTCAAATTATTTAAGATTTATTTTAAATAATAACTGATACTCTTTAAGAATAGTAAATTTAGGAAAAGCAAACTAACTAAAAAATACCCATTGAAGCGTATTTATTAGTTTAAGAGATGCTTTTATGGGTAAACGACTTATTTAGTTTACTATAGACGAAGCGAGAAATGTCCTTTCACTTGAAAGGCAATGTTACCTTTTCTAATATCTGCAACAAACCAGTAATCAGTTGCAGGCATTACATTACCATTATATAATCCATCCCAACCTTTAGAGTTAGAATCTAGTGTGGTTAATAATTTTCCATAACGGTCATAGATGTAAACGATCGTTCCAGTTAAGGTTTCTACACCTGTAATATGCCATGTGTCAAAATAAGAGTCGTTATTTGGAGTAAAGAATTTTGGTGCATCAATGACAACAATTTCTTTACTGACTTCTGAACAACCGTTTAAATCTATAATTGTTAACGTATGATACCCTAAGCTCACATTTTCAAACACATTTGATTCTTGTGGTGGATCATTATCTAGTTGATATAGATAACTTCCAATGCCACTAACTGTAACTGTGATATTATTGGGGTCTGAGAAATCAACGATTTCTGTTATTTCAATGTTTGCAGCTTCAGATTCTGTGACCGTAAATACTTCTGTTGTTTCACAACCATCTGTTGTGGTTACTGTGACAGAATACGTCCCTATTTCTGTAACCTCAATTTCTGATGTTGATTCATTTGTTGACCATTGATACGTGTCTCCTGTAGTATTTGTATTCGCACTTACAAGAAGTGGAAGGTTTTCTAAACAAATGACTTGATCACCGATATTTAACATAGGTTTTTCAAATACAATCGTCATAAATGAGGTGATACTAAAACATCCTGTCGTGTTGTTTTCTACTCTTGTGTAAATAGTTTCACCAGTTAATGCTTCGTAGGTTGTTCCTAAATCATCGAGGCCTTCTTCTGCTAGAATTGCATCTAAAAAGAATGTTACTGTGAAGTCATTTGGATTTTGATCACCTAAGATTTGTGCGTTTTGATTTACTAAATTAAATTCAAAGAAACTATCAAAATTAGTATCACAAGCTTCTATGTCATTGGGTTGATTTGCTATTGGTGCAGGGTTGATTAATAATGTGAATTCATGAATTATAAAGCATTGTGTCGTAGAAAACGAAACTCTAGCAAATAGCGTATCTGTATTTGTGAGATAGGTGTAATCTGTGTCCAAAGGATTTATTTGGTTTTGAGCATCAATTTCCGAAGAAAAATAAGTGACCAATACATTTGCTGTTTGTATGAGTAAGTTTGTATTAATTTGATTTAAATCAACAGTATTGATGTCATTTTCACAAGCTTGAAAATTATTAAATGCATTGATCGCCGGTGGTAAATTAACAATTAGCTCTAAGGGAACAATTGCGAAACAATTAGAAATGGTGTTATTGATTTTTATGAATACTGTCTGCGGGTTTGTACTGTTATTATAATTACTTGGGTTTTGAATCGCATTTTGATCTGCTTCCAAATCCTCTAAAGTTTCAAAATAGGTTACTGTAATATTATCTTGTCTTACGTCTAGAATCTCAAATTCTGATTGCGTAAGATCAAATTCGACGATACCATCATAATTATCATCACAACTTACGATAGGTAGTGCAAGATTTACCTCAGGGACTTGAATCACATTAAGTTCAAAACTTGTAATAGAGTTGCAAATATTACCATTATCAATAACAACAAAAATGCGTTGCGGATTAACCGTATTCTCAAATTGGAGTGGTAATTGATTCGTTAAATTTTCTGCGTTATTAAGTGTCGTGTAGAATGTGATGTCTAAAGTTTCAATTATAGCTGCTGAAATTTCCTCAACCTTAACATTTAGATCAAACAATTCACTACCATCATTTAAAATGTCGTCACAAACAAACCAATTTGTTGGTGCATTAAAAACAGGATTAGTACCAACTTCTATAATGAAAGATGATGTGTCATAACAGTTAGAATCTGAAGTGTTCTCTACCCGAACAATAATCGTTTGTGGGTTTGTACTGTTTTGAAAATCTACCGTTTTATCAATAGTATTCACATTAGCGTCTGCATCTATTTGATTTAAAAAGTAAAAGACATCTTTACCGGTTTGACCATTTAAAATTTCAATATCTTTTGTAGATAGCATAAAATCACCAATGTTATCAGTAGTATCTTCACAGATTTTGTAGTTTGAGATTGCAGTGAAATTAGGCAGTGTATTGACAATAACTTCAAAATTTTCGGTGGAGTAACATCCAGTAATTGTGTTTTCGATCCTTATAAAAACAGTTTCAGTCCCTGCTGGATACGATGAGGTCGTTGTAATGGCATTGGACGCATTTTGTGCGTCATTGAACGTATTGTGGAACGTAATTGTTCTATTAGTTGTATTAGTTACAATTTCTACAATTTTAGCGTCTAAGTCTATATTAGAAATCCCGTCTTGATTATCATCACAAATGACAATATGTAATGGCTCAGTAGATTGGGGAGCAGGTAGTACTTCAATTTCAAAACTATTAATATCTGAGCAACCCGTTTCTCCAAAAGTGATTCTGGTATAAAACGTTTCTGGATTAGAAGTATTAGTATATGTTATAGGTAATTCGTTTTCGTTTGCTTCTGCGTCAGCTTCCGAAGAAAAATAAGTGACCGTAAAATCTGCAAGACCACTCGTTATTAGATTATCAAACTGACTTAAATTGATGCTCGTAAAACCATCTTGATCTGTATCACAATAATTTTGAATACCAATGGGATCAAAGACTTGAATAGGATCAATAAATAGGTCAATTTGCGCTACTTCTTGACAGGTTGGACTTGTAAGTGTAATGTATAATGTCTGAGGATTTGATGTTGGCTCAAAAGGAACCGATGTGTCAATAGGATTGATTTGGTTATCTCGATCGTCTTCGGTTAAATAAAAATCGATCTCAATAGCGTAATTCATAATATCTTCTAGAGTATCTAGAATATCGACAGTGATATCTACGAGATCAAATAACTCATCACCATCATTGTCTTCATCACAGACTCTAAAATCTTTAATATCTGTTGCTGTTAGTAATAAATTAGTGTGAATTTCAATAGGGGTGGTCGATGCGCAACCCGTACTTGCATCTTCAACCCTTATGTATAGGAGTTGTTCGTTAATCGTTACGTTGGTGTAATTATTAGGGTCTGCAATAGGGTTAATACCTAAATCGGCATCTTCTTGTGTTATGTGAAACGTTACATTTACATTAGTTAAACCTTCTAAAACATTACTAATAATAGTGGTTAAATCAAAAATTGCGAATCCATCGAGATCTGTATCGCAGGCATCAATGTAATGCTCGTCTGCATTAAGAACTGGGTTGTTAAGGACTTCAATATTTAATA
Source organism: Psychroserpens sp. (assembly GCA_034111845.1). Lineage (GTDB taxonomy): Bacteria > Bacteroidota > Bacteroidia > Flavobacteriales > Flavobacteriaceae > Psychroserpens. Next base: position 79,715 of record JAWUWM010000043.1, on the reverse strand, counting down.
TTGTTGTTATGGAACAACTTGTAATACTATTGGTCACATTTGCATATAATGTTTCATTTGGGTCTGTATTTACATATGGTAATGGGATGGCATTGATTCCATCATCTGCATCGTCTTGTGTAAAGTGATAGGTAACAATTAAATCTAAATTTCCATTTGTGATTTCATCATCTTTTTGTGATAAATCAATCGTAGTAAATCCATCTGCTGTTAAGTCATCACACGCTATTAAAATAGTTGGTGATGTAATTATTGGCCATGGATTGACAACTAAATCAAAGTTTTGAAATGCTAAACATCCATTTATAATATCTTCAATTCTTACAAAAAGTGTCTGTGGGTTTGATGTATTCTGAAATGAGCCAGACACAACACCAGTATCATTTTGAGCACTTATAGCTGTTAAATGATAAGAAATAGAATAAGTGGATTCAGGAACAGATGCTAAAACATCAGCATCTTTAGTTGATACGTTAAAAATTTCAACACCATCTCCACTTGAATCATCACATAATTCATAATTTGAAATGGGTGTTGCGGATTGTGTTGAACTTAATGTCACAATAATTTCATCTTCTATGAGACAGTTAGAACCTGCTAAGGGAATTTGTACCTCAACATGATACGTTCCAGATTGTGCAGTATTTAGTGTAGGCTGTGTCTCTCCCGGCATTAAATTGCCGTCTAGAAACCAAGAGTAGGTGGCTAAGGTATTTTCAATATTACCATCCAGTGTTACTGTATCTGCGCAGGTTTGAATATCAGCACCTAAATCGACACTCGCATTAAAACTATTGCCTTCAATGAATACTGCAGAATCATAATTTTTATCTGTTTGATCTGCAATAACTAATTTGATGTTATAAGTCGTATTAGGTACAATACTAGCTGCAGCCGTCATTACAGTTGTACGTCCATTATAGTTTGTATCACCAATATTATAACCTTCAAAAAATGCTTCGTTTGCTGCACTGCAAAATCCTACGATGTCATCATGAATAGTGCTTGTGTTAACAGGCGTTGTTGTGCCAGGTATTACTGCAATATTGATATAGGGGTCTGAGGTGCCTGCCTCTTTAATTAGGAAGGCGAAACCATCTGAGTAATTACAAGGGAAATCTCCAAAGTATTCCTCTGAAGCTAAAATGTAATTGAATTGTATTTGATTAGCCACAGATGTGAAGTCAAATTCTATAGAAGTTGCATTAAGTGTTCCTGTAATACCTAAAGCAGTTTCAAGATCGGGATCTGTTGTCCAATCTGGCTGACCATCATTTAGTACCGCTGTGTTTTCTGTGTTTCCTCCAGAGGTCGCATTTCCTGTGGAGAGCATGATTCCGTATTCAAAAGGAAAGTTAGAACCAGCACGTTCAAAATATGCAAAACTTTGAAATCCGTTAATTTGACCGTTAACTAATGATTGTATGTTTGATGTTTCAACACATCCTAGTGAAAGATTGTTTTCTATAAGTTCTTGCTCTGTAAATGAATTGTCTATACTAATTTGTTGCGCACTAACAACACATCCTATTAAACACAAAATAGTATTGAGGGGTCTTTTAAAAAACGTCATTTATAAGCGATTAAGTTTTAGAATTATTGCGTATTCAGTTTGTGGCGTTACGCAATATCTATACTATTGAGTCGAAAAGTAGGTCTAATTAAGATGAAATACAATAAAACACGATGTAATGCTTTAAACTTTAACAATTGAAGGTGTTTTATGAGGTTTATCTTACAATTATATAAAAATAAGTTAATTGATTAGTTTTTTTTTTTCATCTTTGAGTTCTAAAATTTTACTTTAAAAACTACTAATGGGAAACTTTTTTTTATTTCTAATTCTTCTCTTACCACAATTTGTGGTTGCTCAAATTATATATCCAGAATCCCCTAAAAAGCCAATAGTTGATAACTATCATAATATCGAAGTTATTGATAATTATCAATGGTTGGAATTCCAAGAAACTGACGAAGCTAAAGATTGGATAAAAGCGCAAAACCAGTTGTCTAAAAAGAGTTTAAAGAAAATATCTAGAAACTTAAAAACGGAAAGCCAAATGAATGGTTTTATGTACGCAAGAACTGGAGACTATTTTGGCGAAATTATTAATGAGCAACCTGAAAATCAATATTATTTTACATTATGTAGCACAAGTAATACTGCGCCCCCTTCATTGTGTTATAAAAAAGGAAGAGATACTAGTTATGATATACTAGTAAAATCATCGGCTCTTGGGTCTAGGGATGATGTAAATATTTATTATTATAAACCGTCTAAAAATGATGATTATTTAGCGTTTCAATATAATCGAAATGGCAGTGATTGGTCAGAAATAAGAGTTGTTAAGGTTAAAAAAAAACGTTTTTATACTGAAGTAATAAAGCATACAAGATCATCTTCTATATACTGGTTGAGAGATGGTTTCTTCTATGAGAAATACCCCTTTGATTCATTGCGAGCAAAAACAAAAAAACCATCAATAATGTATCATAAGATCGATACTAATGCCTCTGATGATAAGCTTATCTTTAAATCAAGGAAGGATTCAGAATATGTAGATATTTATGGAGCGCCAGATGAGTCTTTTTTTATTATAAAAAAAGAAAATATTGATACTAAAGTATTTAGCTACTTCTATTTAAATGCTAATGATAATATTTTGACTTTTAAACCTTTCCTAATAAATATTAAATATGATTTAAGTGGTTTTATATTTAAAGAAAAACAAATTTATGCGACAACGTCTATAAATAAAAAGGACCAGTTAATTTTTATTCCCAAAGCAGATCCAACCAAATTTAAAGTTATTTCACCAATTTATAAGGATGCAGTGCTTCAAGATTATAGTATTATGAATGACAAAGCCATAGTACTTTACTCTTCAAAAAATGGCGATTTAATGACTCTAGTGAATTTCGAGGGTCTCATTTTAAAAGAAACATCTACGCCAAGTGGTTTGTCGGTTAAAGGGATGAGGTATAATAATACGTTTGATGAATTCTTTTTTCATTTAGAATCATATACGGTCCCTAAAGTCTTGTATAAATTAGATTTAGAAACTTTTGAATATGAGCTCGTAAATCAAACTAAAGTCAACTTTGATCCTAAGGGTTACAAGTTTATTGAACGCACATTTAAATCGAAAGATGGTGTAGAAGTGCCAATTAAAATTGTTTATAAAGATTCACTTAAAGACTCAAATATACCTTTTTTATTAAGTACATATGGAGGATATGGCACTATTGATAGTCGAAACTATAATCCTGGCATTATCTATTTTATTGAAAACGGTGGTGCTTTTGCTTACGTTAACATTAGAGGAGGTGGAGAATTTGGTAAAGATTGGTGGGAATTAGGAAAAAGACTTAATAAACAAAACGGAATACTAGATTTTATATCTGCTGCAGAGTTTTTAGTTGATCAAAAATATACTTCCCCAAATAAAATTGCGATTATAGGTAGTTCTCATGGAGGTCTTATTGTAGCAGCGTCAGCTGTGCAACGTCCAGATCTTTTTGGAGCTGCAGTAGTTAATGTTGCACCTTTAGATATGTTAAGATTTGAAAACTTTACTGTTGGAGCAACTGTTACAAATGTTTTAGAATTTGGAACCGTTATAAATCGATTGGATTTTGAAAATTTATATTCTTATTCTCCATATCACAATATTGACGACACAGTGAATTATCCATCAATGCTAATTACTACGGGATTTTATGATAATCGAGTGCCGCCACTACATTCATTTAAGTTGGCAGCCAGACTGCAAAATAATCCATCTCAACAGAACCCAATTTTTTTATGGACTCAAAAAAAAACGGGCCACAATGGGGCACTCAACAAGAATGACAAATTAAAAGAAAATAGTTTTATCTATGGATTTCTTTTCAATGCGGTTAACAAATAGGGAAGAAAGCCCATCATCTTTTATAAAACTAATAATTCACATAAACCCAGCCCATCATTGGTCCAAAGTTCGTCTCATTAGGATTAAGAATATAGTAATAGGTCCCCACGGGAACAATATTCCCACGATTATTTAGACCTCTATTAATAAGGCCATACCATTTTTTATCATTGTCACCTTCAAAAATTAAGGTGCCATAACGATTAAAAATTTTGAGTTCATGGTTTTCAAAAATATCATACAGTCCTTGAATGTTAAACCAGTCGTTAGTGCCATCGTCGTTTGGTGAAAAACCATCAGGAACAAAAGGTGGACAATTTTCTACAGAGATCTCAAACTCAAAAATATCAAAACAAGGCGCATTGTCAACTTTCACAAATATGGTTTGCGGATTGCTTGTGTTAGCGTAGTTCTCTGGATTTATAATGGCATTGTCATTAGCTTGTAAGTCTTCTAACGATTCGTAAAAAGAAGTATCAGTTGCTATAGTTTCTGAATCTAGAAATAGAGTAACCAAATTAAAAATTCTGCTTTCAAAACCCTCATTACAACCAATTTGGTTTGGTAGCATTTGAACAGGAGGTAAGATGAGTAATTCTAAAATAGTGTCATCAGTATTATTAGTTTCTATGATTTCGGCGACACTACCAGTTCCTGATCCTTCGTCATCTATAACTAAAGTGAGTAAGATAACATCACCAATGTCATCTGGTAATATAATTGAAATAGTACCACTTTCCGAAGCATCAATAGGGATATCATTTTGAGTTTCTGATTGTCCAATAAGAGTGCCTTCAGCATAAAACGCAATGGGTGTATTTGCAGGTAATAGTTCTGTACTGTTACTATTAAAAACAGTGTAATCTACTAAAATAGTTCTATCACCGCAATCAACATTAGCCCTATCTATAACAATGGTAGCATCGGGTAATTGACTATTTAAAACGGTAATAATGTTGTTGATAATAATAAGATCAGCTCTAAATTGTCCGTTTTCGTCAAAATCACCAGTAGTCAATTTAATAGAAGCACTAGTATCACCAATATTAATATTATCTTGAATATCATAAACATCTAAATCACAATTATAGAAGGTATTAGAGTTCGTAAACGTATTCGTACCATTAAAAGCATTATCACCTAGATTTAGGGGCGGATTTTCAATGATATTATCATTTATGGATAAACTTTCTCCAAAATTCAAACTATTATCACCTTCCCATGCTAAAAATCCAATTTTAGCACCAAAAGTGTCAATAACATTGAGATTATCAATATTTATAATTTTTTCTTGATTATTTGCATTTATAATTTCTAAACCTTGATATAAGTTGACTTGATTTAGAGGCAATACCGCATCTTCATAAATGATATAAATACTCCAACCTGCAAAATTTGTTCGGTTGTTACAATAAGTGTTCGTGGTTAATGCTTCTGTAATATCAAGATTTGCTAGTTCGTAGTTTGTGTTTCCTTCAGAAATTATAAAACTTGTAATATCCGCATAACAAGAAAAGTAAGTTAATGTTGAAGTTGCATCTATATAGTCTACGGTATACGTATCGTCTGCATCAACTGAAAGTCCGTTAAGTGAAACATTAGTGTCGCCAGAACCAGAACCTGCCCAATATAAATAGGCAGCTGCTATAGTCGCAGAGTCAGCTAAGTTTAAATCAGCACTCGAAGATTCTAATGGAAAGCAAAAGCTATTATCTAAATTATTCTCAGAAGGGTTAAGGGTATTACCAATTGCCGTATAATCATAGCGACCGTTAAACTGTTGGAACAATTCAATGTCCTGCGCATAAGAAGGCACCGATAAAAAAGCGATAACAATAATTTGTATACATCTAATGAACCTCATAAAAACTTATTAATATTTTTAAATGTACATAAATTTTTATCACTCCAGATGTTTTATCGTTTAAGTGAAAAATGTCCTTTGAAGGTTCTACCATCTTGTAAATTGATAATAAACCAATAATCACTTGTAGGCATCGCGAATCCATCAAACGTCCCATCCCATCCAGGGCCTAAAGGATCAATTTCTACCAATAGTTTACCAAAGCGGTCAAAAATTAAAACTTCAGAGTTAGGCTGAAATTCATTAGAAATCCCTTTCACTTGCCAAGTAGGATTAAACGTATCCCCATTTGGGGTGAAAAACTTAGGAAATCCTATTACTGCAACAATGGCATCAACGATACCGCAGTCATTTTCTATATCGCGAACATAAACCGTATGAAATCCAAAACTCACGCTTTCAAATAGATTGCTTTCTTGGTAAGGTCCATTAGGGTGATCTAAGGCATATTCATAAATTCCATCACCACTTACAAGAACTGAAATCGTGTTATTAGAGGTGGCATCTGTCACCTGAATTTCAGTAAAAGAGGCAATATCAGATGCTAGTACGTTTATTGTTCTATCCTTAAAACAACCATCTGTTGAGGTTACTCTTACCGTATATGTTCCAGGTTCGTTGACGTTAATTTCAAATTCATCTTCACCTGTTGACCAGTCGTAATAATAATTGTTTGGAATATCATCTATTAATCCTCCTGTCAAAACAATGGTCTCCGGAAATATATTTAAACAATAATATACGTCTTCTTGTATGACAATATTAGGGCGTTTAAAAATAGTAAGTTCTATAGCGCTAATACCAAAGCAAGCATTCATGTTTTCTGCACGAGCATAGATAGTTTGATTGTAAGCTATTGTATTTGTGAAGTTAGTGGCTAAAGGATTGTCTTCGATTAAAGCATCTAAATAGTTTTCATAGAAGGTAACATTGAGATCTGGATCAATACCCAACAGAATAGCATCTAAAGTATCATTTAGATTAAAGTCGAAAAATCCATCTTCAGTACCGTCGTCATCGCAAACTTCGATGCTCGTATTATTTGAAGATGTGGAACTAGCTTGAAGTGTAAGCTCAGCAACATTCGAACAACCAGTCTCTGTATTGGTAACTAAGGCATAAATAATATGGGGATTAAAATAATTTTCAAAAGCATCTGGATTAATGGCATCTTCATCGTTTTCTATATCGGATAGCGATACATAAAATTGAAGGGTTCTATGTATAGCACCACCAGTAATAGCATCAATAACCTGATTAAGATTAAAGGTTGTAAAACCTTCCGGAATCCCATCTTCATCACATTGTATTAAGGTCGTGTCAAAAGCGCTGGGAAGCGGTATGACTATTAAGTCAATTGGCACAGTTCCGAAGCATTGTGTCGCAACTTCCTCAACACGCGTAAATACACGCTGCGTTTCCGGTTCTGTGTTTTGGAAATTTGATGCAATAGGGTTGGAGTTTGATACTGCATCAGTTTCAGTTAAATGAAAAGAGATGTTGTATTCGCTAGGGTTTAATCCGTTTAAAATTTCTTGCGTTTTTAGTGTTAAGTCAAATTCTGATACCCCAAAAGGCAAAGTAGCAGTATTACAAATTTCAAAATCAGAAGGCGTTATAATGCCTAATTCAGTAACAGTCAAATTTATTCTAGACGTAATAAAACACAACGAAACCGTATTAAGTAGTCTTGTATATATAGTTTGAGGATTACTCGTGTTTGTATATGGACTAGTTAAAGGATTGATCCCTAGCACAGCATTTTCTTCAGAGTCATGATAAGAAATTATAACGTTGGATTGCGTACCTATAAGTGCTGCTGTATTACTATCTAAATTAAATACCGTAAGTCCGTTATCAAATGGAGCAACTAAATCACATTCATTTAAATCAATATCATCTTCAAATGATAATTGATTTTCTGGCAGATCAGGAAACTGAGACGTACCAGTCCATTCTAGGCTAAATGGACTATTACCAATAGGTCTGTCAATGAGAACATAATACGTTTCTCCTGCCAAGACATTAATTTCACTTACAAAACTATTACCATCCACTCCAGGGCCTTCAGAGACATCTGTTTCTGTCGCATTCATCCCAGTAAGATTATTACCTTGGTTTGCTGCTTGCGGATTTGTAGTTGAGCAGCGTATGGCAGTCCCTAAATTAGTGCAAGAATTTGTAGGACCAAAAATAGAGAAATCGTAATCCTCGGTAATAGCCGTGCTATTTGGGGTTAGTATAAAGCCAAAATTACCACCTTGTTCAAATGTCAATCTAAACCAAATAGTATTATTTTCAACCATACCGCAAGCAGTATCAAATGGTTCTGGGTTTCCAATGCCTGCAACATCTAGGTCAATGTTAGAATTTCCACAGATTTGAATAGCATTTTCACAGTCATTAGGGGTTTGTGAATATACAGTTGACGTAACTATGAAAAATAAGAGTAAAGTTGAAAGTAGTTTAGTCATAAATAGCTTATCGTTTAAGCGTAAAATGGCTTCTAAAAACACGACCATCCTCTAAGGTCACCACAAACCAATAATCACTTGAAGGCATGTTAAAACCATTATGTGTTCCATCCCATCCAGCTCCCAAGGGATCAATTTCGGCCAATAATTTGCCATAACGATCAAAAATTAAAACTTGTGAGTTAGGTTGAAAATCATTAGAAATTCCTTTCACTTGCCATGTAGGATTAAAATCATCTCCATTTGGTGTAAAAAACTTAGGAAATCCTATTACTGAAACAATGGCATCAACGGTACCACAATCATTTTCTATATCACGAACATAAACCGTATGAAACCCAAAACTTACGTTTTCAAATAGGTTACTTTCTTGGTAAGGACCTTCAGGATTATCTAAGGCATATTCATAAATCCCATCGCCACTTACAAAAACTGAAATTGTATTATTTGATGTGGCATCTGTCACTTCAATACTCGTAAATGAGGCAATATCAGACGCTAATACATTTATTGTTCTATCCTTGAAACAACCATCTGTTGAAGTCACTCTCACAGTATATGTACCAGGTTCGTTCACTTCAATCTCAAATTCATCTTCACCTGTTGACCAGTCGTAGTAGTAATTGTTTGGTATATCATCTATTAACCCACCTGTTAAAACAAGGGTCTGAGGGAAGGTATTTAAACAATAATACAAGTCTTCTTGTATGACAATATTTGGAAGCTCAAAAACAGTAAGTTCTATAGAACTGATACCAAAGCAAGCGTTCATGTTTTCTACACGAGCATAGATGGTTTGATTGTAAGCTATTGTGTTTATGAAGTTAGTACCTAAAGGGTTATCTTCAATTAAAGCATCTAAATAGGTTTCATAGAACGTAACATCGAGATTTGGATCAATGCCTAATAGAATAGCATCCAACGTGTCATTGAGATTAAAATTGGAAAACCCATCTTCTGTACCATCATCATCGCAAACGTCTAAACTCGTATGACTTGATGAGGTAGAACTTGCTTGAAGTGTAAGTTCTGCGATATTAGTACAGCCGGTTTCTGTATTGGTAACTAGAGCATAAATAGTATGCGGGTCAAAATAATTTTCAAAAGCATCTGCATTAAGGGCATCTTCATCGTTTTCTAAATCTACGAGCGATACATAAAATTGGATGGTTCTATTTACAGCACCACCAGTAATATCGTCAAACACTTGATTAAGGTCAAACGTTGTAAATCCTTCTGGAATACCATCTTCATCACATTGTATTAAAAGGGTGTCAATAGCTTCTGGAGCATCGTTTACATTAAGAATAAAAGAATCTGTAGTGAAGCAATCTGTATTCGTGTTATTTTCTATTCTCACAAATAGTTCTTCAGTATAAGCACTCATATTTGTGTAAATATTAGACAACCCATTCGTGTTGTCATTTGCATCGTCTTGAGATTGGTGGAACGTTATTGTGTAAAGAAAAGGATTTTGCGTACCAAGAATCCCTACATTTAATTCATCTAAAGTTACTGTTGTAAAACCGTCCATACTGTTTCCACTAAAATCTGTGTCACAAACTGTAATATCATCTAATATATTTACGACAGGTGTAATAAAAACTGAAAGTGAAAATGATGTCGTTGCGTAGCAATTAGGATTATCATTGTTATCTACACGAGCATAAATAGTCTGCGGATTTTCAGTCGTTGTAAAATCACCAATAATTTCGTTTAGAGTGTCATTCGCGTCTTCTTGAGCGGTATAATAACGTACAGTATATTGTGCTGGATCTTGTAAATCAAGAATGGCTGCATCTTGTGCAGTCAAATCAAAAACAGATATTTCGGTGAGATCACAGTTAACCATGTTTTCTGGCTGCGTTGCTGTTGGGATGTCAAACACACCAACAAAAGCTTCACCTTCAATAGGGCATTCCCCATTATTAGGCTCGATAAATACTTCATAAAACCCAGGGCTACTAATATCTAATTGAAATGTAGTTTCTGCTGCGACAACACCATCTTTTGTCCAGGCATAAGTGCCTCCTGGAATATTTTCAGCAATTAAGGTATAACTATCGCCTTCACATAATTTAAGTTCGGTAGTACTAATACCGTTTTGAATGATATCAATTTGTGAGTTAAAAAGCGACTGGATAAAAGGCGGTAAACCAATGCGACTTATGTTTTGAAAACCACCATTTATATCTAATAGAATCCCAGTTTCATCGTAGTTAGTGGCACCTCCAGTTGCTTCAGGATTATTAATGATACCCATAAAGTTTCCGGTATTTGGAAAATCCCCAAAACTTACTTGTGCTCTGTATATGCGTTTGTCTAAGCCTAATTGCAGAGCTCCAGCACTAAATGTATTAGATTGATGAATGATTTCAATAGAGTTAGGGATATCAGTACTTTCTAAATCCCATTGATAAATACTACTAGCACCATTACCTTGAAATCCTGCGTTAACGCTAGCGTAAACCTTTCTGTTTTCTGAAGAAAACTCAATTCCATAAGGGCTATCACCCTGATCTGGGCCATATAATTCAACCGAATTTGATACAATACCGGTATCATTATCAAAATCTAACAAATACACGCCACCTGAAGCATTACCTGCTTGTTCTGTCGCAAATCCAAAATGGGCAACTGCTAATTTAGAGCCATCAGGAGACGCCTTGAGATAACCCAGCGAATTTCGACGATATCCAGAAATTGGAACCTCAGGACCAACTGTCGAAATTACAGGAATCGTATTTACGCCATCAATATCTACTTTAAAAGCGTAGTATTTATCAGTAAAATGAGTGATTACCCAAAATGACGAACAATCATCTGCTTTTACAGCAGTAATTTTTTCTGAACATTTATAAGCTTCTTCGAGAGGGTTAGTTAGGTCATAGGTAAGTAATGGAATGTTTTTTTCAGTATCTACCAAATCTCCTAATCCGCCATCTAAAGTGATATCTACCAAAGAGTAAGCAAAGCCATTATTAAAGCCATCATCTTCTTCAGGTGCAGAAGTCCCTCCTTGATAAGTCCCTGTATATTGATTTGGAAAAGCATTTGCATTTAAATGATGAGGTTCATCAACAGTAAAAATATAATATTGCGTTGGGTCTTGTGGTTTTGGGACAATTAGTCCTGATGACGTACTAGAAGGATCACCTAAAAGGCCTGTGCCACCAAAGTAATCACCATTAGCCATTATATCATGGTTTTGGTTCCAAACGGTTCTTCCATCTGTATAAAACAAAAGATTACCCGTTGTATCTGAGATTGAAGTACAACCTTCTAATGTGTCTATTTGTCCATCGGTTATAACAGTAACCGTACCCATGCCTGCATTAAAACGTAGTCCAGCATTTTGACCAAAATACCAATACGATGCTTCCTGTTGGGCAAATGTATAGGCTATGCAAAATAGTGTTGCTAGTAGTAAGAGGGATTTTTTTTTCATGTAATGATTGCAATTAACTTAGGGAGTCTATCTATAGAACAGTTAATTGCTAAAAATTCCTTCTTTTTTCTTCGGAAATTTTAAAACATCAAAATAGGTTCTTTTTCACAGACGCTAAGTCACTAAAGATATTACAAATCTCGCTTCTTTAATAACCTATAGGATAAAAAGATAAATAATGCTGTCCAAGCCATGACGATAGCTATTTGATACCAATGTACCCCAAAGTCATATAAAAAGTCTTGACCGTTTGGCGCTTTTGATATAGCAATACGTTGAAATGGTTGATCGATAAGCTTATACATGGATTTTAACGGAAAGAAATTTTGAATTTTAGTAGCAGTGCTTTCGTCCAGTTTCCATGCTAAAAGTCCGTAAATAATCCATTCCAAAATAAATAATACGAATAGAAAAGCTAAGGCAAATGCAGAACGTTTTACCAACATTCCTAAGAATAGGCATAAACTAAAAAAGCCAACGAGCTTAAGAAAATAAGCAAAGAGAAATTCTGTCTCTCTAAATATGAGGTGTACTTCGTCAATGCTAGAGTAAAACAAGCCAACTAATAAACAAATTATAAACACTAATAATGTTGCCAATGCAGAAAAGAAAACAATGGTATAAAATTTAGAAAGTATAAATTCTTTTTTGCTTAATCCATCAATTAAGTTTTGCTTGATGGTCTTGTTGCTGTACTCGTTTCCTATCATACTTACGACTACAATTGCAAAAAATAATTTAAACTGCGACGCGAAAAATGTTACAATATGCCAAACTATAGGAAAGTTGAAAATCCCATAATGTCCTATTTCTAGGGTAAAATAGTTGAAGACGTTGATTTTTATGGCAGATAAAAGAATGATGAAAAATGGTAATACAAACGATATTAGTATAAGAACTTTACTCGCTCTATTGAGCATTAATTTTTGAAGTTCTAGTTGTAGTAATCTTAACATGATGGTTGGTTTTATATATTCTGAAGTAGAAAACCTTCAGAACGTTTTTTGGTTGATGATTAGGCCTCTGTAGTATCTGTCAATTGCAAGAACTGTTCTTCTAAACTTTCTTTACGTTTAACGAGATGTGAAAGGATAATACCGGTTTCAAACATGAGCGTATTAAATTCGGGAGCATCCATAGGTTCATTTAAAAACGCAGTGATGAGTTGGTCTTCAACTTTTATACTTCCGAAGGAGTTATGATGTTCTAACAAACTGATGAGCTCATCATGTTTTTCGGCTTTAAGCTCAAAAAAGCCATGACTTGAAATCATCTCGTCCACACGACCAGAATATAATTTCTCACCTTTTCTTAATACCACAACATGAGAACATACTTTTTCAACTTCGTCGAGTAGGTGAGAAGCTAGCAGTATGGTTGTGCCTCTACTTGCAATATCTTTAATGATTTTTCTAATTTGATGAATTCCCTGAGGATCAAGACCATTTGTAGGTTCATCAAGAATTAAAATTTCTGGATCATTTAACAAAGCCGATGCTATTGCTAAACGTTGTTTCATGCCTAACGAATACGTTTTAAACTTATGATCTTTTCTGTCTAATAGTCCTACGACTTCTAGCTTTTCTGTTATTTTACTCTTGTCTACACCTTTTATTCTACAGACTAACTTTAAGTTTTGCTCTGCCGTCATGTAAGGATAGAAATTTGGTCGCTCAATAATAGCACCTACTTTTTTTAGTGCGTCGTGTGTTGTTGTATGGCCATCAAACCAATGGAAACTACCTTCGGTTTTATTAACAACGTTTAAAACAATCCCAAGAGTTGTGGACTTCCCACTTCCGTTTGGTCCTAGGATTCCGTAAACATTACCTTTGTTAATGGTAAAGGTTAAATCTTTGACAGCCGTGAGGTAGCCAAATTTTTTGGTTAGATTAGTAATGGTTAAAATTGATTCCAAATTTGATTGATTTTTTTCTACGGAAAAGTATTCAGTAGTGGTTGATTACATCAATACGACGCTGTTACGTGGAATTTGTTACAGAAAAAACAATCAACCTTTTAATTAGTGACTTTAATTAAAGCATCATCATAACTACTAACAGGAAAATTAGCGCATTAATAGCCAATCTTATCCATCTTATTTTAGATTTAAAAAGTAGTTGCAATGCAGACAATACAGTCAATAAACCAGCAACAATTAATAACTGCGCTAATTCAATCCCAAGGTTAAAACCTAAAAGCGGTAAAATAATAGACTCCTCATCAAATAGCATCATTTTGATGTAGTTGGAGAATCCTAGTCCGTGGATTAATCCAAAGATTAGCAAAATGATATAGGTTGTGATGAGTTGTTGTTTAGACTGCTTGTTATTGAACAGTACATAAAAATTATTTAAACAACTTAGCAATATGGTAATAGGGATAAGTAATTCTACACTGTTAGCATTGATGGTTACCAATTCTAATCCAGATAAAAATAATGTCATACAATGACCCAAAGTAAAGGCAGTGACTAAACCTATAATTTTTTTCCAATCTTTAAATGAGAAAAGAATACAAAACGAAATGATAAAATAAAAATGGTCTAGACCATCAAGATCTAAGATATGAATAATGCCTTCATTCAAGAACAACGAAAAGTCAGTCATAAATCACATAAGCTTAATTCCAATTTTCATCAAAATCTAAATCGCTATAATCATCGACGTCTTGTTCGTCATCAAATTCGTCTAAATCGTCATTAAGGTTTTCGGATTCAAAAGTTTTTTCTGGAGCTGAGTCTGGTATTTGTCCGTGAACAAACATTAAGTTAGGGTAATCTGTGCCATCAGCTTCTTCTGCGATTTCAGCAAGTTCGACGAGAAACGTCCACATGTTCATGAAATCATAGACATAAATAAGTTTGGTTTGCGTTTGGTCAACTACTACGTTAAGTATAGTTTCACTCATCGTTTTAACCGTATTGTGTCCTTCACTCACATCGAACATTGAGATTTCTTCGCCCTGTTCCCAATCTTCGTTACTTAGATAAAATGAAGCCATTTCTAGTCCGTCAAACCCAAATGACTGGGTAATAGCATTATGTAAATCTTCTAAAGAATCGGTTTCTCTAATTTCGATATCTCTAAAAATATCGTCTTTTGCATCATGGTCAAGAATGGCTCTAAATCTGTAAATCATTTTCAATAATTAGGTTGCAAAGATACTACTTAAGTACAAATAAGTTTTATGTTAGAATGGCTTTTTTATGTCTACTTTCTAAATATATATAAAATTGTACTCCAAACATTACCAGTGCAATAACTAAATGTAAAGGCTGTGATAAAAATGGGAAATCAAAATAGTACATAGTGATTCCCGTAATTATTTCAGCCAGGATACACAACATCAAAAGGTTAGTCTTCGTGTAGCCTAAATTTAATTTTTTACTTCTAAAATATAACCAACCATTTATAGCAAGCACTAAAACAGAAAAACTGCGATGTACATAAAATTGTAAGGTTGGATTTTCCATCCAAAGTGATTTGATATATCCAATATCTTTAACGCGCTCATCAATATGTTGTCTCACTTGAGTTCCTAAAACGATTTGAATTAAAGATAATAAGAGCGCTACTAAAATAACATTTCTAAAATTCGCATTAAAAACCTGTCTTTTATAGGTGAGTTTTGAGGCGTAAATGAGGTAAAGAATAAAAGCCACAATCACCATGGCCATTACCATGTGAACTGTTATTTTAAAGGGCGCTAAATTAGAATCTACAACCGTTTTTCCTAACCATGCTTGAAAAGCCATACCAAAAACAGTGGCAATAGATAAGGTGGTGAGCCATTTGTTTTTTCGCCAGAGCCAAAAGGATAAAATGGTGAATATTAAAATCGGAATTCCGGATAGTGCACCTGCTAATCTGTTGATGTATTCAACCCAAGTGTGTAGTGGGTTAAATACTGCATAATCATGTTTTGTATAGGATGCCCAATTGTTGAGGTTTAAAGTTTGAGTAGAATTGAAATCTTCACTCGCCACTAAAAGGGTTTCATCTTTTATAATGACGATACCTTTATTATAAGCATGGTTGGGTTTAAATTCTAATTCTGAACTATCTGTAGGTGGTATATAATAGCCAAAACATTTTGGCCAGTCTGGGCACCCCATGCCAGAGCCAGTCATACGAACAACTGCACCGGCGATTATGACTAGATAAACCAGTACTAATGCTATTTTCGCGGATTTTCTAAATGCTTTTTGCATAGTTTAAATTATCTTTTTAAAACACAAACTATTAGTCTTATCTGTGTATTGGCCATAGTTTGTAATACTTTTATAGTTACTCTTTTTATAAAATGCAACTGCTGCTTTTTGACGTACTCCTGTTTCGAGAACGCTAGTCTTATAGTTTAATTCTGAAGCCCAAAGTTCTAGAGCACTTAAAATTTCCGAAGCTACTCCTGTACCTCGTACTTCAGGTTTTATAAACATTCGTTTTATTTCTACACTCGTGGCATTAAATTCTTTAAAAGCACCACACCCAACAGCTTTATTTTTATTATAAGCGATTATAACATTGTTCAAAAGGTCTATGCTATTAAACTGGTTGTAGAATTCATGTTCGTCCTGATCGGTTATTTTCAAGTATCTATCTAATTCTATAATTAGATTGCTAAAGTCTTTGTTTTTTGAATCTGTTCTTACGATTTTAATCATAATTATAGGTTTACTTTTAAACCTAAGCGTTCCCCTTCTTTCAACATCAATTGATAAGCAGCGTCATACTCATTTGGAATATCGCCTTCTAAAATAGCTTCTTTTATGATCTCTTTAATTTGACCAATCTCTCGAGATGGTTTTAAACCAAAAGTTGTCATGATTTCCTCTCCCGAAATTGGTGGTTGAAAATTACGAACATGGTCTCGTGCCTCAACTTCATCAATTTTTTCTCGAACAATTTTGAAGTTATTGTGATATTTATTGAATTTTCTTGGATTCTTGGTTGTGATGTCCGCCTCGCATAATACCATTAAATCCTCGACGTAATCTCCTGCATCAAAAACCAAGCGTCGCACTGCAGAGTCTGTCACTAAATCTTGAGCTAAAACAATTGGTCTTGAGCTCATAAATACCATTTTTTGAACGAATTTCATTTTGTCATTCAAAGGCATTTTTAGTCGCTTAAATAAATGATATACCATTTTAGCACCTTCAAATTCATGAGCATGAAACGTCCAACCTACTTTTTTACTGAATTTTTTTGTTGGTGCTTTCCCAATATCATGCAAGAGAGCAGCCCAACGCAACCAAAGGTCATTAGTGTTTTTTGATATATTATCTACTACTTCAAGCGTGTGATAAAAATTATCTTTATGAGTTTGACCTTCAACTTCATCAATACCTTTTAGAGCAGTAAGCTCAGGCATGATGTGTTTTAAAAGCCCAGTTTTTTCTAAATGTAAAAATCCAATAGAGGGTTTGTCACTTTCGAGAATTTTGTTCAATTCTACTACAATACGTTCGTTGGTGATAATCTTTATGCGCTCGTTATTACGAGATATCGCTTTTAAAGACTCGTCTTCAATCGTGAAATTAAGTTGTGTGGCAAAACGTATGGCGCGCATCATACGCAAAGGGTCATCACTGTAGGTGATGTCTGGATCTAGAGGTGTTATAATTAATTTACGGTCTAAATCTTTTATGCCCTTGAATGGATCTAGCAAATTTCCGAAGTCATCCTCAGATAAATTTAAAGCCATGGCATTAATCGAAAAATCGCGACGGTTTTGGTCGTCTTGCAAACTTCCGTTTTCTACAACGGGATTTCTGCTCTTTTCGTTATAGGATTCTTTACGCGCACCAACAAACTCAATATCCATATCTTTATAGACCAACATGGCTGTTCCGTAGGTTTTAAATACTTGAACTTTTGGATGATTTGGTAAGTTTTTTGCGACTTGTTTAGCAAGTGCAATCCCGCTGCCAATAGCAACAATGTCAATGTCTTTATGTTCACCACGATCTAAAATAAAATCACGAACAAAACCACCAATGACGTAGCTATCAACCCCAATTTCTTTTGCGGATTTTGATATGATCGTGAAGATTTCGTTTTCTAAGGCTTCTTTAAAATTTGTCTTCGACATTTGAATTCGTGTGTTCGTGGCTAAAAGTATTTACTCTCGTATAATCTCCACCTTACCTGCATTACTAAGTTTAATAATTGTAGAGGGTTTCGACTGACTTTTTTCGTTTTGCAAATTTACGACATAGTCCACACCTTTTAAAATCTCTTCACTTATTTCTTTGAATGATTTTGGGCTTGGTTTTCCACTAATATTGGCAGAGGTAGAGACCAATGGTCTTTTTAGATATCTTATTAGTTTCTCGCAGAATTTGTTTTTAACAACACGTATCCCTAAAGTGTTATCATCTGCAATTAAATTCTCTGCAACTCCTGCGGGATCATCGTAAATAATAGTGGTTGGTTTATCTGCTATATCCAAAATGGTATATGCCATATTAGGAACATTATCCACATGGCGTTCTAGCATAGAATAATTATTAACCAAACAAACTAGATCTTTAGAACCTTTACGCTTCTTGAGTTTGTTAATTCGCGTTACTGCATCGTAGTTTGTGGCGTCACATCCAATGCCCCAAACGGTATCTGTAGGATAGAGTATAATACCTCCATTTTTTAATATGGTAAGCGCTTTGTCTAGTTCTGTTTGAAGTTCTTCTGGTGTCATTTGTTCTTTAATATGGTTTCATAATACGCAATTGACTTTTGTACTATGATGTCTTTATTGAACAAATTTAAAACATGCTGACGAGCATTAAAAGCAATACGTTTTTTTTCTTCGGAATTATTAAAAACAAAATATGTGTACTTAATGTAAGGGGCGTCGTTTTTAGCAATCTAACCATTTTTATTGTGAGTCATAACTTTATTAAAAAACCCAATATACAAGTCTATCATGGCTATTTCGACAATACTCAATTACACTATTCGAGCTACTGTAGCAAATTGTTTGTATTTCATATCCATGGCAGTAAATAATAAAGGAATATTATAAAGATAAGGTTTTAAAGATTTACTCGGGCTAATTCCCTCGTGGCTTACAATTTCGTAGCCTAGATCCTCATACATTTTTCTAATACTTTTTTTAGTAAACCATCGCAAATGTGTTTTATCCATGACACCATGCTCTGTATAGTCCCAATTACCATCTATAACTAACATTTTAAGTACTCTAAAATGTCTAAGATTAGGAATTGAACTTATTATTAATCCATTAGCCTTGAGTTTCGGTTTTAAATCTTTTAAAACAGCATCTGGATACGCTAAATGTTCCAGCACGTCATTAAAATATATGGCATCAAAATAATGGTCTGGCAAATCTTTAATAAAATCTTCTACGCCACCAATAAAAACCTTATCGAGAATATTTTTAGCAAGGTCACCTTCTTCTTTCATGTATTCTATTCCCCAAACCTCGGCATTGTTGTATTTTTTAATTTGCGCAGCAAAAGTACCTTGGCCACATCCAACTTCTAAAACAGTTTGAGCTTCCTTTGGTAAATAATCGAGCATCTCTGCTCTAGGGAAATTATAATATGCTTTTGCTTTGTTTTCGTATTCCATATGGTGTTCTTCGCAGTTAAGGTTTCATTGAGTAAACTAAAGAATTCCCTCCTTTTAAAATTATTTTAAAGGAAGAAAAGTATTTCTTAGGTTTTAGAATAGACTTAAATCCGTATTTTAAAAGCAATATAACTCTTAATACATAATAATACATATAACTATAATTTTTTTGTATCACATATAAATAAGAAATCGTAAACTCATTTTTAATTTTAACGTTTGAAGAGCTTTTGCCCATATAATGAATAAACGTAGACTCTGGATAAAATATAGTTTTATAGCTATTCTTTTTTAAGCGAAGACAGATATCCATCTCTTCATAAAACAAAAAAATGTTCGGGTCAAAACCACCAGAGACTTCATAAGCTTCTTTTTTGAAAAACATAAAAGCACCAGAAACTAAATCAACTTCAAAAGGACTTGTTAAATCGCTATTAGTTTTTTTAGAATAGTATTTGTGAGGTTTTTTTTGGTTAAAAAGGTGATACTTTAAATCTATAAATTGTCTATAACTATATTTAAATCGCTCTTTTTCTTTATTAACTTGGTGAAGACCTAAAACGCCTGCATTTTTATTCTCATTACTGTAGTTTAATAATTTTAGTAATGTGTTCTCGGTAAGTTCAGCGTCATTATTTATAAACGCATAATGTTTTCCTTTTGCAAATTGATAACCAAAATGATTTCCTCCTCCAAAACCTAAGTTGATTTTGCTTTTTAAAAAGTTAAAGGGTTTAATTTGTAAAAAAGTATTTAAAGTTTTTATATCTTCTAAAGATGAATTGTTATCTACAA
Source organism: Psychroserpens sp. (assembly GCA_034111845.1). Taxonomy (GTDB): domain Bacteria; phylum Bacteroidota; class Bacteroidia; order Flavobacteriales; family Flavobacteriaceae; genus Psychroserpens. Next base: position 59,625 of record JAWUWM010000043.1, on the reverse strand, counting down.
CAATTATTTCGAATGTTACATTTTTAGTATGTTTATAAATCGATTCTATGCAGTTGATAGTGTAGTTTGCAGAATTAAAATTTACAATAATAATTGAAATATCCATAGGTTCTAAGCTGCGCAAATTTAATCAAAAAATTAAAGCTTTATGTGATTAAGTTTTCTTAAATGATTAATATTGTAATATTCCAAAGTGTAAATATGAAGAAAATACAAGTCGGTTTTTTGTTATCATATGATTATGAAAAGTTAAAACTTTCAATTCCTCCGGTTTATTATTTAGCAGATGCTATTTTCTTGGCGATGGATGAAGAACAGCGCACTTGGTCTGGGGAAAACTTTAAGATTGACCCTGATTTTTATGAGTGGTTAAAAGTTTTCGATACCGATAATAAAATCACTATTTATAAAGATAATTTTTACATACCTGAGTTGTCGGCAATTCAAAATGATACCAGAGAGCGACATATGTTATCTCTAAAAATGGGAATTGGTAATTGGTTAGTTCAAGTAGATGCTGATGAGATTTTTATAAATTTTTATAATTTTGTAAATGAGCTAAGAGCGCACGATCATTATTTAGAATCTCCCGAAAAAAAACCCATTCAAATCGCTGGTTTTTTAATTAATATCTACAAGTATTTAGAGGATGGAATTTTATATGTGGACGGACCTACAAAAGTACTGTTAGCCACAAATTATCCAAATTATAAAGTTGCTAGAAAAACAAAGGAGCGTATTATCTATTCCAATAATATTCTACTGCATGAATGTCTGTCTAGAACAGAAAAAGAACTAAAATTTAAGCTCGATAATTGGGGACATAATGTAGATGTGAATCAAGAGTTTTTTGAAAAATGGCGCAAGGCAGATAAAAAAAATTATCAAACTATTAAAAATGTATTTTATTTAGAACCACATAAATGGAAGAAACTTGGTTTTTTTGAGTCTAGAAACTTAGATGAAATTAAAGATCTTATTAAAGAGCGTCCTAGTCTAACTTTAACTAAATTATATTTATTCGGTAAAAATTTCGGACAGTGGTTTAAGTTTTCGAAGATTATTAATGGTAATAAAAAACCTGATTTTGAATCCTATTTTTAACTCATGAGTTTTATAAAAAGTAGTTTAATAATTTCAACCTATAATTGGCCAGAAGCACTTAATGTTGTGCTGGCTAGTGTTGTTAATCAGGTGTCTATGCCTGATGAGATTATAATTGCTGATGATGGGTCAAAGCCAGACACCTTAAGTCTTATTGAAGACTACAAATCAAAGTTATCAATTCCTCTTAGACATGTTTGGCACGAGGATGTCGGATTTACTAAAGCGACGATATTAAATAAAGCGATAGCTCAATCTAAAGGTGATTATATTATTCAGGTCGATGGCGACTGTATCATGCATCCAAATTTTATTAATGACCATATGGCGTTTGCTTCAGAAAATTGTTATTTGTACGGAAGCAGGGTCAATATCCAAAAAATATATCTAGAAAAATTATTCACTAATCAGCAATTTCAATTCAGCCCTTTTTCCGCAGGTATAAAAAAACGTACAAGAGCAATTTATAGCCCGTTTTTAAGTCAGTTTTATAAGCCAAAACTAGAACTTTCAAAAAAATTCAGAGGTTGTAATACCTCTTATTATAAATCAGATTTTATAGCTGTAAATGGTTATAATGAAGATTTTAAAGGTTGGGGAAGAGAAGATTCTGAATTAGCACTGCGGTTTTTTAATTTCGGATTAAAATCAAGACGATTACGTTATAGAGGAATAGTCTATCACGTCTATCATCTTGAAAAATCGAAAAGTAGATTAGAACTTAATAATGATATTGAGTTAAAAACTATTAATGAAAAATCATCTTGGACAGTGAATGGCATTGATAAATATTTAAATGAGTAGAACTAAGCAAATACACGAAAATTTTAAGCAGCATGAGGCTTTTTTGGATGATATCATTACGAATTTTGATACTAAAGGAGAAAATTTTGGAAATCAAGATCGTAACTCGTTAAAGTTGTTCCAACTAGATGATAGAATACTTAATGTAAAGTCCTTTAGAATTCCTAATCTTGTTAATCAAATTGCTTATCGTTTTTTTAGAAAAAGTAAAGCCCAACGTTCATTTGAATATGGTAAGTGGCTTCAGAGTTTAGATATTGGAACACCGCAACCTGTCGCATACTATGAATTTAAAACACCATTTTTATTTAAGAAAAGCTACTACATTAGTGAGCAATTAGACTGTGATTTAACCTATCGTGAGTTGACTACAGATTTTGAATATCCAAACCACGAGGAGATTCTGCGTGCATTTACACGTTTCACTTATAGGTTACATAAAAAAGAAGTTCATTTTTTAGACCATTCTCCAGGTAATACGTTGATTAAGAAAGTAGGGGCTGATTATAACTTCTATTTAGTTGATTTAAACCGAATGGAATTTAAACCTTTAGACTTGGATACAAGAATTAAAAATTTTGCTAAGCTCACTATTCACAAGTTTATGATAGAGATTATGAGTGATGAATATGCGAAATCTTCAGGAGAAAACTATGATGACGTTTTTAATCTCATGTGGACATATACTGAAGAATTCCAAGATCGATACCATAGAAAAAGACGACTCAAGAATAAAATCTTATTCTGGAGACGTTCTAAGTAAATTGTTAAGTGCTTTATATCTGTAAAAAACACCATAAGCATTGAGTTTGCAAATGGTATAACCTTCCTTCCCATCAAGGATACCTAATCTAAAAACATAGTTGGCTAAAAATTTATAAGCTGGTTTGATATAGAAATGAATCCAATTTGGTCGTTTCCCATTTCTTAATAATTCTTGAGCTTTTAGTAGTCCGTAATGTTCTGTTTTTCGTTTATAGCTTTCGTAGTCGCTAAACGAATAATGCAACATATCATGTTTTAAAATTTTGAATTCACCATGGAAGTCAAGTAATTCATGTACTAATTTATCTTCACGGTATTTTGTGACTCCTTTTTTGAAGAGCCTAAACACGCGATCAGTTTGTAAACCACTAAAACGCATGACTTTATTATTAAACATGAATTTTCTTGGGATTTTAAAAGCCTCAATTCCATTAGGATGTTTAGTCGTCTCTACAAGTTCTTTTTGAGAGTCTTGAGTTAGACGCTCATCGGCATCAATAAAGAAAATCCATTCGCAATTGGCTTGTTCTAAAGCATAGTTACGTTGGTCTGCAAAATTTTTGAATTCACGTAACAACACTTTAACGTTGCTCATTTCAGATAACTTCTCAAACGTACCATCAGTGCTGTAAGAATCTATAACAATAATTTCATCTGCAAAGGAAAGATTACCAATAACCTCTTCAATGTGGTTTATTTCATTGAAGGTAATCATTAAAGCAGATATGTTACTGGTATTGTTTTTCAAATTGGAAATTAAGAGAATGTTTTACAAAGTGACTTCACCTTTTTTCTTTTGCTGTAAACGTGTCTTATTTCAACTTAATTTTGACTTTCTTCATACTATAGCTAATGTGATGCTATTAAAACAAGATGTCATTAAGATAAAAAAGCTATAATTCTCGCTACAAAATAAAAAGTTTAAATCGCTTCCAAGCGTAAAAATAACTATTTTTGAATCAATGAAAACTATGGACACTTCAGTAATTATTAGCACCTATAATAACCCAAAGTGGTTACAGAAAGTAATATGGAGTTTTGAGCAACAAACGTTCAAGGATTTTGAGGTTGTTATTGCAGATGATGGTTCAGGACCAGAAACTAAGACTTTGATTGAAGCGATGAAAATCGAGGTCAGCTTTTCTATTCATCATGTTTGGCAAGAAGATAAAGGCTTTCAAAAAACAAGCATTCTTAATAAAGCTATTTTAATTGCGAATGCTGATTATCTCATTTTTACAGATGGTGATTGTGTTGCTCGACATGATTTTGTAGAAACTCATTGTAGAATGCGTCGTGAAAATTGTGTGCTGTCTGGTGGGTATTTCAAATTAAGTAAGATGGTTTCTGCTGATATTTCTAAACAAGATATCATAGACCAAAAGTGTTTTAATCCCCAATGGTTATTAAAGAGAGGGTTAAAAAGAACGTTTAAAATACATAAACTTACCTCTTTTAAAACCAAAGCATGGTTCTTAAATACGTTTACGCCTACAAAGGCTACGTTTGATGGTATGAATGTTTCCTTATGGAAAAAAGATATTCTAGCGGTTAATGGGTTTGATGAGCGTATGCAATATGGAGGTGAAGATCGAGAATTAGGAGAGCGTTTGATTTATAATGGGATCACTATGATTCAAGCTAGATATAGTGTCATTTGCGTGCATTTGTATCACGAGAGGCCTTATGTCAATACTGAAGCGTTATCTCAAAACAAACTCATAAGAAAAGAAACTAAACGCACAAAGTCCAAGTATACTAACTACGGAATAAAGAAGTAATTCTTATAACTTAATGGTATAACCTTTTGAGTAACTCTTTAGTGTGAAATACCCTAAACGTTTTCTAATTTTAAACTTTCTAATTAAATTAAGCGGTTTGCTTTTTAATTGAGATTTGTTTTCATGCAAAAATGAAACACTTTCTTCAATCATGCGATTACTAGATTTTCCATCAAAATAAGGGTGCAGTTTATTAATAAATTTTTCAATAGTATCAGTTAGTGATACTGGGTAGGAAAGTGCTTCTTCAAAAGCGCCCTCAATGTCTTCTGGTTTTTTTACGTTTATTAAATAGTTGTGGTCAAAGGTATGATTATAGGTAACTACAGGTTTTATTTGAATTAAAAATTCTTGAATTGCTGACGTGGTATCGGCAAACATAATGTCTGCTTTTTTAAATAAAGGAATTAATTCTGTGGTATTGTGATACGTAAAGTTCTTTCCGGTTAATGACTTCCATTTATCTTTTAATTCCTGTGGTAATTTAGGGTGTAAGACCATAATGAAATTTAAGGTATCCAATTTTGATAACCTTTTGATTTCTGCAAAAACATCATCATTATAGGCTAAACTCAATCGTTTTGTAAACGTTGACGCAATAATAACCGTTGGTTTACTGCTGTTTTCTTTCCTAACTATAGGAAATAACGGGTCTACTTTGCTCCACCCAGTTTCAACGACTTTAAAATGAGGGGACTTTTTTTGTTTCGCTTTAAAACCTACAGTTGATGTGGGGCCTTGAGTACAATATAAATCGAAAAAACCACGAATTCTAAAATGTGCAAACTTGTTGTTGCCCTCTGGGCGTTTCTGTGCAAAAAAGCCATGAAAAATTTGAACCTTTAGTCCCGAAATAAAATCTGGTACATCATCTGTTGCACCAAAAACAATATCAGGTTTGTAGTTTATGACCGCTTCTATAGTACGAAGATGATTGGATTTGTCTTGTAGCGCCTCTTTTCCATTCTCTAAATCACTAAACCACATGACGCTATCACCACGATTTATAATTTCTTTTTCTAATGGATTACCAATAGGGACAGCATAACTATAAGATATATAAATTAAAAATTTGTAGTGCATTCTATACTGTTGTTAAAAATGTTTTTAGTCTTGGCGAGATAAACTCTGGTTTAAACTTTAAGTAATACTCGAGCGGTTGTTTTTTTGCATCGGCTATATTGTAACTAAGTCTTTCTAATAGATGCACAGCAACATGGTTTTCATTTTCAGATTTACCAAACCAATTTTGCTTATTTAAATATGGTGAAAATATAGTAAACGTTGGGATTTGTAATGATTTCGCCATGTTAATAGCACCTCCTTCATTACCAATTACAGCTTTACAATGTGCTGTAATTGCTAGAAATTCTTTTAAACTCTTTCCAAAAACATTGAAAAATATATGTTGTTGAGTTTGTTGCTTACAAAGATTAAAAATAGCTTTTGCATCTTCTTTCTGCACTGGGATATAATTAAAGAGTATTTGAGCGTTTGGAGTTGCTTCTGCCATATTATCTAAAATCTGCGCCATATATTTGGCTGGATAGGTCTTTATAGGATTACTTCCTAAAACACTGATCATAAATAAAGGTTTACTTAAATCAATTTTTGAAGACTCTAAATACGATTTTGCAAGTTCCAATTCTTCAGAACTTAAGTAAATTTTAGGTTGATATAACTTAAATGGAATATTTAAACATTGTAATAAAAGCATTCTGTTTTCAATAGCTAAACTAGCATTGTGTTCTGGTACCTTTATTCGCTTAATACTATGATTATAAATAAAAGCTGTGTGTTTTTTAAAGTATGCGCTTTTAATAGTTGCTTTAGAATATAAACTAATTAAAGCGCTACTTAATTTACCGTAGACGTCTATAACCGCATCATAACGCTCCTTTTTTAAAGATTTTAAAAATCGAAAAAACACAATCTTACTGTCCTCCATTTCTGGAGTAACAAACAAGAACTTATCAATAAAAGGATTATTCTCAACTACAGGAAACGTATGTGAGTTAATCACATAATGCAACTCAGCATCAGGATGTTTCGCTTTAATAGCCTCAAATAGTATGCTTGTGGTGAGCACGTCACCAATCATTTTTTGTTGTACGATAAGAATTTTCAAAATACTAGGATCTTTTTGTTTTCAATTTAATGACTGTGTGCTGCGACTGGGCACTAATTAAACCGCAACATCATACTCACGCAAAGCATCATTAAGCGAGGTTTTCTTATTTGTACTTTCTTTACGTTTTCCAATAATCAATGCGCAAGGCACATTAAATTCTCCAGCAGGAAATGTTTTAGTGTAACTTCCAGGAATGACTACTGAACGCGCAGGAACTCGACCTTTCATTTCTATGGGCTCGTCGCCAGTAACATCAATAATTTTTGTGCTCATGGTCAATACCACATTAGCGCCTAAAACAGCTTCTTTTTCTATATGGACACCTTCTACAACGATACAACGAGAACCAATAAATGCACCATCCTCAATAATTACTGGTGCAGCTTGTAAAGGTTCTAAAACACCACCAATACCAACACCTCCTGATAGATGTACATTTTTTCCAATTTGCGCACAGCTACCAACGGTCGCCCAAGTGTCTACCATTGTGCCTTCATCAACATAAGCTCCAATATTTACATAGCTTGGCATTAAAATAACACCAGAAGAAATATAAGCACCATGGCGTGCTACAGCATTTGGTACAACTCTTATTCCTCTTTCCTTATAGTTGCGTTTTAGAGGGATTTTATCGTGGTATTCAAAAATACCAGCTTCTAAGGTTTCCATTTTTTGAATTGGGAAATATAAAACAACCGCTTTTTTTACCCATTCGTTTACTTGCCATCCGTTGTCTGTCGGTTCTGCCACTCTAAGCGTACCTTCGTCTAATAAATCTATAACGCTTCTAATACTATTAATGGTGACTTGATTGGTTAATAAAGATCTGTCATCCCAAGCGTTTTCTATGTTTTGTTGTAGTTGTTTCATTATCTTTTTTATATGGTATTTCTACAAATATAAATGTAATAATAAATTTTATCGATTTTATTTTAAGCGTTCTATTAGCCTAGCATCAGTCCAAGTTTAAAAGTGCTCAGAACGTCCTGTTTTAGGGAGAAGTAATAAGTAAAATAAAAAAATGTGACCTATCAATAAAAGAGGTCTCTTAGTTAATGTGAATTATTATTTACTGAGTGTTTCCCTAAACTAATACTTAGTTACTTTAATAATTAATAGCTAATTTTTGTAAATCCCTACTGATCCCTTAGTAGGGATTGCCTTTTTAAAATAAGAACACGTTTGTTTTTTGATAGTGCATCACAAGTGAATATCTATAAGTTTATTGGTTCAGTCATTAGTATTAAAACTTCGGGAGAGATAATGCTAATTTTTTTTCCTGTTTATAATATATTAAAATGCACAACTGGTTGGGTCATGTAAAAGCATGGTTTGTTAGGTGGTTTTACTTATAAGTACCTAGCTGTTAATTAGATGTGGTTTTATGTGTCTACTCAATTAATAGAATTCCAAATTTTTAAAAAGTCTTTCTTAACCTCGAGAAGTACTTTTCTATTTTAAATAGTCAAAAGTTTTTTATTTATATGTGACGTATTTGAGAAAGTGGTGTCTTAAATACAGTACGTAGATTGTTTAAAGTAGAGGGTAAACAATTTAATACGTTTAATTGATAGTTGATTATTTTGAAACTCTTCTTTAGTTTATAAAGAAGAGTTTTTTTTTATGTCTATTCGCTTCAACTATGTTTACTTCGGAAATGAGCCATCCTTAAATCTGTTGCTGCAACATTTCACATTCGAATTGCTTTTACATATAATTGAACTAACTTTGCAAGATGGCAAGAATATTAGCAATAGATTTTGGAACAAAACGGACAGGAATAGCAATTACAGATGAGATGCAAATTATAGCTTCTGGTTTGACAACAGTCGCTACCAAAGAGTTGATAGTATTCTTGAAACAGTACATTTCCGAAGAAAAGGTAGAGCTGTTTATCGTTGGTGAGCCTAAACAGATGAACTATGAGGCATCTGAAAGTGAAGTGTCAATTGCTAAATTTTTAGTGCAACTAGAAAAAGCTATTCCGCAAATCCCTGTAAAACGTGTTGATGAACGATTTACATCTAAAATGGCGTTTCAAACCATGATTGATAGCGGGCTCAAAAAAAAGCAACGAAAAGATAAAGCATTGATTGATGAAATTAGTGCCACTATTATCTTGCAGAGCTATTTGCAGAATCCATCTTAAATCCCTTTAAAAAGTTCTTAAATACTAAATAAGAATCGTATTTTTGCATCCGAAAATTACAATATAATGATATTACCAGTTGTTGCTTATGGCGACCCTGTTTTAAGAAAGAAAGCAGAGCCTATTACTAAAGATTATCCTAAACTCGATACACTTATCGAGAACATGAAAGAAACGATGTATGGTGCTTTTGGTGTTGGACTTGCTGCGCCACAAATAGGTTTGCCAATACGTTTATTTCTAGTGGATACAGAGCCTTTTGCAGAAGATGACATCTACACAGAGGAAGAACAGACAGCACTTAAGAATTTCCAACGTACTTTTATTAATGCCGAAATATTAGAAGAAGAAGGTGATGAATGGGCCTTTAATGAAGGTTGTTTGAGTATTCCAGATGTAAGAGAAGATGTGTTTAGACAACCAAAAGTGACTATTAGATATCAGGACGAAAACTTCAAAGTGCATACCGAAGTTTATGACGGGTTGATCGCTAGAGTTGTTCAGCACGAATATGATCATATTGAAGGGATTTTGTTTACAGATAAATTATCATCATTAAAAAAACGTTTAATTAAAGGGAAATTGACAAATATTTCCAAAGGAAAAATACAAGTAGATTATAGAATGCGTTTCCCACTGATGAAAAAGAAGCGTTAATACTTAAGAATATATTATGAGTTTAGATAAAATACTTTCCATTTCAGGAAAACCAGGATTATATAAAATTGTAACACAAACTAGAAATGGTTTTGTTGTAGAATCTCTAATCGATAAAAAAAAGGTATCTGTGAATATTCACAGTAATATAAGTGTATTAAGCGAAATCGCTGTATATACATTGACAGAAGAGTTGCCTCTTAGAGACGTTTTGAAAAAAATTAGAGACAAAGAGGATTCTAAACAAGCTTCAATAAGCCATAAGGATTCCAAAGATAAATTAGAAGAATATTTCTTTGAAGTTTTACCAGATTATGATGAAGATCGCGTGTATACAAGTGATATCAAAAAAATTGTACAGTGGTACAATTTATTGGAGAAGCACGATATGCTAGATACATTAAATGAAGATAAAGAAGTTACTGCAGACGAGGAGGAGTAATCTAGTTAATAGATTGTTCATATTAATTGTTGTTTAGAATTTATATCTCATTGAAACCGTTGTATTTTTGAGTTTCAAATAGTTAATATGACTGATAAATCGCAACAATTAAAAGCCTTTGAGCGCTTACTCATTATCATGGATGAATTGCGTGATCAATGTCCTTGGGATAAAAAGCAAACCATTCAAACCCTTCGCCACCTTACCATAGAAGAAGTCTACGAGCTTGGTGATGCTATTTTAGATAATGATCTCGAAGAGGTCAAAAATGAACTTGGTGATGTCTTGCTACACATCGTGTTTTATTCTAAAATTGGTAGTGAGCAAAAGTCCTTCGATATGGCCGATGTTTGCAACAGTATTTGTGATAAACTTATTCGCCGTCATCCTCATATCTACGGAAATGTAACCGTTGAGAACGAGGCCGATGTCAAAAGAAACTGGGAACAAATAAAATTAAAAGAAGGCAAAGGGAAAACTAGTGTTCTAGAAGGCGTTCCCAAAAGTTTACCAGCTATGGTAAAAGCAAATAGAATCCAAGATAAAGTTGCAGGTGTTGGATTTGACTGGGAAGAACCACATCAAGTCTTTGAAAAAGTACAAGAAGAATTGGGAGAACTTCAAGAAGAAGTCAATCAAAACAATCAAGACAAAATTGAAAGTGAATTTGGTGATGTACTGTTCTCAATGATCAATTACGCACGCTTTTTAAATGTAGATCCAGAAAGCGCTTTGGAGCGTACCAACAAGAAATTTATTCAGCGTTTTCAGTATTTAGAACAAAAATCTAAAGAATTAGGAATACCTCTATCTGATATGTCTTTAGTTGAAATGGACGTGTATTGGGAAGAGGCTAAGCGATTGCCAAAATAGGTAATTAGAAAATCTTTTGATTTTCAAATACTAAAATATTGGGAAGAGGCTAAGCGATTGCCAAAATAGGTAATTAGAAAATCTTTTGATTTTCAAATACTAAAAGTAGGGAAGAATCAAAAAAATATATAATATTTTTTTGATTCTTGTAGTCCAATTTGATAATAACAAACGTATATAAAACAGATGGAAACTTTTTATAGTTTCTTAATCATAAGTAGGTAATCTTAATGCAGTAGTTAAGCGGACGCGTTAAGGTTTAAAGTTTAGTTTAGTTAGGGGTGAAATCCTGTCTGTGAATTCAGACAGGATTTTATTATTGAATTCATTTTGTCATTTCGACAGAAGGAGGAACGACTGACGGGAGAAATCTTATAATACAGAGATTCCTCTTCGTGCCTCATTCGTAATGTCAATAGTGCTCTTGAAAGAATTCTAGGTTTCAGATCAAAAATTTGCTATTTCCACTTTATATTACAACCCATACTAGGTTTTTGTAGTTCGGAAATTGGCACCTCCATCAGTAAGTTATCAAAAGTATCACGAATATCTTTTCCCGTTAATTCTATATCATTTCCAGGTCTAGAACCGTCTAATTGGCCTCTATATACCAATTTTAAATGACCATCAAATACATAGAAATCTGGAGTGCAAGCTGCGTCATAAGCTTTTGCCACATCCTGTGTTTGGTCATATAAATAAGGGAATTTATAATCGTTCTCTATTGCGTGATGTTGCATGAGGTGAGGCGCATCTTGCGGGTAGTTCTCAACATCATTACTCGATATGGCAATACAATTAATCCCTTTTGAAGCGTAATCTTTTGCTAATTGTGATAACTGAGGATTCACATGAATTACAAACGGACAATGATTACATATAAACATCACCAAAGTCCCATTAAGGCCCTTTGCTTCTTTTAGGGAAACTAAAGTGTCATCAACAGTATTCACTAATTTAAAATCAGGAGCTTTTGTTCCTAACGGAAGCATATTTGAGGGTGTAAGTGACATATTTTTTATACTTTTAATTTATGGATAATATAATAACTTTTGAAGACTTCACAACAATAGATCTACGAATTGGAACTATAATAGAGGTAAATGATTTCCCTGAAGCGAGACGCCCTGCGTATCAACTCACCATAGATTTTGGTGAGTTAGGTATCAAAAAAACATCAGCACAAATTACAACATTGTATACTAAAGAAGACTTAATTCAAAAGCAAATTGTTGCGGTTGTCAACTTTCCGAAGAAACAAATTGCTAAATTTATGAGTGAATGCTTATTGCTGGGTGCCGTTGATGGTAAAGATGTTGTACTTCTTAATCCTGAAAACAGGGTTGACAATGGTAGCACAGTTTCTTAATTAAACTAAGTTATTTATGACCATATAGATAGTAATAGAATAGATTACTAATCTATAGATTTCGATAGTATTTCAATTTTTTTATTTATTTCAGAAATACATTCTGATTCTTCGGTTGGGAGCATGATCATAAATTGAATAAATTCTTTTAAGTTATCAGTTACAATCAAAAGTTTTTTTAGTTTAAAATAATGTTTTGTATAACTAGTATTTCTTAAGAGGTAGGCGTTATTAATTTCATAATTATATCGTTCATTTAAAAACTTGTCTTTATTATCTTTTAGGTTTTGTATTTTCTTTATCAGTTCAACCTTATCTGTTGTTATTTCATTTTTGTGAAGTTTAAAATTATTTAATAGTTTGTTTATTTCTAATGAAACATCCTCGATTTTTTCAATTTGCTCTTTAACTTTTATTTTATTTAATTCAATATTTTGTTTAAAAATAGCTAAGCTTGCATAATTACCAATAATATCACACATGGCTTCAGTCAAAGAATAGGGTAACTTGGTATTTATTCTAATATGCTGATGGATTGCTTCATGAAAAACAATGAATGAAACACTTTCTACGGAATATGATAAAAGGTGATTAGAGAGTTGAGCTGCAGAAGTCCCATAGGTTTTATAAAGCAAAGTTGAAAATTGCTTTTCATCATAGAAACGTTTTGATTTTTTAGCTTCTTTGAGATTAAATCCAAAGTATTTAAATTTTCTTTGTGCTTTTAAAGCACTCAATAATGTGTCTTTTTTTGACACATACAAATAATAGTTAGGTTCTTCACTTGTTGCCCAATTAGAATAGAAACTGTTTGAAATGTCCATATTCAAACTATCAGTGCAGTACTCTTTTATCTTCTCTATTAGCTCAAGGTTAGAAGAATAGAGTGTATGGTTAGAATTCGATTGAGAATATACGTTGAAAGAAAGTATAAAAAAAGTGGAATTAACTGGGTGTGTACTTTCAAAACGAATTTATCTAATATAGATTACTGATTACTGATTACTGATTACTGATTACTGATTACTGTACGCATTTAAAGCTCCTCCCTAAAGAAAATCGCATTCATCAACAATTTATTAGTCCCGTACCAAAACCCTCTAAAATTGGTGTTATCTGTAAAAACCACAATGCTTCCTTTACCTAAATTTTTAACCTTAAAAGGTACAGTCAATGCTAAACTATCTAAGTTAGGTTTTGAGATATACCCACTCAATAAAGGAGTTTTAGTGTATTTTATCGGGTTGTTATAGCTTTGTTTGTCAGCTTTCATAAATAGCGTATTGTTTCTAAATAGGGCTATTTTATCAGATTTGTATCCAAAATTTATTGGATGAGAACGGTCCAAATTGGCTTCAAAAATTGCACCACCAATAACTTGAGCACCTCTAAAATCGCCGCGTTGTTCAAATGTGATGTCTTCGGCGACAAGCTCTTTTTTCTTGAATTCTAATTTAATAAACTCATTACTTTTTAACCAATTTAAAGCACTTCTGTAGCCAATAAGTGTGCCTCCTTTTTGAACCCATTCCTTCAATTTCTTCGTGGCACCTGCTTTAACACGTCCACTAGGTAAAATAATTGTATTGTAACGATCAAGATTTGTAGAACTTATTGCATTATTATCTAATTTTGTGAGTAGCATGTCAAAGCGTTGGTCAAATAAATGCCACATTTCACCAGCGTCGTAAGAACTTATACCTTCCCCAACAATCATAGCGACTTTAGGTTGCTTTAGATTTCTAAATTTACGACTCCCTAAATCTATACCTTCTGTTAGCCCTGTTTTGACAGCATCAATTTGAACATGACTGTCTTCAGCAATTTTCTGCAAAAAGGCATAGAGTTCTGTAGCCGATTTGTTTTGATTTTGAACTGGGATTAATAGCGTTCCGTAATCGTAATCCTTTCCATTCATACTAAATTGTTCTAAGCCTACTTTTGCACGTAAACCAGAATTTAAAATAGCATTTAAAGCTTTAGGCGTATAATATTCATGCCATTCCATCAAATACGCATAGTTGCCTTTTGAAGATACAGTACCGGTTTTCATTTCTAAATTTTCAACTTTTTCTCCAGCATTTGAGGTTGATATGTTTTCTTCATAATCCAATCCAAATGCCAGGGGAAAGGTCCAGGCAGACACATCATAAAACAAACTGTCTTGAAATGTTGTGCGCTTTTCAAACATCGCATTAATCATTCGCGTGTTTTTTTGATTTTTCGGAATGATATAAGCATGTCCTTTTTTGAACTGCTTTCCATTACTTGTAAAGTCAGCTTTTAATTCATGGAACTCTATGTGTTGGCGTTTTAAAATTTCAGCTAAATGAAACGTTTTTGCAGCATCTTTTTCATCACCAAAAACGATGCCTTTCCCGTTCTCTTTTGTGGCTTCCTGTCTTGCGTTTTTATAAAAATCATGTTGATATTGAAGGATTTCTTCACGCATGTTTTTTGCAGCTTCTAGTGTAGACATAGCAGCAGTAAGTTGATTTCTTATGGTAAATGGGAATGTCAATATACCATTATCGCTTTCTTGAATATGTCCGCGAGAGCTGGCTTGCTCAAAAAGAATTCCAATACCACCGTTGATATCTGGAAAGGTAGATCCTTTTCCGTAGTAAAAATCATCAAAACTCTCTTCGGTATAGTATAGCGATCCAATTTTATCTAAGGCTTTTGCATGGAAATTGCCAATATTTTTAGTGAGTTCTTGATTGAGTTTAGGTGTTAATGGATGGGTTCGTGAGGGAATTCCTGGCTGAAAAAAGAAACTAGCATTGGTTCCCATTTCGTGATGATCTGTAAGGATATTTGGTAACCATTTATGAAAACTTGCAATACGCGCTCTTGACTCTGGTAATTGTACAGGTAACCAGTCACGATTCATATCAAACCAGTAGTGATTTGTTCGTCCTCCTGGCCAAGCTTCGTCATATTCTCTGTCGTTAGGATCTGGGTTAAGGTTCTTATTCTTATTCGTGTTTGCCCAATAGGCAAAGCGCTGTAAACCATCTGGGTTTAGAGAGGGGTCAAATAGAATAACGGTGTTTTCTAAAAGATTGTTTACATCCTGACTTTGTGCTGCAGCAAGATGATAAGCTGCTAATAGGGCTGCGTTAGAACCACTTGGTTCATTACCATGAATTGAAAACCCTTGATACACAACTATTGGCATATCACTAGTATTTACAGTATTGTTTTCAGTAGAAGCAATGTGATCTTGTCTTATGGATTCTAGATTTTTTTGATTCTCTGGTGATGTGATTGTTAGAAGTAGCAGTGGTCTATCTTCAAAAGTGGTACCTCTATTTTCGATACTTATTCTATTTGATGCTTTTGCTAAGGTTTGCATATAGTAGACTAACTTATCATGTGTAATATGCCACTCACCAACTTGATGTCCAATAACAGACTCAGGTGTTGGAATGCTTTGATCGTAGGTTATATCTTGAGATAAGTAGTACGATAGATCTGTTGGAGTTTGTGCATTAAGATGACATATAAATAGAAGTAATAGAACGATTTTTAGTCTCATAAAACGTATTGATTTGTTGGTTATACTCGTATAAAATAGTAATAGTATAAAAATAGAAAAACCGCTATTCAATGAATAGCGGTTTTGTATAATTTAACAATATAAATCTTTAGATATCCTCAAAATTGATGTCTGTGAATTTTTCTGCAGAATCAGAATTATCAACAGATTCTCCGCCTTCAGTCCCATCATTGGGAGTTGAATACTCTTCTTTTTTGAAATCTTTTTGGTGACGTTCACTAATAACTTCATCACCTTTTTCAGTAACGATATAATCTGTCATCTCTTTTAAGATCTCATTAAATTCAGTGAAGTCTTCCTTGTATAAATAGATTTTATGTTTCTTGTAATGAAAAGACCCATCATCGTTGGTAAATTTCTTACTTTCTGTAATTGTAAGATAATAGTCTTCAGCTTTAGTAGCTCTTACATCAAAAAAGTATGTTCGTCGTCCTGCTCTTAAAACTTTTGAGAAAATTTCTTCTTTCTCCATCATTCCGTGATCACTCATATCTAATATTAATTTATGCTTTGATTGTTCACCAAAAATCTAAAAAAAAAGATTAGTAAGCAACAAATAACTATAATTCTTTTGTACTTAGTTGTTTTATGTAAAGCGCTTTGTAGTAACCATCTATGTTTACAAGAGTTTCATGTGCTCCTTTTTGGATGATTTTTCCATCTTCTAATACAATAATAGTATCTGCATCTTTTGCAGAAGAGACTCTGTGACTTACTATTATGGTTGTTTTTCCTTGAGAAATTTTCCGTAAATTTTTAAGTATTTTCTCTTCAGTTTCTGTGTCTACAGCAGACAGACAATCATCAAAGAGCATAATCTCAGGAGCTTTAATTATCGCTCTCGCGATAGAAACACGTTGCTTTTGTCCGCCAGAAAGTGTCACCCCTCGTTCACCTAATTTGGTTTTATAACCGTTGGTGAATTTCATTATATTTTTGTGTACATCTGCATTTTTTGAAGCGTTGATAACTTCTTGATCTGTTGCATCTTCTTTACCAAACATGATGTTGTTTTCAATCGTATCAGAGAATAAAAAGGCTTCTTGAGGCACATAGCCGATATAGTCTCTTAAACTCTTAAGATGCACTTTGTTTATTTGAGTGCCATCAATTAGTATTTGACCATCTTGAACATCATAGAGTCTCGCAATAAGATCTAGAATTGTGGATTTACCAGATCCTGTCTTACCTAATATCGCAAGTGTTTCTCCTTTTTTTAGAGAAAAACTAACGTTATCCAAAGCTTTTATATTGGTGTCAGGATAAATATAAGTTACGTCTTTAAATTCTATATTGCCTTTGATATTGGTTGGAGTTGTACTTAAGTTTTTAACTTCAGGTTCTTCTTTAAGAAATTGATTAATGCGTTTTTGAGAGGCTTCGGCTTGTTGTACTAAATTTGTTACCCAACCTACAGTAGCAACTGGCCAAGTCAACATATTAACGTAAATTAAAAATTCTGCAATAGTTCCAATTTCTTTAATCTCGCCATTGATGTATTGCATGCCCCCAACGTAAGTGACTAGGATGTTGCTTATTCCAATGAGCAGAATCATGGATGGGAAGAATAAGGCTTGTACTTTGGTTAAATCGATTTGTTTTTGCTTACTTTCTTCAGACAGTTTATGAAATGCATCAAAATTCCGTTCTTCGATACCGTAGGATTTAATTACTGAAATCCCGCTAAATGATTCTTGAGTATATGCAGATAAATGAGATAAATATTCTTGTACAACGCGACTACGATTATTTATTACCCGACTTAATTTATAAATAATAAATGATAATAATGGTAAAGGTAAAACCGTATATAATGTAAGTTTCGGTGCCACACTAATCATATATATCAAAGCCACTAAGAAAAGAGTTACTGTGTTTATAGTGTACATAATAGCTGGGCCAGCATACATTCTTACCTTGTTAACATCCTCACTAATTCTATTCATTAAATCCCCAGTTTTATTGGATTTATAGAAGTTAAGTGATAGGTTTTGATATTGTTGGTAGATTTCATTTTTTAAATCGAACTCAATGTACCGCGATACATTAATAATAGTCTGTCGCATTAAGAATGTGAGGATTCCAGCAATAACAGCAGCTCCAATGAGGTAACCAATATTGATGGCTAATTCTTGCCTAAAAACAGCCTCGCTGATCTCTCCATTTAGTTTTTTGGAAATGGTAGTAATCGCCTTACCAATAAATCGCGGTGTAAATAATGCAAATACTTTAGCTCCTATGGTTATTAGTATACCTAATAGTAATTGATAACGATACTTCTTAAAATATTTATTTATATGACTTAGTTCTTTCATTAATTGTATAGCAACTTGAATAGTAACAATTTGATATTTTAGGACCTTATTATTGTGAATACTCACATATTGGATTATTTTTGTTTCCTATTTTATTTATAATTAAAATAGATTTATAAAAATAAATACAATGACGTCAGACGTTTTAAGTTCTAAAGAGCTTTCAAAAATAGATCCGGTTTTTGGACAACACTCTTTTGATAATCACGAGCAAATCGTTTTTTGCAACGACAAAGATACTGGTTTAAAAGCAATAATTGGAATTCATAACACAGTTTTGGGACCTGCTTTAGGAGGTACTAGAATGTGGAACTACAATAATGAATGGGAAGCTCTTAATGATGTATTAAGATTATCTCGTGGTATGACCTTTAAATCGGCAATTACAGGCTTAAATCTTGGAGGAGGTAAAGCGGTTATCATTGGCGATGCAAAAACTCAAAAGACACCTGAACTCATGAAGAAGTTTGGTGAGTTTGTACATTCTTTAAGTGGTCGATATATTACTGCGGAAGATGTAGGGATGACTACCGAAGATATGGATACAGTAAGAGAAGTTACACCATATGTAACGGGTATTTCTGAAAGTAAAGGAGGTGCAGGGAATCCCTCGCCAATTACGGCTTACGGTGTTTTTATGGGAATGAAAGCTGCCGCAAAATTTAAATACGGAAGCGATGTTCTTGAAGATAAATCTGTTTATGTACAAGGTATTGGGCACGTTGGTGAAGCACTTGTTGAGCATTTAACAAACGAAGGTGCAAGAGTTACGATTGCAGATATTAATCAAGAACGTTTGGAAGCAGTTCGTTCTAAATATGATGTTACTATTTATGACGGACAAGATATCTACAGCGAGCCTATGGATATTTATGCACCCTGTGCTTTAGGAGCGACTATAAATGATGATACAATCTATAAATTAAGAGCAGACATTATTGCAGGTGCTGCAAATAACCAGCTGGCAGACGAAGTGAAACATGGTAAACTGTTACAAGATAAAAATATTTTGTACGCTCCAGATTTTCTAATAAATGCAGGCGGAATTATTAATGTTTATGCAGAGTTAGAGAATTACGATCGTCAAGAAATCATTCGTAAAACTGAAAATATTTTCAATACAACACTAGAAATTTTGACTCGAGCTAAGGCAAACGATGTTACCACAAATGTTGCAGCTATGAATATCGCAAAAGAACGTATTGAAACTCGTAAAAGAGAACAGAGAAAATAAAAACATTACAAACTAAAAATAGTTTGCATCTTTAAAATTATAGTATTTTTGCAAAGCAAATCTAATTACTGTTCTTATAAAAATTCAGTAATTAAATTTGCTTTTGTTAATTAATAGCTCTTTGTAACCATGTTAAATAGACGACATATTCGTATTAAAGTAATGCAAACACTCTATGCTTCAAGAGGAAGTGAAAGTGATGATATTAAAGTAAGCGAAAGGTTTCTTCTACAGAGTTTAGATAGCATGTACGATTTGTTTATTGCGCAATTATCGCTTTTGATTGAGGTTCAAAAGAAATCAAAGGACATATTAGAGAAGACCCAAAATAAACTACTAGCAACTAAAGACGAAAAAGATCCAAACTCTAAGTTTGTAAATAATGAGGTCTTGACACTTTTAAGTTCTAATGACATTTTCTTAGAGCTCATAGAGGATCAAAAAGAAAACCCTTGGTATTTAGATTTTGAATACATTGACGTTATATTCAAATCTATTCTTAAAAGTGATATGTATAAAGACTATATGTCTACTAAAATATCTACTTTTAAAGATGATAAAGTGTTTATTATAGATTTGTTTACAGATATTATTGCACCCAATGATAAGCTGTATGATTATTTTGAAGATAAGCGACTTACATGGTTAGATGATCTTCCAGTTGTAAATACTGCAATACTTAAGATTTTAAAGAAAGTCAAAGCTTCTTCTGATGGGAAGTTCTTTACTCCAAAATTATTTAAAGATATGGAGGATCGAGATTTTGGTGTTAACTTGTTGAAAAAGACGATTTTAAATCAATCTAAATTTGGTGAAGAAATAGGGACTAAAACAAAAAATTGGGATGCAGACCGCATCACCCAAATTGATGCCATATTAATGCAAATGGCTATTTGTGAATTTCAGAAATTCCCATCAATACCAGTAAAAGTAACAATAAACGAGTATTTAGAAATAGCCAAAGAGTATTCTACTCCTAAGAGTAGTAATTTTATTAATGGTATTTTAGATAAAATTGTTAAAGGTTATACAGAAGAAGGAAATCTCAATAAAATTGGCAGAGGGTTAATGTAATACTCCTATTTAGGATGTAGTAGAGTGTTAATGTTTTGTTTGAAAATGTGCTAAAAATTTTAATTCGATGAAATTATTAGTACATTTGGCTACTTAAACTAAAAAATATTTAAAAATTATAGCAATGAAGAAAGCAATTTTAGCGTTAAGCGCATTATGTTTAGTAGCTTTTACATCTTGTAAAGAAGATGCAACAAGCAAAATTAATTCATCTAATGTAGCGGCTGCTGCAGAAAGAGATGCAACTGCCGGTGATTTTCCAGTGATTTCTTTTGCTGAAGCTGAGCACGATTTTGGAACCATAGTTAATGGTACTCCGGTTGAAACAAAATTTAAGTATACCAATACAGGTAACACACCTTTAGTCGTAAGTAACATTAAAAGTACATGTGGATGTACTGTGCCTTCAGATTGGAACAGAAGCCCTCTAGCTCCTGGTGAATCTTCTGAGTTTACTGTAAAATTTAATGGAAAAGGTGCAAACCAAGTTCAAAAGTCAATTACATTAACTACGAATACTGAAAAGGGTTCTGAAATTGTTAAAATTAAAGCTTTTGTTGAGCCAGATCCAAATGCGCCAGCTAAGAAAGCAGGTACTACAGCAATTAAATCTGTTTCAAAATAATTTATGGGAATAGGAGATATTTTACCTTTCGTAGCAATGTTCGCTGTTGTGTATTTCTTTATGATTGCACCACAAATGAAACGCGCAAAACAAGAAAAAACGTTTGCTGCAGAGCTTAAAAGAGGTGACAAAGTAGTTACAAAAAGTGGTATGCATGGTAAAGTCATTGATCTTAATGATAAAGACAATAGCTGCGTCATCGAAACACTTGCAGGAAAGATTAAGTTTGAACGTTCTGCTATTTCTATGGAAATAAGCAGAAAATTAAACACACCAGTAACTGTAAAATAAAATAGTATTCATTTACAATATATCTAAAACTCCGAAGGTTAACTTTCGGAGTTTTTTTTATGCTTCTAAGAAAGGTCGTTAGTTAGTAAATGGTTTAAGAGCGTCCTATTTCATTTGTACGCTTTGTACAAAAGAATATTTCCTCTAGGCAAATACATGAGGTTTAAGTAGTCTTCGTCATATCTTAGTATCTCATAACGTAAAGTATCAGAAATGCTAATTAAAGTAAGAAGCTCAGTTGAATTGGCTTGGGTGTTTTGGGGGATAGAATACTCTTTTGTGACGCGATACTCATAAACATCAGAAGAATTAGTTTTTAATCCTTTATACGACATAATCCATTTACCATTTTTGATTTCAATTTTAGCCAGAGAATCTTGGTCATGGATCCAAATACTATTTTTAAAGTAAGATTCATTTGTTGAAGAGACCTTAGGTTGGTAATCCTCATTAATGAAATCTTCAGCAGTTTGCCGCGCTTCATAAGAATGATATGCAGCTAAGGGAACTCCAATTAAATTTGGTAACACATTACCAATGAAATAAGCTAAGAAGACTATAACTCCAATTGCTTTTAGTATACGTTTCATCATAGGATTCTAATAACGTATTTTCTCAGTTCTTATGGTTGTCATTTAATAGAGTGCCTTTGAAAACTAGACTAGCTCTTTTTTAGCTTCATAATTCGCCTCATTAATATAGTCGTAATGTTCTTGTTCCGGAGTTAATACTTTAAATTTTGTGTTCAATATTGTATTATAGTTCAAGAGGTCTTTTAATCTCCAATTTGTCGCGATATACCTCTATAAATTAATTCACGCATCAGATTCTCATTTTTAGGATCGAAACTGATTTTTTATACGTCTACAATTTCTATGATTTTAGAGACATTGTTAATTACAGCGAATGAAATTTGTGCGCTGTTCCTAGTTCCATAAATTCCATAGCGTTGTATTAGTAATGTGTGTTTTTTATTTGGTATAAGAATTGGACAGGTCACTTTCATTATCCAATTAGGGTGGAGATATTTTTAAATAATTACTTTTTATAATTTTTTTTTTTTACTTACTACTGTAAGTATCCATTTGTGTACGTTTTATGAGTATCAGTAGTGTTAATTTTTGATTTTAATCCATTAAAAATTATAGCATTAATTATAAGGACATCTTTTGACACAAAATAGATTTCGTATTTGTTATTGTCATATCGTAATTAAATTATTGGAGTAATTAAATGTAGGCTATCTTTATAGAAAGCACCTCTTTTATAATTGGTATCAATACTTTGGAAATAATCTATATCGTTCTTAATCTCTCGAGTCTTACAAGAAGAAATAGAAATTACGGGACAATTAGTAGTAAATAATGTATGAATTTCATTAAAGCTTTGCTTTTTCCGCGGTCAACTCCGCAATCTTACAAATCACCTCAGTCGCTTTTATCATACTTTCTACGGGTACATACTCATAGCGTCCGTGAAAATTATGTCCTCCTGCAAAAATATTCGGACAAGGTAATCCCATAAAACTTAACTGTGATCCATCTGTTCCTCCTCTAATAGGTTTTATTAAAGGTTCAATGCCTAATGCCTTCATGGCGTCTTCAGCTATATCAACAATGTGCATGACTGGGACCACCTTTTCTTTCATATTAAAGTATTGGTCTTTAATTTCAATTGTAATGACTTCGCGTTGATATTGATTATTTATTGTATCTGTAAGTTTCTGTATCACTTCTTTTCTAGCTTTAAAGTGATCCATATCATGATCTCTTATGATATAATGTAATACTGTTTCTTCAACTTTACCTTCCATATTATGGAGATGGAAAAATCCTTGATAACCTTCGGTATGTTCTGGTGTCTCCATACGTGGTAAAGAATTGATGAATTCTGTAGCGATATACATCGAGTTTACCATTTTTCCTTTAGCATAGCCAGGATGAATTATTTTTCCTTTTACAGTCACTTTTGCTCCTGCAGCATTAAAATTTTCGTATTCCAATTCTCCAATTTGGCTACCATCCATCGTATAAGCCCAGTCTGCGCCAAATTTTTCAACATCAAACTTGTGGGCACCACGACCAATTTCCTCGTCTGGTGTAAATCCTACTTTGATAGTACCGTGTTTAATGCTGGGATGGTTGATAAGGTATTCCATAGCAGAAATGATTTCTGTTATTCCAGCTTTATCATCAGCGCCGAGAAGTGTAGTACCATCAGTGGTAATTAATGTTTGCCCTTTGTACAATAACAGATCTTCAAAATAATCTGGTGAAAGAATGATGTTTTCGGCAGCATTTAAAACGATATCCTTCCCATCATAATTTTCAATAATCTGTGGGTTCACATGTGCACCTGTAAAGTCAGGCGTGGTGTCAAAATGTGATACAAAACCAATGGTAGGCACGTTGTGATTTACATTACTAGGTAAGGTTGCCATGATATATGCGTTATCGTCAATAGAAACATCGCTCATGCCAATAGCTTTCAATTCCTCTACTAATGCGTTCGCTAAGTCCCACTGTTTAGCAGTGCTTGGTGTTGTGTCACTTTCTGGATCAGATTCTGTATCAACAATGACGTAGCTTATAAATCGTTTTGTGATGTCTTTTTTTGAAATCATAACGTGTAATTATTTTATTTTATGAGTTTGAATTATGGAATAAAATCGGTAGACTAATTATTAGTCCTAAAGTTAATGATTATATTCAAAATGTATATTATTTTTGCACTAGAAAAGATTTTCAATGTACAAGCTTCTACTAAGACCACTATTATTTTGTTTTGATCCTGAAAAAGTTCACTATTTTACATTTTCGTTAATTAGAACTGTTTCTAAAATACCTGGACTTCCAGCACTTTTTAGACGTTTATATGTCGTTAACGATACATCTCTAGAACGTGAGTTATTCGGACTCAAATTTAATAATCCAGTTGGTTTAGCTGCGGGTTTTGATAAAAATGCGGTCTTGTATAACGAGTTGGCAAATTTTGGTTTTGGGTTTATTGAAATAGGAACAGTTACACCAAAAGGTCAAGTTGGTAACCCTAAACAGCGTTTATTTAGATTAAAAGATGATAAAGGGATTATTAACCGCATGGGTTTCAATAACGAAGGTTTAGACGCTGTCGTTACAGAATTAAAAAAGAATAAAGGTAAACTACTCATTGGCGGTAATATTGGTAAAAATACAGACACCAAACCTGAAGATTACACCAAAGATTATATCACTTGTTTTAACGGTTTACATCCTTATGTTGATTATTTTGTGCTCAATGTAAGTTGCCCAAATGTAGGTAGCCATGCTAAATTGAATGACAAAGATTATTTATTGGAGCTCATTTCCGCAGTACAAAAAACAAATAAATCGTTTGAGGAGCAAAAGCCAATCTTATTAAAAATTGCTCCAGATTTAAACGATCTTCAACTTGACGAAATTGTAGAGTTAATTGCAGAAACTAATTTAGATGGGGTCATCGCTAGTAACACATCTACAGATAGAACAGGTTTAAGAGCATCTGATGAGCGTCTTACTGAAATTGGAAATGGCGGACTTAGTGGTCAGCCTATTAAGGATAAATCGACGCGAGTTATTAAGTACCTTTCTGAAAAAAGTAATAAATCGTTTCCTATAATAGGTGTGGGAGGAGTCCATTCTGCACAAGATGCTTTAGAAAAGATAGAGGCAGGTGCAGACTTGGTTCAGGTGTATACCGGTTTTATATACGAAGGTCCAAGATTGATTAAAAACATCAATAAACTACTATTAAAAAAATAGAATTAACGCTAAAGTCAATTTGCTTGTAAATTTATAAAAGTTCTTAATTTATAATAACTTTTTTTGTAGACTGTGATCCATCTAAAAGTATCAATCTCACTAAATAAATCCCATTTTTTAAGCTATTTAAATCCATTCGGACCTCATTGTTTGAATTACTATTTTGAAAATTAGCGACTTGTTTCCCGAGAACATCATAGACTAACGCTTGATTTAATATGTTGGAATAAGAGGTCTTAATAGTCATATCACCTTTTGTAGGATTTGGATATAAACTCACTTTGGTACTATTTAAATCTCCAACACTAAGTGTTTGATTAAATGATATTGTCAAAGTACCAATAGGCTTTGCATTAAAAGGGCCTTCATTGATTAAAACACTAACAGGTAGAAAAGGTGCTGTCACTTGGTTAGAAGATGTATAATTAGTACCACTGTCTGTGCCAGCATCATAAGGAAATAATTCTATTATTATTTCGTCTCTCCATGTGTTGCCATCCCTTAAATTAATAGCGTCTATTGCAATCATCCAATCTGGACTTGGAGCAATCATAGACACTAAACTTAATAATGAATAATCAGAACTCACAACAATATCGCCTAAGGTAGCACTACTAATTGCTGCAAAAGGAGAAAAACCTTGTTGTAACCATTGATTGGCGTCTTCACTAGAATTGACTTCATTCATTAAAGCAGTGTTACTTCCCGTTTCTGCGACATTTTTAACACCTAATGAGGCTAACATTCCCATTCTTACAAGTGTAAAGTCACTATTATGAGTCGCTCCCACTAAATTAGACCAATGCGCATTTCCTGGGATAGCAGCAGTACTATTGCCATTAACAGGATCTATGATTTCATTTTCCCACGTGCTCGTAAAAGTGATATCATAACTCGCTGTAGATTGTGCTAAAATTATAGTAGAAATAAATAAAGCTAAAATTGTGATTATTGTTTTTAATACTAGTGTAATTTTTTTCATACTGGTAAGGTTTGCTATTTGTAAAATATGGTCGTTAAAACCCGTATAGTCTTACACTAATTTTAATTATTTTTGAAAAAATAGTTAATTGAATTACGACCTTCTTATATCTTTTATGATTGCAACTTCGGTATTAGCAATGTCTCCTGGGCCAGATAATATTTATGTGCTGATGCAAAGCATCGTGAATGGTAAAAAATACGGGCTAGCAACCGTTACAGGGTTGATTTCTGGATGTTTGGTGCATACCACATTAGTAGCTTTTGGTGTATCTGCCATAATTAAAGAAAGTGATACTTTGTTTTTTATTATAAAGCTTCTTGGCGCATTCTATTTATTGTTTTTAGCGTTTAAGGTGTACACATCAAATACTAAATTGAGTTTACATAGCGAGAACATTCCGAAGGAAAGTCTATTACAACTCTTCAAACAAGGGTTTATCATGAATGTGTTAAACCCTAAAGTATCTATTTTCTTTTTAGCCTTTTTTCCTGGATTTCTATTCAGTGAAACCTTAAGTTCTGTGGGACAGTTTTATATACTAGGATTAATATTCATGTTGGTATCTGCAATCATTTTTTCTACAATTGCTGTTTTAGCTGGTTCCATTTCAGACTATATAAAACAAAATAATAAGGTTGGATTATATTTAAAATGGCTCCAAATTATTGTGTTTGTTGGGATTGCGATTTTAATTCTTACTTCGGAAAAATAAAACTAACATTTCGTCAATATTGCTATCTTTGAACAAGATGACAAAACCTATCAAAATAATCGAATGTCCTCGTGACGCCATGCAAGGGATTAAAGATTTTATTCCTACAGATAAGAAAGTACAGTACATCCAGTCCTTACTACGAGTAGGTTTTGATACCATTGATTTTGGAAGCTTTGTCTCACCTAAAGCCATACCTCAAATGGTGGATACTGCAGAAGTCTTGTCTCAATTAGACTTGAGTACAACAACTAGCAAGCTTTTGGCAATAATAGCCAATACAAGAGGAGCGCAAGATGCGTGTGAACATCCAGAGATTGATTATTTAGGATATCCCTTTTCAATATCTGAAAACTTTCAGATGCGGAACACACACAAAACCATTGCACAATCTGTAGTGACACTTTCTGAAATTTTAGAACTCGCCAATAAGAGCAATAAAGAAGTGGTTGTCTATATCTCTATGGGATTTGGAAACCCTTATGGAGATCCATGGAATGTAGATATAGTAGGAGAATGGACAGAGCGATTGAGTAAAATGGGCGTTAAGATACTATCGCTTAGCGATACCATTGGAAGTTCAGATCCAGAAAATATTAACTATCTGTTTTCGAATTTAATACCAGCCTATTCAAACATAGAGTTTGGAGCACATTTACATACGACACCAACAACGTGGCATGAAAAAGTACATGCAGCATTTAAAGCAGGATGTTTCCGTTTTGATGGTGCTATTCAAGGTTTTGGTGGTTGCCCAATGGCAAAGGATGAACTCACAGGTAATATGCCAACTGAGAAATTACTATCCTATTTTACATCTTCAAAACATAATAATCTTAATGCCATGAGTTTTGAGAGCGCTTATAATGAAGCGACGAAAATTTTTACTGAGTATCATTAATTAGAACCAATCTTAAACTTTAACACTTTATAAATCTCACATTTTCAGCTAATTATTCATTATTTTAAAAGTTTATTTAAATTTAGTCTAAATAAGCTTTGGTAATTTATCTATCTGTTTTATTTTTGCAATCGAATTACAATTATTATTTGTATCAAGTCTAAATAAAAACAATAAAATCTTAAAAAATGAAAAAAATTGCTCTCAGTTTGTTTACCATTTCAAGTTTATTTATATCATGTTCTGACGATGATAATGCGCCTTTAACAACAACACAATTAGAAACTCCTACTACTTATGTTTTTCAAAGAAATGGAGAAACCACAGTAAGTTACAGTGGTCAAACTACTCGTATTTTAATGGGAGAAGAAATTGTTGGTGCTCTTTTAGACCCATCAAAAACGGAAGCTGAATTGGATGGAATGTTTGCTCATGTTGAAGGGAATTCAAATTTCTCAAATCCTGCTTTAAACGCATCCAACAAAAGTGTTCGAAGTAAAGTCGCTGCCTCAGCAGATTTTTTCTCTGCTAATACTGTAGATGCGATAGCAATAAAAAGTGATTTTGATGGCTGGTTTGCTAACCAAGTCAATGATGTGTTTCCAAGTTGGAGTACTAATGCAGCGTCCGGGCAAGCAGGTCAAATCCAAGAAGCTGGAGGTGGACCAATACGTTATGTGAATGCCAAAGGTCTAGAATATGATCAAGCTATTATTAAAGGATTAATTGGTGCACTAATGACAGATCAAATGCTTAACAATTACTTAAGTCGTTCCGTTTTAGATGCCGGTAGTAATATTGCAGATAATGATGCAGGTACTCTAGTAGAAGGGAAAAATTACACTAGTATGGAGCACAAATGGGACGAAGGTTTTGGTTACCTCTATGGAACTGATGATCAATTTATGCCGACTTTAGGAGCAGATAGCTTTCTAAATAAGTACATAGCCAGAGTAGAAAATGATGCAGATTATACGGGTATTGCAAAGCGTATTTATGATGCTTTTAAATTAGGACGTGCTGCTATTGTAGATAAAAACTATAGCATTCGTGATGAACAAGCAGGTATTATTTCAGAAGAAATTTCTAAAGTAATTGCAATACGTTGTGTGTATTATTTGGAGCAGGGAAAAAATGTTAGAAATGCTGGAGATTTTGGTGGTGCATTGCATGATTTATCTGAAGGTTTCGGATTTATATATAGCTTACAATTTACACGCAAGTCAGGCACTAACGAACCTTATTTCACAAAGATTCAAGTGGATGGGTTTATAGAGCAATTAATGGAAGGAAATGGGTTTTGGGATGTGACAGATGAAACTCTTGATTCCATGGCGTTAGAAATCGCAAACGAATTCAATTTAACTATTGCTCAAGCAGGAAGTTAATTACGAATTAATCTTAATAAAGCAAATGCGTTCACTTGCTTGAACCTATTTGCTTGTTTATCTTTACAAACTGAAAAAAGAAAAATGATGAAGAAAATTGTTTTAAGTTTATTTATAATCACATTGTTCACAGCGTGCACAGAGTCTGATGATACAGGGTCAGGAAGTACATCAGATGGTTTTAACCGTCAAGCAATGTTGACCAATTGGGCAGATAATATTATTATTCCAGCGTTTGAAGACTTGAGTGCAGATTTAGGTACGTTAACTGTTGCTAAAGATGACTTTGTTGCAACACCAAACCAAACCACCTTAGATGCTGTAAGATCTTCTTGGTTAGAAGCCTATAAAACATGGCAATATGTAGAAATGTTCACTGTTGGTAAAGCAGAAGAAATTAATTATACATTTCAAATGAATATATATCCAACTAATGTTACAGATATTCAAAGTAACATTAATTCAGGGTCTTATGATTTAGCAAATGTAAACAATAATGATGCGGTTGGCTTTCCTGCGGTTGATTATATGTTATTTGGAATTGCAGATGGTGACGCTGAAATTCTAAACGCTTATAACACAGTTTCAAATTTTGAAGCTAACAAAACATATGTATCAGATTTAGTAGATCAAATGCAATCTTTGACGACTACAGTATTAAGCGACTGGACTGCAAATTACAGAGATGTGTTTGTAAATAGTACAGCAAATACAGCAACAAGTGCTACTAATAAATTGACTAATGACTTTATTTTCTATTATGAAAAAGGACTGCGTGCAAATAAATTTGGAATTCCAGCAGGTGTGTTTTCAACAGTTTCTTTTAACGATAAGGTAGAAGCGTTTTACAATAAAGAGGCATCTAAAACTTTAGCTTTGGAAGCTTTAAAAGCAGTTCAAGATTTTTTCAACGGACAAGCTTACAATAGTACTGCATCTGGAGAAAGTTTTAACTCATATCTACAGTATTTAAGCACAGTTAATGGTAGTGAAGATTTGGGGGCGTTGATCAATACACAATTGAATACAGCAGAATCAAAAATTCAGCTTTTGGATAATAATTTTTCTCAACAAATAGATACTGATAACAATAAAATGTTAGAAGCCTATAACGAATTACAAAAGGCAGTCGTACTTATTAAAGTAGATATGATTCAATCCATGAACATCAGTGTTGATTTTGTAGATGCAGATGGAGATTAGTCTCTTTTAAAATAATACAATCAAGATTCTTTGGTGATAGATATCGCTAAAGAATCTTTTTTTTAAAAGTAATTATTTGATTTAATAGGTTTTCAACCTAAGATTATTTTAAGTAAAAAATGAATTGAACGGAGGGTTAAACAAAAATCGTAGTTAAATGATTAATAATTAAAAGGATTATTTATCCCATTTAGGGATCGTAATGTGTTTAATTTCTGATTCTTTATTTTTGTGCCGAAGAGAAAGAAATTTTTATTAAAATAATGTTCAGTTTTGATTTTTTTGTTTCGTTTTTTTATCAA
Organism: Psychroserpens sp.; assembly: GCA_034111845.1. Lineage (GTDB taxonomy): Bacteria > Bacteroidota > Bacteroidia > Flavobacteriales > Flavobacteriaceae > Psychroserpens. The sequence goes on along the minus strand of JAWUWM010000043.1, from coordinate 29,179 downwards.
GAAAAAATGAAAAATTATTTTTAATTTCTCATGATTTTAAAGTTTAAGACTTACCTAAACAAAACCACAAACGCTGCGCCCTTAGCAGTATTTCGTGTGTTTTTTGGGATCATGATGTGTTTTAGCCTCTTACGGTTTTGGTACCACGGTTGGATAGAAAAATTATATATAGAACCTAAATTTCATTTCAAGTATTATAACTTTGAATGGGTAAAGTCACTAGGTGATTATAACTACATATTGTTTGTTATCTGCGGGCTGTCTGCAACTTTTGTGGCACTAGGTTTAAAATATAGAATCGCAATTATTACCTTTTTTATCACATTTACGTATATAGAACTCTTAGATAAAACTACGTATCTCAATCACTATTATTTCATTAGCGTTTTGAGTTTTTTAATGATTTTTTTACCAGCAAATGCTAAATTTTCTATTGATAATATACTAAACAAAAAAAGTTATAATCAAATCCCAAATTGGACGATAGATAGCATTAAATTACTTTTAGGGATCGTTTATTTTTACGCTGGTATTGCAAAATTAAACAGTGATTGGTTATTTAAAGCCATGCCATTAAAAATCTGGCTACCTTCAAAATACGATTTACCATTTATAGGAAACAATTTGATGCAACAAGACTGGTTTCATTATACGATGAGTTGGTCTGGTATGTTATATGATTTAACAATCCCGTTTTTATTACTGTACAAACGAACACGCATATTTGCTTTTGTTTTGGTTGTCATTTTTCATTTATTTACACGGGTTTTATTCTCAATTGGCATGTTTCCATATATCATGATTATTGCCACTTTGATTTTCTTTGATGCTAGCGTACATGAAAAAATAATAGCGATTTTTAAACGCGTGTTGACACCATTCCGAAGAAAAATATATGCACCTCAAGTACAAGAATTGTATCACTATTCCAGCCGAAAGATCTTACTCCCAATTATTGCTGTTTTTTTTGCATTTCAAATCTTATTTCCGTTTAGATACATGTTGTATAAAAATGAATTATTTTGGACAGAGGATGGCTACAGATTATCATGGCGCGTGATGCTTATGGAAAAAGCGGGAATGACCACCTTTAAAATTGCCAATTCTAAATCAGGTCAGTACTTTTACGTCGATAATACAGATTTCTTAACCGCTTTTCAAGAGAAGCAAATGAGTTTTCAGCCTGATTTTATTTTGGAATATGCTCATTATTTAGGGGATCATTTTAAAGCTCAAGGTCATGAGAATGTGCAAGTTTTTGCAGATAGTTATGTGGCACTCAACGGACGATTAAGCCAACCATATGTGGATTCAAAAGTCGATTTGTATCAAGAAAAAGAATCATTTAAACCCAAACACTGGATTTTACCATTTAAAGATGACATTAAAGGATTTTAAATTAGTTATACTATTATTTTTATTTAGTTTGCCTGTTATTGGGCAGAACAAAGTCTCGGGTTACGTAACTAACGGAAATACCAACGCAGTGATTCCAAATGTTGAAGTATTTGATAAGGTGTCAGGATTATTAACGATGTCTGATTCTAAAGGTTATTTTGAGTTTTCTACTGAAAAAACAAAGCTAATAGTGTTGTTTTACATGCCGCAATTTAAGATACTAGAAATAGAGCAAGACCTCACAGAAAGTTCAAGTTTGAATGCCGTTTTATTTCCATTACGAGAAGATCTTACAGAGATTTTAATTAAATTAAGGCGACAAAAAATATTTGAACTCAATAGATTAAAAGATGTCGAAGGAACGTCAATTTACGCTGGTAAAAAAACCGAAGTTGTTCTCGTAGATCAATCACTTGCTAATCTAGCGACTAATAATGCACGTCAAATTTACAGCCAGGTTGCAGGACTAAATATTTTTCAAAATGATGATGCAGGATTACAACTTAATATTGGAGGTCGTGGTTTAGACCCCAATCGTACAGCCAATTTTAATACGAGACAAAACGGTTATGACATTAGTGCAGATGTTTTGGGGTATCCAGAAAGTTATTACACACCAGCAGCCGAGGGTTTGAAGGAGATTCAGGTGATTCGTGGAGCTGCGTCCCTGCAGTATGGAACCCAGTTTGGTGGTCTTATAAACTTCAAAACTAAAGCCCCAAATCCAAATAAGCCCATTGAGCTTATTACTAGAAATACGGTAGGAAGTTTTGGTTTATACACCAACTTCACAAGTCTTAGCGGTACAAAAGGGAAGTTTAGCTATTATACCTATTTCAATTATAAAAAAGGTGACGGATTTAGACCAAATTCTGAGTTTGAATCTAAGAATGTATTTGCACATTTAGGCTACAAATTCAATAAGAAAATTAAAATATCGGCAGAGTTTACACATTTGTATTATCTCGCTCAGCAAGCTGGTGGTTTAACAGATGCGCAGTTTAATGAAGACCCATTGCAAAGCAATAGAGCGCGTAATTGGTTTAGAGTAAATTGGTTGTTGTATAACTTCAAATTGAGTCATAAAATTTCTGAAAATACCAACTTTACATTCAATGCTTTTGGGCTTAATGCCTCTCGCGATGCGCTTGGATTTAGAACCAATCGCGTAGACCAAATTGACCCTAATGGCGAACGCGATTTAATAAAAGGTGAGTTTAATAACTTTGGTGCAGAAGCACGATTGCTGAGTAAATATAAGCTCTTTGGAAAAGAAGCGACCTTCCTAATTGGTTCTAAATTTTACAAAGCGAATAATAGCGAAGGGCAAGGTCCAGGATCTGATGGAAGCGGTCCAGACTTTAATTTTTTTAACGATGAATTCCCGAATTACCCAGCGCAATCTCAATTTGATTTTCCTAATTTGAATGTTGCAGTTTTTGGAGAGAATATTTTTTACTTAAATGATAAATTTTCTATCACACCTGGGTTCCGATTTGAATATATAAATACTGAAAGTGAAGGCTTTTTTAAACGTATCAATACAGATGCAGCGGGCAATGTTATTTTTGAGGAAACCGTAAATGATAACCGTGATTTTGAACGCAGTTTTGTGCTGCTTGGAGTAGGGTTGAGTTATAAGCCAACGACGTCCTTAGAAGTGTATGGTAATATCTCTCAAAATTATAGGTCTGTAACCTTCTCAGATATTAATATTTTAAATCCAGCATTTGCAGTGGATCCCAATATTACAGATGAAGAAGGATTTACAGCAGACATCGGTTTTCGAGGTAATTATAAAAATATAATTTCTTACGATTTAGGAGCTTTTGCTTTATTCTATAATGGTAGAATTGGTTTTATACAAAAAGCGTTTGATGATGGTCGTGTTATAAGTGAACGCGGCAATGTTGGTGATGCTAGACTATTTGGTATAGAATCTTTAGTTGATTTTAATTTGAAGAAGATTCTTAAAATGGACAATGATTTTAGTCTTAATTATTTTATTAATGCGTCTTTTATTTCTTCGGAATACACAAACTCACAACAATCTGGAGTAGAAGGGAATCAAGTAGAATTTGTGCCAAATGTGAACATTAAAACGGGATTGCGCTTTGGTTATAAAAACGTATTAGCCAATGTGCAGTATTCGTATTTAGCGAGCCAATTCACAGATGCAACAAACTCTCAAGACTCTAATTTAAGCGGAGTTATTGGTGCAATACCGCAATATGATATTATGGATGTGTCTTTATCTTACACTTACAAGCGTTTTAAGTTAGAAACAGGTATCAATAATCTATTAGACGAAACCTATTTTACGAGACGTGCAACAGGTTATCCTGGACCTGGGATAATCCCGTCAGCACCAAGAAATTTTTATGGAACGTTACAAATCAAACTATAAACAAATTATAATTTAGAGTGATTCTGAATTTTTGTATGTACACAATTACAGATCAAAAGTTCATTATCTTCGTATAAAATCAAACAACATGAAGGCTACAATAGAAAACTTATTAAATAATCAAATTAAATACGAAGCACAGGCATCATTACAATATTTAGCCATGGCCTCTTGGGCAGATGCTAAAGGTTATAATGGAGTATCAGATTTCTTTTACAGTCAATCAGACGAAGAGCGTGCTCACATGAGTAAGCTCATTAAGTTTGTAAATGAAAGAGGCGGTAAAGTAATTATACCTGCTTTAGACAAACCTAAAGAAACGTATGAAGGACTTAACGAGCTTTTTGAAAAATTTTTAGAAAGTGAAATTTTTGTAACAGAGCAAATTAGTCATGTCATTTTTGAATGTTTAGAGCAAAAAGATTATAACGTGCACAATTTCATGCAGTGGTATGTGACAGAACAGTTAGAAGAAGAAGCAATGGCAAGAACCTTACTTGATAAATTAAATATTATTGGGACAGATAAATCTGGTCATTACCTGTTTGATCGTGATATAAATATAATCGCAGCAGCTCAAGAAAATGAGTAGATAATTGTGATAATTTTATAAAAAAGACTCTTTTTATAGGGTCTTTTTTTTGTAACTTTGTTTTTATTTAGAATAAATAAAAATAATGCAAAACGAATTATCATTAGAAAATACTCCGGTAATTATTACATCATGTGTCTTTTATTGTGATGTGGTTAAGAAGTCTAGGTGTTGCAAAAAATATAAAAAGGCAGGTAAATCAAATTGCACACGCTGTCCAAAATTATAAAGAGAGCATGCAACTTTTTAAGATTTAACTTTGTGTTAATGCTTTTCCTCAATTAAGTTGTATCTTCGCACGCAATTATAATTGTAATTGCATCATGACAGCACACGAAAATAAAATTGTTGGAGAAGGTCTTACTTACGACGACGTACTTCTAGTTCCAGCATTTTCAGAAGTTTTACCAAGAGAGGTAAATATCCAAACCAAATTAACACGTAACATTACGATAAACATTCCTGTGGTATCTGCAGCTATGGATACCGTTACTGAGAGTAAAATGGCAATAGCTATGGCGCAAGAGGGTGGTATAGGTGTGCTTCATAAAAATATGACTATTGATCAACAAGCCGAAAAAGTACGTAAAGTAAAGCGTGCAGAAAGTGGTATGATTATAGATCCTGTAACCTTACCACTAACAGCAAAAGTGAGTGATGCTAAACATAGTATGGCTGAGCATAGTATTGGTGGTATTCCAATTGTAGATGATAATGGTTTACTTAAAGGTATTGTTACAAATCGTGATTTACGTTTTGAGCATGAGAATGACAGACCGATTATAGAAGTGATGACTTCGGAAAATTTAATAACTGCAAAAGTAGGCACATCTCTTAAGGATGCAGAAAAGATACTTCAGCAAAACAAAATTGAAAAATTACTGATTGTAGATGATCACCACAAATTAGTTGGGTTGATCACATTCAGAGATATCACAAAGGTAACTCAAAAGCCAAACGCAAATAAGGATACTTACGGAAGGCTTCGTGTTGCAGCTGCTATTGGAGTTACAGCAGATGCTGTTGAACGCACTTCAGCGTTAGTAAAAGCAGGTGTAGACGCAGTTATTATAGATACTGCTCATGGTCATACCAAAGGTGTGGTTACGGTATTAAAAGAAATAAAAAGTAAGTTTCCAAAGTTAGAAGTTATTGTTGGTAATATTGCAACAGCAGAAGCAGCAAAATATTTAGTAGATGCAGGAGCAGATGCTGTAAAAGTAGGTATTGGTCCAGGATCAATTTGTACCACTAGAGTGATCGCCGGTGTTGGTTTTCCACAGTTTTCGGCAGTATTAGAAGTTGCAGCAGCGATTAAAGGTTCGGGTGTACCAGTTATTGCAGATGGCGGAATTCGTTACACGGGTGATATTCCAAAAGCAATAGCAGCAGGTGCAGATTGTGTGATGTTAGGATCATTATTAGCAGGAACAAAAGAAAGTCCAGGAGAAACGATTATTTACGAAGGACGAAAATTCAAATCTTATCGTGGTATGGGTTCTGTTGAAGCCATGAAACAAGGAAGTAAGGATCGTTATTTTCAAGATGTAGAAGACGATATCAAAAAATTAGTACCAGAAGGTATTGTTGGTCGTGTGCCTTATAAAGGTGACTTAGTAGAAAGTATCCACCAGTTTATTGGAGGTTTAAGAGCTGGAATGGGTTACTGTGGAGCAAAAGATATCGCTACGCTCCAAGATAAGGGACAATTTGTTAAAATTACGGCGTCTGGGATTAATGAAAGTCACCCACATGATGTGACGATTACTAATGAATCTCCAAATTATTCGAGATAGAATAAACGAACTATAAAAAAAAGCACAACGATATGTTGTGCTTTTTTTTGTTCAAGATAGTTTTCCTCTGGCCTTACGATACTTAGAAATACATCAATTTTATAAACTTAATTTGGTGTTTTCCAATTTCCGAAGTAACCATTATACAAATTAACTGTATTCTGCCTATTGTTTTTCTGAGATGATGTAAAAGTTGGTAAATGGCGCAGTTCTATATAACAGTATTACCAATCCCAAAAAAAGATTTACCATTTGGTCCATCGTTACCAATAAGAGCAGGCGCTAGAGCTCCAGGTAAAACATCTTCTACTGGGTGTTCTGCATAGTCTCCACCTAAATCAGTACGCAACCATCCTGGGTCTAAAGTATTAATTCTAATAGTGGTGTCTTTGAGTTTTATCGCCAAATCATCTGTTAATTTTATTAAGGCCCATTTAGAGGCACCATAAGGCGCTAATTCTGGTTCGTGTGTAATACCAGATATCACATTGATGATACGTCCAAAACTATTGTCTAACATTAAGGGAATAAATGCACTACATAAACTATAAACTGAAAGTACATTAACTTTCATACTTGTTATCCAGTCCTCCCAGGTATGTGTTAAATACTCTGTTTTATAAGACGTCATGACCCCTGCGTTATTATATAAAATATCAATATTGATATTTAGACTTTTAACTTGTTGTATGATGTTATTCACGTCTTGTTCATTAGACAATTCGCCATACACACAGTAAGTTTGAATAGCATAGGGTTTTAAAAGTTCTACTGTCTTCTTGCAACTGTCTTTAGTTCTTCCATGTACTATAATATGGCATCCTAAGTTAGCTAGTCCGAGTGCTATTTGCTGTCCAATACCGCGACTAGAACCGGTTATTAGGGCATTTTTACCTGTTATATTGCTCATGATTTTATGGCCTCTTTTTAACTATAAAGCTTAGATTGATTTGAATGTCCAAAACTTGTTTTTGGGCATTGCTGCTTCAAAGGTATTTAATTCTTTTGAGTTTGGAACTTGGTAGGATAATTTCCAAGCATGAAGACAAATAGATAGCGGGAAATAGTCTTGATCTGATCCATATTTTTCATCACCAATAATAGGGAGTCCAATATGCGCTAATTGGGCTCTAATTTGATGGAATCGACCAGTTTTTGGTTTTACTTCTAAGAGATAACCAATATCGTTTTTACCTAGAACTTTGTAAGAAAGAATGCAGTCTAGAGTATCTTTTGTTTTTGATTGCAGGATATCTGCTCTTTTTTCTAAATTATTTTTTACTAAAAAATTAACTAAACGTCGGTGGTTGTTTTCTGGTTTGTTCTTGACAATTGCTAAATAGGTTTTTTGAACTTTGCGACTACTAAAAAGAGTATTAAATTGAACAAGAACACTTTTTTTCTTGGCAAAAACTAGTACGCCACTTGTGACACGATCTAATCTATGAATAACACCAACATAGGGCTTTTTTTTCTTTTTACAAATATGGTTAATTACTTGATTTTCAATAGTTAAATTCTCGTATAGACTTTTTTCACTTATAAGTCCAGCCATTTTATTGACAACTATATAATCACTATTTTCATGCACTATTTCAAGCTTAGACATTTGGAATTCTTATTTTTAAATTTTATGATAGTATTAATATATTTAAGATTTTTGTAATCGCTTTTCTGCTTTTTTTATTTAGCACTTTTAGTAGATTCTCTTTTTACGTTCTTCTTTGGACCTTTACTTTTTGATATAATTTTTATGTTAACTTATTATTTTAAATTAAGTTAGCCAGCAACTAAATTAGCAAAAGAAAACGAACCAAAGAAAATTACACCGGAATTTTCGTAAGTAGGCGAGGACTTGCAATACATTATATACGGTATTAGCATTAGTGATTTCCGTAAAGCTTGACAAGCGTTCTCTGCCTTCCTTTTTATTTTTGATATTCCATGGTAGTAATAACTCCTAGGAGTTTTGGTGTAACAGCTCTAATTTAAGGGTAAAGGAAATAATTTAACAGCATTGACTTGTACTGTGAAAGTTCGGGCTCCCAACCATTTCTGATTTCGTTCTACGTGACTCCATTGATAATTTGTTCTCTGAAAAGTCCCGAACCGATATGGTACTCGATCGGGCTCATCTCATTGCTTAAACTGGAATCAAAAATTTTTGCCTTATCAAGGTGCGCTTTATAGAGTTCTATAATCCACGATAAGTTGATTCGTTTTTCCTGTCTTAACTTATCTACATTAAAATTACGCAGGTCAATTCCATAACAGACCTGTCCCTTGAAAATCGGCTTTTCTGTCATTCCATTTATTCCTTCTGGTGTAAAGTTAAATTTGTGTTTATCTTTAAGCTTTGGACTTCCCAAAATCGTAAATGGAGTATATGTACCGCGCCCATGGTTTAAGTAGGTGCCCTTCGAACATACATGTGGAAGGATATAGTACAACAGATTATTGTGTGTTTAAATTTGGTGATGGATTGACGGGCAGCTCGTAGGGCGTATCATGGTTGTAGTTTGCTACAGGAACTATCTCTATATTGCAGAGGACACCATTTGTTAGCCATCCCTCTCCATTTGCCATCATAGCGAATTCCTCAACGGTTAGTCCATGTAACATAGGTGTGGGAAAATGCCTATTCCTGATTTGTACTTCGTTTCCAGAACGGGTCCATCTATCAAATATCCATTCGGATTGGGGCGATCTAAAATGATAAGTTTTATTTCATTTTCGTAACACGCTTCCATCAATTGTGCCAATGCATTGATATTTGTGTAAAATCTACACCCTACATCTTGTAGGTCATAAATTACGATATTGACGTTTGATAAATCTTCCTTGCTTTCTTTCTTTAAACAGTTTATAAATACTTGTACGTAGTGTATTTAATTGCTCTCCAATATCTGTTGCCTCATTAGGATATCTCTCACGAACTTTTAGTTTAAAAGCTATCAATTCATTATTAAATTCTTGTTCAAATAAATCACTATATTTTAATAATACATCAACTTTTTTATCCCAAGCGTCAATGATAGCATGAGCTGGATTACCATTAAATTTTTGAATGTCAGTTTTAATAGAATCTATTTCTTTTTTGATTTCTTTCAATTCCATTATTAATGGGTATTTACTTTTTAAACTCTTCTTACTGTTACTAAAAGAGGTGTCAACCGCAATCTAGTAATGTTTGCCAACTGGTTATATAACAATTAATATATGTTTTTATCGTTACTTATGTCGGGATCACACAACTTTTTTATTTCTTTTAGCAATCAAAAATCAAATCGTATTTTTGACATCTCAAACTTTCTCAAATGAAATATTTATTTTCAATATTACTATTGTTATCTACTTTAAATTGTGCACAGAAACTACCTGTTGTAGGTGATACGTCTTTTCAACTTGAGCTTAATTCAGAATTTAAAGATGCTAGTAAATCGCCATTAAAGGCTAAAGATCTTAAAAATTTTAAAGGCCTAGACTTCTTTAAGTTTGATTCTACGTTTGTTGTTAAAGCCAAACTAAAACAAACACCAGATTCTAAATGGTTTAAAATGCAAACAACAACAAGTCGTTTGTCTAATGAACGGGTGTATGGAATTCTTCTATTTGAATTGCAAGGACAAGCTTTTGAACTGAATGTCTACCAAGGTAAAGACTTAATGAAAGAAGAAGGTTTTACAGATTACTTGTTTCTACCTTTTTTAGATAACACCAATGGAGACTTTACTTATGGAGGTGGGCGCTATATTGATTTAAGAATCCCTTCAGGAAATGAATTAGAAATAGACTTCAATACAGCTTTTAATCCCTATTGTGCTTACAACGAAAAGTATTCTTGTCCAATTGTACCAAGAGATAATTATTTGGATTTAGAAGTTCGCGCTGGGGTGAAGAAGTTTCATGATTAGTTTTTAGTCGCAGTCGCAGTAGCAGTTTTCGGTGGCTACATTTATATTTTTTTTGCTGTTGTTTTTTTAGTATTAATATAAACAGAATTCTTATCCAGAAAGTCTCTAGTACAATTATTTAAGTTGCAGTAACAATACCTTCAATTTAATTTCTAGTTTTTACTTGAGATTAATTAGAACTGTATAGTGCGCCTGAGACTGAAAACTTTATTTAGCAAGATATATCCCAAAAAAAACAGCCAAAAACCCCAATATAAAGCTAGCTATCGTATAAATAGCAAAACTCGTAAAATCTCCCGATTTTAAAAGCACATGGTTTTCATAAGCAAAAGTAGAAAAGGTTGTGAAACCACCACAGAATCCTGTTGCCAATAATAAGGTTTGGTTGGATGAAATGGTGTCGTTTTTTGCAGCGAAGCCTAAAATTAGTCCTATTAGGAGACTCCCTATGATGTTTGCTGCGAATGTTCCGTAGGGAATTCCGTTTTGAGAATTGTTAAGAAATTTACCAAGTGCAAACCTGAGCATGCTTCCAAAACCACCACCAATAAATACGAGTAGAAACTGTTTCATCAAATTATTTTAATTATTTTTTAAAGGATTGATGTTGCATTTGATTTTTGTTATAAATTGATGATTTAGTTTTTATCTACAAATGGTTCCTTTCAATATTATCTATTCAACAGATTACAATATATATCAATTTTAGATAATTCTATTCTCAAGCACTCTTTTTATAATCATAATTTTATCATTTTTTATATTAACCTGTTCATTTCTAGTCTGTAAATATTTATCAAATAGATGCTGTTTATACTAATTGATTGGCGTAAACCGAAAATCTCAAATAGAGTGTGTGTACGATTATTTAATTCGATTATCATGGAAAATTTAAATAAAAAGTAACTATTGGTTGCTAGATAAGAGTATAAACTCTTTTTGTCTTTACAGAGCAAAGCGCTTTCAAAATTAAAAACACCATTAAACTTTTTGCACTTATGGGTTGAACTCAGCAACAGTTTAATACGACTTACGAATCTTTAGGATTTGGTGGCTATCATTCAACATTTAAGCAATTAAATGTGACTATTAATAGTAAGCGCCCAACAGGTTATTCTCGTGATTTATGTACTAATGGATCGTTTGAGTATGTTTGTTTTTATATGGAGTATTCAGGTTTACTGCATCAAATAGTAAAAATTGCTGCAATATTTCTATCAGAGTAATCCCTAAGACGGTCATAAAATAGTGTTGCTATACGTTCTGAAAGAACAATAGCATCAAATACATGGTTGTCTGATAGTTAATGTGAATCCAGTGTATACTAAAAAGCAGTTCTTAAAAAGAACTGCTTTTTAGTATTGTTGTTCTACAGCTAAATAAATTTCGGTAATCCAATTGGCAGGATTAGGTGTTGAGATGGGATTTGTTAAATAAGATTCTAAAACTGGACCTGCTAAAGGTTCTTTTAGATTATTGTCTTTTATATAAGCCGTGGCTTTGTTCCAAGCCTCTTCTGAATTGACAGTGTCGCCTTTAAGTACTGTTTTGACTGCCTGGAATGGTTTTAATTGCCCAGTTAATATATTAGGGTCTGAAGTTTCTACTTTTAATGTCGTAGGGATGCAACATGAAAACATAACCGTATTATTCGCTGTGTCCCATTTATGGTAAAGTACAAATGGTTTTCCTGCCATTGTAATGTTATTTGATATGGCATAACCACCAACTATAGGCATCATTTCTTGCTTTTTCTGCTCGAAATCTTCAATTTTACAAGAGGTTGCATTGTATAAATAAAAACCACCACCATGTTGGGTGGTACCTTCTATAGTAATACTATATTGTTTCATGTCTGATTGAACAATGCTGTCTAGTTTAAAAAGACCTCTTTCAAAATCTGGTGCAGTATTTTTTTCTATAGAGCCAGCAAACGCGACATAGAGCTTAGTTATGAAATCTTGCTTCCCATCCATACTCCATGTGATCTTCGTGCTTTCTTCTACTTGCTCAAACGTCCAGTTTATATTTGACTTCGATACAATAGGTTCTACAAATTCAATGTGTTGAGCTATTGATTTATTCTTGAGCACATCAATAGTTTGCATGCTACCAATACCTAATAGTTCACCATCCCAACTATATCCAGCATCAATCCCAGATGTTTTATCCTTATAAGTAAGTACTGCAGCTGTATCTTGTTCTAACCAAGGTGAGAATCGTGGCCATTCTCTGTAATCATTGACAATCTCATAAACTACAGGTGTAGGAGCTTTAATAACTGCACTTCTTTCAAAGCTAAAATCATTTGGTTGAACAGCGATGTATATAGCTAAACCTATAAATAAGATGAGTAATAAAAAGAGGATGTATTTAAGTGCTTTCATTAGGAGTTTGAATATTAAATCAATTAGGTAATCAAAGATAATAAATTTTGAGTGATGTTAAAATGTTGAACTCGCATAGAATTTTCGTTGTAAACCAAAAAGGTTAGCTTTTGTAGAGTAATGAAGCTTTTTTTTCAACATAGTATGGCTAAATTTTAAATAAACAGCAAAATTAGAGCAGATAATGAAAGCTTTACAGGGAAAGAAAAAGTGAATGAGAGTTCATCGGCATAAATGTTTACATTTGTGAGACAACAATTAAAAATTTTAAAATGAAATTAAAACAGATATTGATTATAACTAGTATAGCCGGTTTTATGTTCTCATGTGATGCCGATAAAAAAGGGGAAACAGGAGAGACTGAAAAAGTAGAAATAACTGAAGACTTTGACTTTAATGTCGAGCAATTTGCAGACATAAAAATGCTGCGTTACCAAATCCCAGGATGGAAGGATTTAACGTTAAAAGAACAAAAATTAGCCTACTACTTAACTCAAGCAGGTTTGTCTGGACGCGATATCATGTGGGATCAAAATTACAGACATAATTTAAAAATTAGAAAAGCTCTAGAGAATGTTTACGTTACTTACAATGGAGATAAAAATACAGAGGATTGGAGCGCTTTTGAAACCTATTTAAAACGTGTTTGGTTTTCTAACGGAATTCACCATCACTATTCAAATGCTAAATTGAAGCCAGAATTTTCTTCGGAATATTTAAAAAGCTTACTAGCGCTTACAAACTCTACGTTAGAAGGCGAAGCTTTTGATGTGATTTTCAATGGTAAAGATGCTAAGAAAGTGAATCTTACTAAAGATGTTGATAATGTATTATTATCTGCTATCAATTTCTATGGTCCAGATGTGACGACTTCTGAAGTAGAAGATTTCTATAAAAAGAAAGTGTCTCCAAACCCAGAAAAACCATTATCATTTGGTTTAAACTCGCAATTAGTAAAAGAAAACGGAGTACTTACAGAACGTGTTTATAAATCTGGTGGATTATACGGAAGCGCTATAGATGAAATCACTAAATGGTTAGCACTAGCTCAAGGTGTTGCCGAAAATAAAGCACAAGGTGATGCTTTAGGTCTATTGATTCAATATTATAATACAGGAGATCTTCAAATTTGGGATGATTATAACGTTGCTTGGACCGCTGCAACAGATGGAAATATCGATTATATCAATAGTTTTATTGAAGTCTATAATGACCCAGCTGGTTACAGAGGGTCTTACGAAACAGTGGTACAGATTAAGGATTTTGATATGTCTGAGAAGATGTCTGTATTATCTGAAAACGCGCAGTGGTTTGAGGATAATTCACCTTTAATGGCCGAACATAAAAAAGATAGCGTTGTAGGTGTGACCTATAAAGTTGTCAATGTTGCAGGAGAAGCAGGAGATTCATCACCAAGTACCCCAATTGGTGTTAACTTACCAAATGCTAACTGGATTCGTGCTGCTGTAGGGAGTAAGTCTGTGTCTTTAGGAAATATTATTCATGCGTATAATAATGCAGGAAGTACAGGTCGTTTAAAAGAATTTGTAAATGATGATGAAGAGTATGAGTTGGAAGAAAAATATGGTCAAGTAGCCGATAAATTGCATACAGCACTTCATGAAGTGATTGGTCATGCATCTGGACAATTAAATCCAGGGGTAGGAGAAACTAAAGAAACACTTAAAAAGTATGCCTCTACCTTAGAAGAAGGTCGTGCAGATTTAGTGGGATTATACTATCTATACAGTCCAAAATTGCAAGAGTTAGGTTTAGTTGATGATTGGAAATCTGTTGGTAAAGCAGCTTATGATGGTTACATCAGAAACGGATTAATGACCCAACTTATTAGATTAAACCTAGGAGATGATGTTGAAGAAGCGCACATGGTTAACAGACAATGGGTATCGGCTTGGGCTTTTGAAAAAGGACAAGCAGATAACGTTATCGAAAAAGTAACTCGTGACGGTAACACGTATTTTAATATTAACGATTACGATAAATTACACGCATTATTTGGTCAGTTACTAAAAGAAACACAACGCATCAAATCTGAAGGTGATTACCAAGCAGTAGAAGATTTAGTAGAGGGTTACGGTGTAAAAGTAGATCAAGCCATTCATGCTGAGGTTTTAGAACGTAATAAACAATTTACAGATGCGCCTTACAGTGGGTTTGTAAATCCTGTTCTCGTTGCAGAGAAAGATGATAATGGTAAAATTACTGCTATCAAAGTAGAGCAACTTGATACATTTGAAGGGCAAATGATGAGATATAGTAGAGATTATAGTTTTCTTCCTTCGGAAAATTAAAAATTTCAAGAATAGATAGTTAAAAAGGATGTAATTTAAATTACATCCTTTTTTGGTTGACACTAAGTTTGAGTAATAAAAGATTGATAATAATGAGGACCGTAATGGATATTAAAATAGTCATGAGTCGTGTTTTTTAATCATCGAATAGTTTATGAAATGGCATCATTTTATTGTAATGCGTGCATTTTTATTAAGATTATTTAAAATAGCGTATTGAAGCAGTTTTCCATTTCCAGTAATTTCCAGTTTTTTCTAATATTCTTTCTATGGGTTTCTATAGTTGAGGTGCTTAAATTTAAACACAATGCTATGTCTCTATTTTGTAAACCAATTACCAATTAGATGCAACTCTTGTTGTTCTCTTTTGTTAGTTTAGCATAACGCAATTTCATATTTCGTGTCATTGCATTTGAAAAATATAGTAGTGTGTTTATGATTTCTTTGTAATCTGCTATACCTTCAATGGCTTTTAAAATTTTACAGATTTCTGCATTTGAAAGTCGTCCATTTTGATTGGCGATTTTTCATAATGCTTTTAGGATGTTGTCAGTCTGGTTCATTCGAGGTTTTAAATAGTATGACTTAAAATAAACCCCATAATTTAAATTAGGTAAGGCTCATTTTGAATAGTAATGGATACAATAAAGTTGAAAATGGCAAAAAAAAACCAATATTTGAGGTTTTTTAGAGTTTGGCATCCAATAATTAATACCTAAGCATTTAATTGTTTTGTGATAATTTGGTTAATAACTTCAGAAGTTAATATGCTAAACTTCATAAAATAAACGCAAGGAGACCAACTCGAAATATCAATTATTGTTGTTTGTCCGTTGCAGGTTCCAAGTACGCTTCCACTAATATCTATGACACTAAGTATCAACATCTGTATTTAGTGTTACATTTCCGCAGTTATCATTAGAACCATTATCAATAGCATTTACTGTAATACTAATAGATGCACTTCCATTGAGATCTATCGTAATATCCTGCCTTAGAACGGTTGGATTTAAATTGTCAATAACAGTGACTGTTATTGGAGCAGTAGCCCTGTTTCCGGAGTCATCAAAGATTTCAAAGGTTACATTGATATCTCCTAAATCATCAGAGGTGTGCTCTAATGGAGAAATCTCGTCTAATACAACTCTGCAATTATCAGTAGAACCACTACCGCAGCTAATTCTGAAAAGGAAGCTTTCACCGTTCTCATCTAATTCTACGACAATTGGGCCACCAGTTGGCAGTGTCACTGTATCTTTCAATAATGGTTAAGTCTTTTTCTATAATGGTAACGTCACCATAGCTGTTAGCAGATTGTTGGACATAAAGAATGTCGCCATCTAGGAGTATCAATTGTAGATTGGAGATCGGTGAAACCTGGCGCTGTACCAAAATTGTTGTCTACAATGTGTGTGGTTTGCGCAAAGCCATAAGACGTTGTCATTAGGAAGCAAACGATTAGTGTCTTTTTAAAGAATTTTGTAACTGTTTTTATGATTTAGTAATTTATTGATTAGGGTTTGTTTTACGAAATCAAAATCTTTTAAGGTGTTGAGATCATTAATTTCAGTGGCATTAAAACCGCTTAAGCTAAAGATTGATTTAAAATCATCTTCTTTCAAAGCAATGTTGCATCCATTTGGTATTTCGCTAGACTCACTATAGCAACCAGAACTTTTATAGTTATTAATATTATCAATTACTACTCTATTTGTTAAATCATCTTCTTGAAGATCTTTTATCATCTGTTTTCGGTTAGCTGCCCAGCACCAATAAGAATAATTTGGTTGAGATACGTACTTTAAACTTTGAAAACAAAAGAATGATTGGTTCATGAAAAAAAAGTAGTATCACAAATATGCAAAGCAGGAACAGTTCAAATTATATCCACTAGTAGTTATATTAAGTCATTAAGTTATATAAAATATTAAAATAGTGTAGGGGATTCTGCTAAAGTGCTAAAATTTTAGAAGAAAAGAAGAAGAAAAGAAGAAGAAAAGTAATTAAACAAACATAAATTTAATAGCAGCAATCATAAGGATAAAGCCTACAAAAGCAATCAAGACCCAAACGCTACCCTTGTAATACTTTTTATGTAGGTTGAGATCCTTTTTGTAAGCAAAAAAGATAACCACAGCAAAAACCAATGCAAATAAAATTCCAAAAATTAATTGACCATTACTAAACATATAGCTATTTTTATGTAAAAATAATTAAACCTTAACTACTAACTTTGATTTTGAATGTGAAAGTTTTTATAATTATCCTTAAATCCTTGTTTGTAATTGATTTACGATAATTAATACATTTTAGATCATCTATAAAATAAATAATGAAGAATAAAATTGAAGCTGTAAAAGCATTTCATACCGCATTTAAAATTGGGTATCGCGAATCTCCTAAAGCAGACTTAGGAAGCGATAAAAATATGTTGCGCTACAAATTAATGCGAGAAGAGAATGAAGAATATTTAGAAGCTGTAAGTGACAACGATCTAGTTGAAGTTGCAGATGCTTTGGGAGATATGCTGTACATTCTCTGTGGTACTATTATAGAACACGGTTTACAACATAAAATAGAAGAAGTCTTTGACGAGATTCAACGCAGTAATATGAGTAAACTTGGAGAAGATGGAGAACCTATTTATAGAGAAGATGGTAAAGTCTTAAAAGGACCAAACTACTTTAAACCTCATATAAAATCTATCTTAGAGTCATAAAAAAAAAGAGCCATTTGGCTCTTTTTTTTTATCTTTTATTTCACTTCGTATCTCCATCCGTTTTTATCCTCAGAGAGGTTATGCTGGATATTCATCATTTTTTCTTTTAAAATGCTAGAGTAGGAGTGATCACCAATTTCTGGAAGCTCGTAATAGGTTTCTTTATATTCAAAGCCTTCAATTGGGCTAATTACAGCTGCAGTACCTGCTCCAAAGATTTCTTTTAAGGTTCCGTTTTTTGAAGCCTCAACAATTTCAGAAACTTTAATCTGTCTTACTTCAATAGGGATTTTATTATCTTCAGCTAACTGGATTAGACTCTTACGGGTCACACCATCTAAAATACGATCACTTATTGGCGCAGTAATAAGTGTGTCGTTAATTCTAAAAAAGACATTCATTGTTCCTGCTTCTTCTAGATACGTATGTGTATCGGCATCTGTCCAAATGACTTGTTGATATCCTTTTTTCTGTGCTAAACTTGTAGGGTAAAACTGTGCAGCATAATTACCAGCAGCTTTAGCAAAACCAACGCCACCACTTGCAGAACGACTAAACTCTTCTGCAATCAATACTTTAACAGTCCCTTTATAGTAGGCTTTAGCAGGAGAACATATAATCATGAATCTGTAGCTCTCTGACGGGGCTGCTGCGATAGCAGAATCTATAGCAATAGCAAAAGGTCTTAAATATAAAGAGTTGCCTAATCCTGGTTGTACCCAATCTCTATCGAGATTTACTAAGGTTGTTAAACCTTCAAAAAAGTAGTTCTCAGGAAATTCTGGCATTGCCAAACGCGCACAAGATTTATTAATACGTTTGAAATTTTGGTCTGGTCTAAACAAGAAGACATCACCTTTATCATCCTTGTAGGCTTTCATACCCTCAAATACTGCTTGACCGTAATGAAATACACGAGCAGAAGGATCCATAGTCATGGCTTGGTAAGGCATGATCTTTGGTTGTTGCCATTCACCATCAACATAATCACAAATAAACATGTGATCTGTAAATGTTTTTCCAAAGTTTAAATTGTCAAAGTCAACATTATTAATTTTTGATGTTTTAGCTTTTTCTATATGTAAATTACTAGTATATTTATTTGACATTATGGTGTAGTTGTTTGTTTGCGAAAATACACATTTAACGTGGGTTATAAAACATAATGTTTTCTAAAAAAAATGTAACTTTGATATCCAGAAATCAAAATAATTTAAAAAAATGAAACATCTCTTAATCATAGTATTTGCAGTTCTAGTGCTCGTGTCTTGCAAAGAAGATAAACAAGTAAACGAAGATTTAGCTGCGGTAGCGACTGAAGCACAAGCAGCATTTCAAGATATTAAGTATGCATCATTTGGTAAAAAAATTATGGCATCAGATGCGATTTCTGCAAAACGAATGGCTGTTGATTATTCAAATATGAAGGTTGGTGATACGATTGATGCAAAAATGATTGCTAAAGTTGAAGAAGTTTGTCAAGCAAAAGGTTGCTGGATGAAATTAGATTTACCTAATGGAGAACAAGTGATGGTCAAATTTAAAGACTACGGTTTTTTCATGCCTAAAGACATCTCTGGAAAAGAGGTTATTATTAATGGTAAAGCCTATGTTAATGAAGTTCCAGTAGAAGAGCAACGTCATTATGCAGAAGATGGTGGAGCAACAGCAGAAGAGATTGCTAAAATTACTGAGCCAAAGAAAACGTTGTCTTTTGAGGCAGATGGTGTGCTTTTAAAAGAAGAGTAATGAAGTTGTTTTTTGGAAGCCTTTTTTTTTGTTTATTTTTAGATTCTAACGCTTCAGAAAAAGTTGAGCTTAAAGTAATCATAGCTGATGGTGCCAAAACTTACAATGTCTATCAGTCTTCTGAAATGTCATCCCTTATGAAAGGTTTGTATGCCTGTAATATGCAGCTAAAGGCAGATATTGAGGCAGGTAATGAACTAACGATAGAATTTCCAGAAACGTTCTTAGAGAGTCACTCAATTGAGTTGTCAGACACTAAAGTCCATAGTTATAATTTTAAGCATTTTTCAACAAAATTTATTGAGGTACAGCGCGACATTTTTTCTCAAGACACTTTAATTTCTGCAGACGATCGATACCTAAAATCAAAAAACTACTGATTAATTAAATTGGCATGCAACGAAAAATAATCACCACCGCAGATGGCTCAAAAACCATTCAAATAGAAGATTGGAATGAGCAATACCACTCTGTTCATGGTGCCATACAAGAAGCAAATCATGTCTATTTAAAACATGGTTTGCTTTTTTATTCTTCGGAAATGTTAGCGCAACAAAAATCTGAAATTTCTATTTTAGAGATTGGCTTCGGTACAGGTTTAAATACGCTACTTACACAATTAAAGGCCGAAGAATTAAACCAACCCATTAATTATGTTGGTGTAGAAGCGTTTCCTATTTCTTCGGAAGAGTTAGCGCAACTTAATTATGCTTCAGAATTAAAGGTGTCTTCCGAAACATTAAATCAACTTCACAACTGTTCTTGGGAGGAAGTACATCAAATTTCTGACGTATTTAAACTGAAAAAGCAACAACAGTATTTTAAAGATATTTCCGCAGAAAATCAGTTTGATGTCATTTATTTTGATGCTTTTGGAGCTCGAGTACAACCAGAGCTTTGGACCGAAGACATTTTTAAGATTATGCACAAGGCATTAAAACAAAACGGAGTGCTAACAACCTATGCTGCTATTGGTAAAGTTCGTCGTACACTCATTGCTTTAGGTTTTGAAGTAGAGCGTCTAGAAGGGCCTCCTGGAAAACGACACATGCTAAGAGCAGTTAAACGTTAAAGCCTTATTAAAGCCCAAGGGCTTAGTAAGTACATATCGTAAATTTGCTATTGAAAATAGAGTCATTCCTAAATTTACATAAAGTAGGTTTTAGAAAATAAGAAAGTCAATTTGAGTTCATTATGAAGACAGTTTTAATTACAGGTGCAACGGGTTTAATTGGTCAGGAAATTGTTAAAGTTTGTCATGATCAAAATTTCAACGTTCATTATCTCACAACTTCAAAAGCTAAGCTCAGTACTAAAGAAAACTTCAAAGGATTTTATTGGAACCCAGATACTAAAGAAATAGATACATCTTGTTTTGAAGGTGTTCATACGATTATCAACCTCGTTGGCGCGTCTATAGCAAAACGCTGGACAGATAGTTATAAAGAAGAAGTGATTACGAGTAGAACTGAAACAGCTCAATTACTCTTAAATACAATTAAAGCTAATAACTTCCCAGTTGCACATATTGTTTCGGCAAGTGCTATAGGGATCTACCCACATTCACTCACTAATTACTACGAAGAACGCGAACGCGACGTTTCAAGCTCTTTTTTAGGACAAGTTGTAGAGCAGTGGGAGGCAGCTGTTGATGAATTTGCATTTGCAGGAATTAAGGTCGCAAAAATCAGGATAGGTTTAGTGCTTTCAGATAAAGGAGGCGCATTGCCCGAAATCGCAAAACCAATTCGTTTTGGAGTAGGGGCAGCTTTTGGAAGTGGAGAGCAATGGCAGTCTTGGATTCATATTAAAGATTTAGCACGATTATTCGTTTTTGCTGTTACCAATAATTTGGAAGGCGTGTATAATGGTGTTGCACCAAATCCGGTTTCTAATAAAGAATTAACCAAAACGGTGGCAAAAACACTCGGAAAACCACTTATTTTGCCAAATATTCCAAAATTTGTGATGAAGCTCGCTTTAGGAGAGATGCATATGATACTTTTTGAAAGTCAACGCGTGAGTGCTATAAAAATTGAAAAGTTAGGCTTTAATTTTGAATTTCATCACTTAGAGCCAGCATTATTGGATGTTTTTAGTTAACAGTATCTACATTATTTTCCAATTTTAATTCTATATCATTTTTAATTTGAAAAAATAAAGTATTCAATTAAATTTGTGTAATTCAAAATGTAAAGTATATTTGTCATATAGTAAAAATTGTTTTACTTAATATAAAAGATACTTGTCAATTATGAGTTTAGAAAAAAATATTAATTGTGAGCGTAGACGATTTAAAAAGATCACCAACTTTAGGTTGTCACATCGTTTTATGTCTATAGGAATTGCTATTGTGTTGCTCTCAATAGTTGGAATGTTCGCAAGAGCTTTTGCAATGGAAGGCGAAACAGAATGGCTAAAACAATTATTGCAAAAAACACTTTTAGTAGGTATGCTAATCATGTCTGTATCTAAAGATAAAGTTGAAGATGAAATGACCATTGGTTTAAGAGCACAATCCTATGCTATTGCTTTTGTTATTGGAGTTATTTATGCTTTGGTAATGCCTTACGTAGAGTTTGGTGTTTCAAATGCGGTACACTCTGGAGGAGAAGCGTTTAAAGATTTAGGAGATTTTCAAGTGTTATTATTCATGTTGATGATACAACTTATGATTTATCATAACTTAAAACGTTACAGGTAATGGAAAACACAATAAAAGTAGAACGTGCTATCTTGAGTTTAACACAAGACGATCTAGCTAAGAAAATAGGCGTGTCTCGACAAACTATAAACTCTATAGAAGCTAATAGATATGTCCCATCAACGGTTTTGGCGTTGAAGCTTTCTGAAGTATTTGGTAAACAAGTAAATGAATTTTTTAACCTCTCAATTGATGATTAGTTTATGTGTGTTTTTAATAGCGCTTATTATTAAAATTATTTTAATAATTCTATAAAAGATGTCATCCCGTTAGTAGCGGTATCTGCTATAACGGTAATATGTTTAGTGCTCTCAATTGCTGGTTTTGGATCTATAAAATAAACAGGAGTTTTGACAGGTACATAATTCATTAAACTAGCAGCAGGGTAGACTTGCATTGATGTACCTATAATCAATAACAGATCTGCAGTTTCGCAAATATTTACTGATTTTTCTATCATTGGGACATCTTCTCCAAACCAAACGATATGTGGTCTTAGTTGATGGCCTTTTTTACAAGTATCACCTAAATTTAGGTCACCAGTCCATGAGGTCACATCAGTATCATTTTTTGTGCTTCTCACCTTAAGTAGCTCACCATGTAAGTGAATGACATTGCTGCTGCCAGCGCGTTCATGTAAATCATCAACATTTTGTGTGATAATTGTTACCTCATAAATTTTCTCTAAATACGCTAAATCAAAATGTGCTGTATTAGGTTTTACCTCATGTAATTGTTTACGTCGCTGATTATAAAAGTCTAATACAAGCTCAGGATTTTTTTCAAAGCCTTGAGGCGTTGCTACTTCCATAACATCATGACCTTCCCAGAGCCCGTCAGCATCTCTAAATGTATTTATTCCACTTTCGGCACTTATTCCTGCGCCAGTTAATACGACTAGGTGTTTCATTTTATAATTTTTTCCAATTTTTAAATTCTTGAGAAATCGAATACCCTCTTAAAATATTATTTCCAAACTCATCATCTTCTTCAATATATACTACGAGTCCTTCTTTATCATAACCTTCACTAATTAAGCTGTCAAGATAGGTGGTGCATTCTGTGTAATTTTCCATTACGACTAAAGTACTAAGATAGCCTGCTTGACCTTCAAAAAAGTCGGGGTAGTTATCTGTAGTATATTGATATAAATTAAGGGCTAAATCATAATTTTTATCTTCAAATGCTATACCTGCTTTTAGAAAGTTTAGAAAATCATCTTCAGTTTCATTTTGAAGTTGATTGATGACTTGTATTGCTTCAATATAGTCTTCTTTGTAGAGGTGATAATCTATTCTGTTGAGTGCAATGGTTTGGTCGTTTGGAAATGTAGAAATTAAGTCTTCCAGAGATTTTAAATATTCATTATCATCTACTTGAGCTGCAATTAAAGTTTTAAATATGAGAAGAAATTTTTCTTTAGAAAGATCAGACTTTATGCTATTTATAAGCTTATATGCTTTTTCATAGTCACCTTCTTTATTATATAAAATAGCTTTAAAAAGAATTTTAGATTCTGTATTATTTGATGTTTCTTGGTTGTCTTTAATCAATTCCTTAGGAATTGTGTATTTCATTAGCCTGCCAATGGTGTTGGCGAAATGTTCACCAGTTAAATAAATATACATATCTGAGAATTGAAGCTCATCATTGACTTTAGTAATCCTATAATCGTGATAATTCATTCCAGAATTTGGAGAATAAAATCTAAATAACGCATAATACGTTTGTGCTTCAATATCATATCTATAATTGATAAAATCATAATAAGCGCCATTTTGCACATCGGCAATGATTTCATTTGGAAATGATTTTAAGGCGTTATTCATTCCTTTTAAGTAGCCTTTAATAAAATCATCTTCGCGATCTATTGCAGGATAATCAAATAGAACACGATCAAAGAATTTGTTCTTATTCAATTTAGAAATAAAGGTATCTGCATCGCTATTATGAATAGAAGCATCAATTAGCTGACCAAATTCAATAACTTTTTGTGAGTTTTCTTCACTAAAGGATATGGTGTCCTTTATGCTGATATCTATGCTATCATGGGCATAAATATTGAGATGACTTATACAAAAGAATAAAAAAATAGATTTTAGATTTCGTAGTCTCATAGCGTTTATTTATTTTCATAAATATAATAGTTTTTAATGATTGATATTCAACTTTTACAACATCTTGAGACTTTTTTAACAGCGCATCGTAAAGAAAAATTCGTTAAGATATTATCCCAGCGCACTAGGCATTTTACCGTGGCTACAGAAGACGTATATCAACTTCATAACACAAGTGCGGTTATGCGGAGTTGTGATGTTTTTGGAATTCAAGAGTTACATATTATAGAAGAACAAAACTCTAAGGCTATTGATAGTGAGATTGCTATGGGAGCTCAAAAATGGGTGGATCTAAATCGTTATAATTCTGTAACAACTGCACTAACAGATTTAAAAGATAAAGGGTATCAAATTATTGCGACAACACCCCACGAAAAAGATAGTGTTTTATCAGAATTTGATATTACTAAAAAATCGTGTTTTTTCTTCGGAAGAGAGACAGAAGGTTTGTCTCAAGATGTTATTGATGAAGCAGATGGCTTCTTGAAAATCCCAATGGTTGGTTTTACTGAAAGTTTAAATATTTCGGTATCTGCTGCAATTATTCTTCAGGACGTTACCACTAAATTAAAAGCGAGTGATGTGGTTTGGCAGCTTTCCGAAGAAGAGAAACTTGAAAAACGTTTGGATTGGTGTAAGAAAACAATAAAAAGCTATAAACAAGTTATTGAGCGCTTTTATGAGCGCAAATAGTAGGGTATTAAAAATTGAAAGTTACCCAAGGTCATCGTTAAAATCTATTTGATTTATTTCTGCTTAGAATTTTATATTCTTCATAGCATTCGCTAATCGCATCAAGCATTTGAAGGTCATTAGCAGCGTTGATAAAGTCTCTAGAATAGTTACATTGATTAACAATTTCATCGAGATCAAATTTATCCACTTGCAATAAAACCGTTAACATTTCTCTATCAAAACGAGAGGCGAGTAGATTTCTAATCTCATCATCCTTTTTCATTTTTTTTAGCTTACGCATCTCATTTGCCTTTTTTCCGAAGATATTATTCAAGAAATCGGCAGGATTAAAAATTGCACCTAAAACTTTATTGACTGCGTTAGGGCGTTTATTCCCTGCTTCATAACCTTTATTTGATAGTCCAGAAATACTGTAACGATAATTTGATTTTATAGGGACTTGCATAACGTCAATTGCTAAGTAGCCTGTCAGTTTTAGTTGGTTTACAACGACTTCTTCTAGAGCTAATGCTAGTTCTGTCATTCCAATTTTAGTTTCACCAAACTTAAGCCAGTCATTAGTCACCCTTACTTTTATAGATTTGTAACCTAAGTAAGATAAATGCAAGGTATCATTTAGTTTTGCTACAATTTCAAAATTACCGTTATCATCAGATGATGTTCCAATAACTTGATTAAGGTTTACAATATTGACACGATCAATTGGCTTATCTGTCGATAAATCTATAATAGTTCCTAGTACAGAGGTCTCAACATCTTGTGCGAAACCAAACATAGTTATAGAAATAAATAAGAAAAAGGTGATGATGTGTTTCATGTTATTATTTGATATGTTAAAAATACTAAACAAATTGCATACCATTGTGTTCTTGTAGTAAATTTGACTAAAAATTAACACGCGATTTATTTTTTAGCTTACTTCTTTATAGTTTAGATTTGAGTTAAAATTTGACGTGATTGCACAAAAAACAGGAAATTGTAAGCTGGGATTTGTGAATTTTTAAACCTCATTTTTAAACCTCATTCTTATATCTGCAAGAAACTTTTACTTATCTTAGTAGGTCTCATATCTTCTGTTGTCTTCGCCCAAATAAAAACTGATAATTGGTGTTTTTGAACAAATGCAGGTATTACATTATAATTGGTCTACAGGTGCAACAACCAAAACTATCACGGTTACTGATATTGGAGTCTATTCTGTTGAAATGACAAGAATGGATTTAAATAATCCTGATCAAGGCTGTGCTGTAGTAAAAACTTTACTGTGATTCAATCAAACCCGCCTGAGATAGATATGGATGTTGTGCAATTATTAGAGAAGTATATCTCTTAGATTATCCAAAATATTTTACGCTTAATAGAAATACTTTTAACTCTCATTGACAAATTAAATTATCAATCTATGAGCCAGATCTGGAAATCCTAATTTTTGATCGCTATGGTAAGTTGTTAGCAGAATTTAATCCTGTTTCTATAGGCTGGTACTGCACTTTTTAAGGTTAAGAAATACCCTTTTCCGATTATTGGTTCTTGGTGAAAATACCAAGTTTAGATGTTATCTATCGTGGCCATTTTTCTCTAAAGTGGTAGTTCAATGTTTATTAGCTTTTATGACGTGGTTCTCTTTGTCTGTTGCAATCGTTCTAGTATATAGAGTGCTTCCAGAACGTTGAATATCCCTTCTGTGGGTTGGTTGCTATAGTGTTTTTTATGCCTAAATAGTTCTAATAAAAATCAAAAACATACCTCTTGGATATATCTAAATACATAAAAAAGCCTCGCAACAGTGTTGCGAGACTTTTTTTATTTAATAGTTGAGTCTTGTAGTTAATCTCTACGTCTAGAACGTCTTGGTCTGTCAGCTCCCGAAGAACTTGAAGAGCTTTCTGACCGTCTAGAGTCTCCTCCTCCAGAAGGTCTTCTGTCGCTCCTAGATCCGCCATCGCTAGAGCTAGAACGTCTATCGCCTCCTCCAGATTCACTTCGTCTTCCACCAGAACCTTCAGATGAGCGTCTGTCACTTCTGTTTCCAGAACCAGAATCACTGCGTCTTCCTGATGAGCGTTTGTCATCATTACGTCTTCGATTTCCGCCGCCAGAACCGCCATCACGACGTCCACCGCCAGAGCGTCCGCCACCACGACTTCTACCGCCACCACCTCTGTCTTCACTAACTTCTACGTTAACAAAGCGTCCGTCATGCTTATAATCGGTAAAAAAAGCTAGTACCTTCTCTTGACTTTCTTTTTCAGTGTTAAAGAAAGAAAAACTTTCTTTAACATCTACTTTAAAGACATCATCGCGACCTAAATCTAAGACATCTTTTAAGAAATCTTTTAGCTTCATCCAATCGTAGCCATCTTTTTGTCCAACATTAATGAAGTAACGTGATTCGTTTTTACTTCCTCCATAACCTCGTCCGCCAGAATCGCCTCCTTCAGAATCTCTAGAAGAGCTCGGTGCATTCAGTTTTTTAGATTTTTGGTAGTAATTATAGAAACGTGTAAACTCAACAGAAAAGAATTTTTTAATCAATTCATCTTTATCGGTATCTTCAAATAACTCGTTTATACTAGTTAAGTGCTTGTCAATCTCGTTGTTAATCTCTGTATTGTGAATCTTATTTGCAAGAGACATTAATTGTACTTCGCAAATATCCATGCCATCAGGAATATCTTTTTTCTCAAATTCTTTCTTAATAATACGCTCAATACCTTTGATTTTACGAACTTCACTTTTAGAAACAATCACCATAGAAATACCGGTTTTGCCAGCACGTCCTGTACGTCCAGAACGGTGTGTGTAAATTTCTGGCTCGTCAGGTAATTGGTAATTAATTACGTGTGTAATATCGTCAACATCAATACCACGAGCAGCTACATCTGTAGCAACTAACATTTGTATTTGTTTGTTTCTAAACGATTTCATCACTAAATCACGTTGGTTCTGACTTAAATCTCCATGTAAAGCACCTGCGCTATAACCATCTTCGACTAAAGTTTCGGCAACTTTTTGAGTATCGCGTTTCGTACGACAAAAGATCACAGAAAATATATCTGGATTAGCATCACACAAACGTTTTAAAGCTTGGTAACGATCTCTTGCGTTTACTAAATAGTATTCGTGAGATACTTGACTGGTACTTTCGTTTTTGTTTCCAACTGTAATTTCAACTGGACTATTCATGAAATCTTTTGCAATTCTAGAGACCTCTTTTGGCATCGTTGCAGAAAATAACCATGTGTTTTTATCCTTAGGTGTATGTGATAGGATATCGGTAATATCCTCATAGAATCCCATGTTTAGCATTTCATCTGCTTCATCTAAAACTGCATATTCAATTTTAGAGATGTCTACCATATTCCTTTTGATCATATCTTTCATACGACCAGGAGTAGCAACAATAATCTGTGCACCACGTTTTACAGCTCTTGCTTGATCTTGAATACTAGCTCCACCATAAATTGCAACAACATTTAAACCTTTACAGTATTTACCGTATAGTTTCATTTCGTTGGTGATTTGCAAACATAGTTCACGTGTAGGTGATAAAATTAATCCTTGAGTCGTGCGACTTTCAACATTAATTTTTTCTAGCATTGGAAAACCAAATGCTGCAGTTTTTCCAGTTCCTGTTTGCGCTAAGGCCACAAGATCTGTATCTTCTTCTAATAAAATTGGGATTGCTTTTGCTTGTACATCACTAGGGTTTTCAAATCCTAAATCGGTAATTGCATGTAAAAGGTCTTCATTAAGACCGAGTTCTTGGAATGTGCTCATTCTGTTTGTGTTGTATTCGATTATGTTCTTTGGGTGTTACAAAAGAAGCGAATCGACATACTAAACACTTAAACTTCTAAGTAACACATCCTCACTCTGAGGAATTTATACAAATCCAGCCCGTGGATTTTTCAAGTTGCAAAGGTAGTCTTTTATTTGGATAAACAATACATGCTTTTTTCTTCGGAAATGAGCTTGCTATAAAACATGGTCTACTTTATGCTATTCAGTTAGTAACAATGATGATTTATACCTTGTATAATGTAGCTGTATTATATTTTTAACTTAAATAAACGTATTATGAAAAAAATAATACTTTCTCTTTTAGTACTAATTATTGTAGTTCAGATGAATGCACAAGACGTTACTTCAAACGCAGGAAATACAGGAGACGACCAAGAAGGAATGGCTCGAATGATTGAACTCATGGAGCAAAAGATTGAAATGTATGTGGATTTAACCTTGTTTACATCTATGGCTCCAAACGCCTATGTGTCAGAAAACCCTAAAGCGGTAATCATGGCGATGATGGTTCCTGATTCTTATGAGAATTCAAAAATATAGATGGATAAAGACGTTGGTGAGCAATTTACGGTCACTGAAAAAGG
>JAWUWM010000042.1:0-8283 GCA_034111845.1 Psychroserpens sp. | reverse complement strand
GTATTTTAATAGCATTAACAATGACAGTATCTGTAAGAAGTATGTATTCTCCTGTATTAGGTTTTAATAGCCCTTTAGCATCTGTTTTAAAAAATTGATAGATGTCCATGGCGTATGTCTTAGGGTCAAAATAGAAATACCAAATATCACTTCCTATAGTGTCTTCATAACTTACTTTTAATACTAAATATTCTTTTCCTCTAAAGGTTTTACGCTCAACTATCTCATGTATTATGGAGCCTTCATCTTTTAATTTCATTGGCAATCCATAGAGATACGTATAGTAGTTTTTATACATATTGGCGCGTTCACAACTCAAATTATAGGTTTTAATCTGTGCTTCGGAAATATCAACTGCTCCATTTAATGTGATGGAACATTTGTTCTTATCTAGGGTATATGCTGTTGTTATTGTATCGCGTTTGGCCTGGACGTAGAAAAATTCCGAAGGTAAATTGATACTAATTTTACGCTCCCGTTTTGGTTTGTTAGGTGTTTCCATAGTGACAAAAAGTTCGCCAGTAAACGTTGACCAATTATTTCCAGGATCGTGATATATAATTGCTTTTTCTAATAACTGCTGTCCAGTTAATTCTTGGGCAATTATAATCTGAAAACTAAATAATGTGAGTATGACTATACACAAATACTTCATAACTTAAGACATTGAATACTAAATTAAACTATTTGAAATTAATCGATACATCAACTTTATTTTTTATAACCGTAGTGCTAACAAATTTATAAAAAGCAACTTCATTGTGGCACAAAATCAAAATTTATCAGTTTAAAACAAAAATCAAGATGAGTTCCTATTATATTTAAAATTTACTAACCTAAAACAAACCTATGAACCAAATTAAGTATACAGTAACTCCAGACGTCTTAGCATCTAAAGGTATTAGATTTGCAAATTTTATAATCGATTATATTGGAGTCTTAATCATTGGAGGTCTCACTGGTGTTGCCATTGGTATAATTTCTGAACTGACTGGAAGTTATACAATTTATGAAGCACTCATATTAAATGATAACGTAGTTATTGATTATGTTTTTGGCTATTTTTTATGGCTCATTTATTATACACCATTGGAAACGTTAACAAAAGGAAGAACTTTAGGTAAATACATTACAAAAACTAAAGTAGTCTTATATGATGGCTCAGAACCTACATTTAATGAGATTTTGGTGCGCTCGTTATGTCGATTGATCCCCTTTGAACAATTTTCTTTTTTTGGAGAAGATGGCAAAGGGTGGCACGATTCTATCTCAAAAACTTATGTTGTAGATATCGCAAAATACGAAGCAAAGAAAGCTACTTTTGAAGGCTTAGATGAAATTGGAAAAATTGGTGAGTAACACGCTGTGCAATCATAAAAAAAGACCATCTTAAAGTTAGATGGTCTTTTTTCGTATATCATAAATTGAGTATTCTACTCTTCATTTTCTATAACTTTAGCTGGCTCTACAGAACCATCGTGGGAGTTATGATACTCTTCTAATAGATTCATTGTTGCGTTTAACAAGTCTTTTGTTTCTAATAATAAACTAAAATACAATGTGGTATTCTTTGGACTAGATTCTTCTGTACGCGTTCGTGCTACTTGTTTTTTTATTTTTTCCTTAACCAAGTTATACACGTCAGACTTATCATTTAAAATAGCTCCAATTTTCTCAAAAGATCTCGAGTCAAAAGCCGCTTGGATATTATTAAACAATAATTCCATTTTATCATCCACTTCCTTTAATTCCTTTATTTGAGAGAACTTTAATTTATTATGATTATTGTTAACATGTTTATGACTCACCTTAGAAATATATTCTAATGATTGCGTCATATCCTGAAGATAACCAAGAATATTAATATAAAAATCACTTGCCCCTACACTAGATTCATCAAGGTTTTTGATGAAATAAAAGATATTATCACGCAACTCATCAATTTCATCTGAAAGTTTAACGACTTGCTTTTTATTCTTTTTCAATAAAGCCAAGTCTTGTGTTGCTAAACCTTTAATAGCATTGGTATAAATTTTATTACCACGTTTTACAACATTAGCAATATTTGCAGCACTTTCTTGAATAACACCTTGTACTGAGCTACTTTCTGCTTTAGTTAAACTATCTTCTGCTTTAGATTCTTTAGCTTTTTTATTATGTGCTAAAGAACTTCTAATTAATAGTCCAAAAGCGGTTACCAATAAAATTGGGAACATCACATTTAAATTTAAGTTCAATAGATAAGCGACTAAGGCAGCTGCTGAAAACGCACTAAATGCTGTAAAGAACCAACCTCCAATAACATTAATAACTCCAGCAACTCTGTAAACAGCACTTTCTGCTCCCCAAGCTCTATCAGCCAAAGAACTACCCATTGCTACCATAAATGTCACATACGTTGTTGACAATGGTAATTTATATGATGTTGCAATAGAGATTAAAACAGCAGCAACCATTAAGTTTACCGCAGCTCTGACCATATCAAATGCAGGTAACTCATATTTTTTGTCTTTTGGTAATAAAATAACAGGAGCTTCAAATTGTTTTTCAATTACTGCTTGCCAAGTCTTCGGTAAAACATAAGCTGAAAATTGAGATAAACCTACTGCTACTCTTACAAATCCCCGAGATAAAAAATTAGGTTCAAAACGTTCTTTTGTGGCTCCTTGACTAGATAAATCTAAAGACGTTTTAACTACATTTTTTGCTTTTGTAGAAAACCATAACGTTAGTACCATAATCATACCTGCTCCAAATAGCAGTAAATTATTTGTGGGAACCTTTTCTGCTAAAACATCCATTGGAAACTCCGTAGCGGGCAATCCAGAAAGCGTCCATTGTTCAAAAGCATTATATGCGGCGATAGGCACACCAATAAAGTTTACCAAATCATTACCAGCAAAAGCTAAGGCCAAAGCAAAAGTTCCAATAATGATAATTAGTTTATAGATGTTAGTCTTAAAAAATGCGATTAATGCATAAGAGAAAAATGACCAAAAAGCTAAGCTTACCACAATAATATAAAGCACTTGATGTTCTAAGAAATCTTTCATGGTACCTCCACCTAGAATATCAAAAGATTGACCTGCATAAGCTGTCCCTTTTAAACCTTTCATGAAGATAAAATAACTAATTGCAGTTATCGCCATACCACCAAACAAAGCACCAACCCACGCTGCCTTTTTTTCAAAATTATAGGAGAGCAGTAATCTAGAAAACCACTGCACCAATGCGCCTATAGAGAAGGCGACGACGACCGACAGCAGTATCCCAAATATAATCTGAGTGGCTTTAGAGGTGTTTATATAACCAACAATATCCTCAAAATTCCCGCCATCATTACCAATTTTAATTAAAGCAATTGCAACTGCAGCACCTAATAATTCAAATACTATAGATACTGTAGTTGATGTCGGCATCCCTATTGAATTGAAAAAATCTAACAACAGAATATCAGTAATCATTACTGCCATGAAAATGATCATAATTTCATTAAACATGAATTCTCCAGGATTAAAAATACCTTTTCGGGCAACCTCCATCATACCGCTCGAAAATACAGCACCAACTGCTACACCAGCACTCGCAACAATCATAATTGTTCTAAAAGAAATAGCTTTAGAACCTATTGCAGAGTTTAAAAAATTTACTGCATCATTACTTACACCTACAACCAAATCAGCTATTGCTAATATGGCTAGTGCGATAATCATATATAAATAAATATTATCCATAATTTTTTAATTTAAAAAGGTGTGCAAATATCTTTAGAGTTTCGCTCTAGTGTGTTACCTAATTGTTATGTTTTCAAGGTTAAAAGTGAAAATCAAATCCTAGTCTAAATCTTATGCTATCGGCATTGCCATCTAAACTCGTATAACTTAAATCAGATTGAACTTTTAATTTGTGACCAACAATATATTTTGAAGCACCCAAAGTGTATTGAACTGTTGGAAGCCTTTCTGTAATAGATTCGTAATCTACAGTCGTAAAACGTCCAACAACTTCGTAATTACTTGTAAATAAATAACCCGCTTGTAAGTTCAAAGCACTACCTGTTAACACAATATCTCCCGTAGTTGTGCCATCTATATCAATGGCAACCGGGTCTTCTGCAGTTCTTTTAGCATATTCTCCCATAAAAGAAAAACCGTTATATTTAAACATGGCATCTGCAAAAATGGTAGTTTGATTTGTTTCATACAACGTTTCATCTGATCTAAACATGTAGTCGCCAGCAAACCCTCGTACTCTAACTGCATCTTCATTTAAATTATAAGTAAACCCAACCATTAGTTTTGGTTTACTTTCACGCTTTAAATCAGATTGACTGTAATCGCCTTTAGATATAAACTTTCCAAATGGTAAAAACTCAACTCTTGCAGTATATTGCAAACCACCTTCATTTCCTTCAGTAACATTTCGGCCTTCTCCTTGTGATATTGATAATTTTTGACGCATTAAAAATCCGCCTCCCAAATCACTTTTATGACGCAATTGAACACCTAAATCTCGGTCAATATTAAAACGACTATTAAGTAAAGAGCGGTTAATTAATTGGAGATTACCTGAAGACACAACGCGCTCGACGTTACCTGGTAATTTAGTTTGTCCTGCCCAGAACTCCCAATTATCAGCGAAGTTCCACATAAGAACAGCGTCTAAAATGTAACGAGGCGTATTTCTATTGAATTGGTTTGCTCCTGAAATATCTCTGTTAGACAATCCTAATTCAATTTTATATTTAAGCTTAGGACTATATGCAAAGCCATCAAATTTCAAACGTGCACGTCTTACTATAAAATTATATTCCGGACTTCCATATTGATCACCATCATGATCCCATAAGGATATGGAGCGTACTTGAAAACGAGGAGCGAACTTTATGCTAAAGGAACTATCCTTAGCTACGAAGTTGATTAAGCCTTTACCAAAAGAGGTATCGCTAATTTCTTGAGAATAGGAATAACTATAAACACACAGCAAAATTGCTAGAGTTAGTTTAGATTTCATTAGTATTAGTTTTTGTCGGTGCAAATAACCGATTCTAATGTTAACTGAATGTTTCCTTATAATTAAGATTTGATAATTTTTTTATAAAAAAAGGCTGCTTTATTAAAAGCAGCCTCATTAGAGATCATAGTCTTCTAGTCGACAAAAACTAATAAAATATATGAAGTTCTAATTGTGTATAAAACACTTTAACAAAGATGGGAAAGTAACGTATCCTTATTGTAACGCTAATATTATCTAATTATTAAGATTCAAAATTAAATTAATAATAGTATAAATAGTTTGTTTACAACATATTACACACACAATGTTAATTTAACGTTATGAAAATGTTTGGTAATTGTAAAATTTTCATTAACTTTGGATTAAGATGTATTAAAAACTCAAATTAAGATTTATGAAAAAGATATTCGCAATTATAGTAATGTTAAGCCTAACGGTAACATTTGCTCAAGAAGACAAAAAAGTAGAGGTTAATAAAGATGGTGACTTAACAGTTGCTACGTATTACCACGCCAACGGAACAATAGAACAACAGGGAACGTTCAATGCTGAAGGACAACTTCATGGGGTTTGGACTAGTTATGATCTTGATGGTAACAAAATAACTGTTGGCAACTACGTCAGCAATAAAAAAGTTGGCAAATGGTTATTCTGGTCTGGTAACAAATTAAAAGAAGTTGATTACATAGATTCTAGAATAGCTAGCGTAAGCGAATGGACAGGTAAAGTTGATTTAGCAACTAGAAGTAACTAAATAAACAGATACTATCAAAAAACCCCAACCTTTCAGTTGGGTTTTTTTTTTGACTAATTCAAAACTATTCGTTTAGAATTTATAAGTATATCCTAAAGAAAAAGTGGTTCCTGGATCTCTCAAAGTAAAAATTTGATCTTGAGCACCAAATGACTCAAATTCGCTTAATCTCGAACTTCCCAAAATATTAGATACTTTTAAATCGATAGATGCATTTTTATCTGCTCCAAATGTTTTATTCAACGTAAAGTTTAAACTATTAAAAGGTTTTGTATACACATCTGGCACTTCTCTAATACCCACAACCTCCAAGGTTCTGCCTTGTACGTTAAAGAAAAGTCCAGTCTGCAACCCTAAAACCTTATTATTATAATCTAGACCAAAATTAATTAAAAAAGGGGCTTGACCTTGTAATTGTCTTTCTTTATCAATCGTCTCGCCATCTCTTGCGCTTGCTTGTCGCCCTTGAAACTCATCGTCAGACATTGTAAGTTGAGATCTTATAATCGAAACATTAGCATTAAACTTCAAGTCGTTTAAACTTTCAGCAATAAAACCTAAACGTTGTCGCATTTCAAACTCTGCTCCAATAACATTTGCATCACCAAGATTACCAACAGTAAGCTGAGTTGGGGCATTAATAAAGAATTGCTGCTCAATAGCATCTGTAAAACCTTTATAAAAGCCACTTACAGCAAACATTTGTCCATTCTCCCCAAAGTGCTCATATCTCACATCAAAATTATTAATATAAGTTGGTACTAAGTCTATATTACCAATAAACAATCTATTCGTAATAGGATCAAAAATTTGTGATACAGAAGCTTCTTTAAATGAGGGTCTTGCTGTAGTTCTAGAATAAGATGCTCTCAAATTAGTGTCATCATTTACAGAGTATATCACATTAGCAGATGGAAAAAAATCAAATTCATCTAAAATTAAATCCCTATCAAAAAAGATAGTACTATTATCTCTAGTACCTGTGTAATACGTTTTAAAAAACTCAGTTCTTAATCCTAAAACAGTTTTAAGTTTTTCACTTACATTAAATTCTAAAGAGACATAATTAGCTCCAATATGCTGCTCACCTTCATAAGCATCAATAGGGTTAAACGTATCGATATTTATCAAGTAGGTTCCAGTATCACTGGTTGGATCCCATACGTTGTCACTATCCAGTAAATCATCTACATTACCGTCTGCAATAAATGACTGGTTTCCTCTAATATTAAACGTATAATCATCAATACTGAAATCTCTAAATTTATAAGTATAGGCTCCACCAAATTTGATTTTTGCTGGTCTATTAAATACATCGATAGTTTTATCAAAATCTACTTTTCCTGCCCATGATTCTTCTATAAGATTACGCCATAATTGTATCGGGAACGTTGATGCAGAAGGTGATAAAAAAGAGTTCCCTTCATCAGACTGTTGTAAAGGTGTAATTCTATGACCTTTGTCCATTACCTTAGAAAATGTTGGTGACAACTTCCACTCAAAATTAAATGCTTTCTCATCACCTATACTATTTAATCGGTGCTTACCTGTAAGCAATAAGTTCGTAATTGAACGCTCAGTATATGTAATCGAGTTTTTAGTCAAAGGCTCTAATGCTCCACCTGTTCCATCTTGTGAGATAACCTGATCAAAATATCCTGCTGTAGATTCTCCATTTTGAACATGCAGTAAATTAACTTTAAACTTAGACTTTTCAGTTTTATAAGCAATCCCTGCCATACCATTTAAAACGATATTATTAATCCCTTCAGAACCTTTTGAATCCAATGTTGCAAGTAATTCATTATCTCCTGTGTTCTGTGGGTTTTTAATATAAGCACCATCAATACGGTTTTCAAAAAATGTCGTTGTGTTTTTGTATGAAAACGAAGCTTGATATCCTATTTTATCATCACCTATATCATACTGATTTCCTAAGGTAAAGCCCATGTCAAAATCCATACCACTCATCTGTTGCTTTGCAGCCAATTCTTTTTCAAAACGATTGGTAAGTGTTGTTAGTAACAATCTATTCTCACTTGTAGAAGGAATAGGTTGATATCTATTAATAGGTAAATTTCTACTCCCATCATCATATCCAAAGATATCTGTAGAACTCCCTTGAGACGTTAAATAACTTTCATTAAAATGCATATCTGGATTGTAACTACTGCCTAATGACAACGAATATTCAGCTTTAGTAGGAAAATCTTTAGTTACGATATTGACGATACCTCCCGTAAAATCTGCTGGATATTCTGCTGACGCAGACTTCAATACAATGACATTATCTAAAATACTAGTTGGAAACAAATCCATTTGTATGGAGTTTCTATCTGGATCTAATCCAGGAATATCAATCCCGTTTAATATAGACTTCGTATAACGATCTCCTAAACCACGCACATAGACATATTTTCCGCCTTCTACAGAGACACCCGGGACACTCTTAATAGCTGCAGCGACATCTCCCGCACCACTACTCTTAATAGCTTGAGCAGATAAACCATCTA
>JAWUWM010000041.1:0-39061 GCA_034111845.1 Psychroserpens sp. | reverse complement strand
CAAAAGGTCTACGTTGGCGGCCATTCCGCTGGAGCTTACCTCGCTGCACTCCTTGCAATTGATTCTTCTCTTCTACAGATTCATGAAATAGAAGATTCTAAGTTGACTGGTGCGGTACTTATAAGTCCATTTCTTTACGTTGAAGAGACAGCTAAAGACCGCATTGAAAAGGATTCAATTTACCAGACAATTTGGGGTAATGACCCGAAAAGTTGGATACTAGCCTCCGTAAAACCTCATATATTACCTAATCGAGACAATATTTTACTTATCTATGCTGACGGTGACGATGCCTGGAGAAAAGAACAGAACGAACGATTTGCTACAGCAATGACAGATGTGGGTAATCTTCGTGTATTTACAAAAGAGGTGCCAAATAGAACTCACGCGACACTACTCACAGCAATTCTAGATAATGATGATATGATTGTAAACCTGCTAAGTGAATTTGTACTGAAAGAATAATAAATAACACGTCACATAACACGGTGTATAGTTAATTGCTTTGGCAAGTGCTTATTTGGAAAATTCCTCTGGAATTTTCTCTAGTTCGCTTTTGTTTACTAAATTAGTTGCTTAACCACGCAACTAAACATACACATCAAAATTGTATTCAATGCCTCATAAAAAATTACTAATCAAATATTAATTTGAATAGCATATGTTTACGTTGAAACCAAAAATTAAAAAATCCAATCATTATGAAAACTAAAATTTTAGGATTAGTAATTATAGCACTATTGTTCTCTTGCAAAAAAGATACTAAAAGGTCTCAAAGAGAAATAAAGCAATACACTATTGAACAATTCATGGATAATGAAGCTGTAGGCGGTGGAAGTTTTTCATCAGATAACAGTAAGCTACTCGTTTCTAGTAATCGTTCTGGAATCTATAATGTATATACTATTCCTACTAAAGGCGGAGAAATGACTGCAATTACAACCTCTGATAGCACTTCAGTATTTGCAGAATCTTACTTTCCGAATGATAATAGAATGCTTTTAAGTGCAGATGGTAATGGTGACGAAATAAACCATTTATATATTAGAGATTTAGAAGGTAACATCAAAGATGTTACTCCAAATGAGGGTGCTAAATCCAGTTTTTATGGTTGGTCTGAAGATGACCAATATTTATATTTTGGATCAAACAAAAGAGATTCTAGATATTTTGATGTTTATAAAATGTCTGTTGATGATTTTTCTTCTAAAATGATTTATAAAGATGAAAGTGGACTTAGTTTTTCTGGAATGTCTGGTGATGAAAAGCATTTTGCTTTAACAAAATCTTTAAATACAAATGATAGCGATCTATCTATATATAATGTTGAGACCAAAGAAATGACTAAAATTAATGAAAGCCTGAACGCTAATTCTGCTCAGGATTTTTCAAAAGATAATTCTACTCTTTATTATACTACTGATGACGGTGGAGAATTTTCATATTTAATGTCTTATAATTTAAATACAAAAGAGAAGAAAAAAGTTCAAGAAAAATCATGGGATATTTCCGGCGCTGGTTTCACATCACAAGGAAAGTATATGGTGGTTTATGTTAATGATGATGGTAAAAACGTCATTGATGTTTTAGACGCTAAAACAATGACACCTATAGAATTACCTGATTTTGGAGACAAAAGCATCACAAGTGTAAACTTTAGTGATGACGAAAAATGGATGCGTATGTATGTTGGAGGCTCAAATTCACCTTCTGATTTATACACTTATAATTTAGAAACGAAAGAACAACACAAACTCACGAATGTTTTGAATGATGAGATTAATGCTGACGATTTAGTCACGGCAAAAGTGGTACGCTATAAATCGTTTGATAGCACTGTTATTCCAGCCATCTATTACTTACCTAAGCAAGCGTCTGCAGAAAACAAAGTACCAGCAATGGTTTTGGTTCATGGTGGTCCTGGAGGACAAACACGTCAAGGATTTAGTTCACTCGTTCAGTATATGGTCAATCATGGTTACGCAGTTTTAGCAGTAAATAATCGTGGTAGTAGTGGCTACGGAAAAACATTCTACAAAATGGATGATCTCAACCACGGAGAGAAAGATTTACAAGATTGTGTTGAAGGCAAAAACTGGTTAGCGTCGCAAACTGAAATTGATGGTGATAAAATAGGAATTATTGGAGGATCGTATGGTGGTTATATGACGATGGCAGCACTCACCTATACTCCCGAAGCGTTTGATGTTGGTGTCAATTTATTTGGTGTGACGAATTGGATGCGAACATTAAAAAGTATTCCACCATATTGGGAATCAATGAGAACATCGCTCTACTTAGAGTTAGGTGATCCGTTTTCGGCAGATTCTGTTAGATTGAAACGTATTTCTCCATTGTTTCACACTGATAAGGTGACAAAACCCTTAATTGTTTTACAAGGTGCTAAAGATCCTAGAGTATTACAAGTAGAAAGTGATGAGATTGTTGCTGGTGTTAGAAAAAATGGCGTTCCTGTAGAATATGTTTTATTTGAAGATGAAGGACATGGATTCGTAAAAAAAGAAAACCAAATAGAATCTTATAGTAGAATTCTAAAGTTTTTAGATAAACACCTTAAAAAGGAAAATGCTCCCGTAGATGGAGAAACTGAAAGCACTGAGATTGAAGCTGAAGAGACTAAGTAATTTATTGATCGAAATATAATTTTAAGATAGTAGAAGACTCACTCTTGACAGTTAACTCCTCTGGATTCAAAACATAGTTTTGAATCGTTCTCCTCTTTAAAAAAAGAGGAGAGCCGGCTAACCTTATAATCTTTAGCTTTTGATTTAATATTTAGACCAATCTAGCTCCTCCCTTCTTTTTCGAAGGGAGGACAGATTCAGCTTAGCTTAATCAGGAGGGTTTAATATACAAAAGTGATTAAACAGAAAACAAAAAAACATAAATATAAATTCATCAAAGAGAACAACAAAATACATACACTAAAACACCTCAAAAAATTTAGAAGCGAGCTCAGAAAGAATTTAACTCCTGCCGAAGCATTTCTATAGAAACATATAAAATCTAGACAATTTGAAAATCGCAGATTTAATAGGCAACATAGCATAGGTCATTTTATTGTAGATTTTTACTGCGCACAAGAAAAGCTTATTATAGAATTGGATGGAACGGTTCATAATACTCCTGAAGCTCAATATTATGATGATCAAAGAACTAAATATCTTGAAAATTTAGGCTATAAAGTCATAAGATTTGAAAACAAAATGGTGTTCGAAAATTTGCCATCAGTCTTTAAGGACATTAAAGATCATTTCAAAAATCAAAAAGCTTGAGCAATATGCTCAAGCTTTTTCGTTTTAGTAAACAACTAAAACTAAATTTTAAATGTTATGACTGGTAATGTTGCGTGATTTGCAACATCTTCAGATATACTTCCTGAAAAGAAATGCGCTAACCCTTTTCTTCCATGTGTTGGGACTGCGATCAAATCTGCTCCTAATAGACTAGATGCGTTTAGAATTCCTTTTTCTATAGTATAGTCTGATGTATAATGCACATCATTTAACCTGTCTAGATTACCATCTGCTGTTTGAAGGAAACTTGCTACTGTTTTTCCCATTTCAGAAGAACTTTTAAATCCTTCTCCAGGAACATTAACATATATTAATTTTAAGTTGCTAAATAAGTTACGCGCTTTAATGTAGGGCGCTACCATTTCACTAGAGAAATCGGAAGCAAATGTAACCGTATCAAAATCTAATTTTTCAGGCTTTTGCTTAACAACTAATACTGGAATTTCTGAGTATCTTACTACTTTCTCAGTGTTAGACCCTACAAAAATCTCTGATAAACCACTCGCACCATGAGATCCCATAACGATCATATCTGCATCATGTTCTTTAGCGACTTCTGCTACTTCACTAAACACTTTAAAATGTTTTACAATTGGCGTTACACTGATACCTTCAAGAAAATCTTTATCTAAATAATCTACAAACTTTTGCTCTGCAAGTTTTAAAAAGAAAACCATTTGTTGGTTTTGATCATCTCCAGAGTTAACCAAACTTCCTTGATCGAGTTCTAACATATGCAACACTAAAAGGTCTGCATTGTTTCGTTTAGCTAGAATAGCAGCTGTTTCTAGTGCATA
Source organism: Psychroserpens sp. (assembly GCA_034111845.1). Lineage (GTDB taxonomy): Bacteria > Bacteroidota > Bacteroidia > Flavobacteriales > Flavobacteriaceae > Psychroserpens. The sequence goes on along the minus strand of JAWUWM010000041.1, from coordinate 34,947 downwards.
TTCAGAATATTGAGAAAAATCTATTGGTACTATTATCTTATTCATACTATTGTTTTTTAGGTTTTATATTTTAATATAAAAGGTTTCAATACCCTATAAAAATATTTAACAATGAATTAAACAGTCATTGAAAATAATCTTGTCTGTGGTTGCTTGCGTTCCAGTAAGACATCAAAAGCCATACATACATTCCTCACATAAGGTTGCCCTTTTTGTGTGATTTTAACACCATTTCTTTCGAATTCAATCAAACCATCAGTTTCCATTTCTCTGAGTTTAAAAACAATATCATTTAACTCAGGGATAAAAAGTGACTCCTCACTCCAACTCGTTTCAAAGTTACACATCAAATTTAAAATATGCCCCCTATAAACTGGAATGATATTTTGATCAATTAAATCATAGTAGTCGTCAATGCTTTTAACATTTTGAGAAAACCCATACCAACTATCACTAATTGACGAAACACCTAAACCAATCATTGCCTGCGTTTTTGAAGCGGTATAGCCCATAAAATTACGGTGCAATTTATTTGTTCTTATCGCTTGATATAAACTATCGGTTTCTAGAGCAAAATGATCCATGCCTACTTCATGGTAACCTGCTTCACTTAATAATTCTTTTCCCAATTCATATTGTGCTCGTTTTGAGTCTCCAGATGGCAAGTTAGTTTCATCATAACCTCGTTGTCCGTTTCCTTTAATCCAAGGTACGTGAGCATAACTGTAAAAAGCGATGCGATCTGGCATTAATTCTTTAGTAAGTTCTATAGTTTTAGCAACATGAACTTCGGTTTGAAATGGCAATCCGAAAATAATATCGTGACCAATTGAAGTGTAACCAATTTCTCTAGCGACTAAAGTAGCTTGTTTTACATTTTCAAACGGCTGTATACGATGAATTGCTTTTTGAACCGCTTCATTATAATCCTGAACACCAAAACTCACACGTTTAAACCCTAAATCATAAAGCGTTTGTAAATGCTTTCGAGTCGTATTATTTGGATGGCCCTCAAAACTAAACTCGTAATCGTCTGCAAGATTAGCTTTTCTTAGGATGCCTTTGATGAGTAGTTCTAAATTTTCCGAAGAAAAAAAAGTAGGTGTTCCTCCTCCAATATGGAGTTCTTTAATTTTTGGTCGTCCAGTTAGGAGTTCGCAATATAAACTCCACTCTTTTAAAACCGCTTTAACATACGGTTCTTCTACCTCATGTCTTTTAGTAATGCATTTATTACTACTACAAAACGTGCATAAACTTTCGCAAAATGGTAAATGAATGTAAATACTTATGCCATCTAGTGCATTACTTTCATTGAAAGATATAGACAATGAGTTTCTCCACTTTTTTAATGAAAATGATGAATTATCCCAGTACGGGACAGTTGGATAACTTGTATAACGTGGTCCAGCCACATTATACTTTTGGACTAATGAATTGCACATACCTAAACAATTTAAATCAAATTTACAGCCATTGGCATTCAAAAAACATGACTTATATCATATAGGTAAAATAAGTTTAAAAATTTTCTATCGTTTTAAATAATGAGTATCTTTCAACGTCACTAACATATAAAACAAAACCAATGAAAAAATCAATTCTATACATTTCAATTTTAACTTTAGGCCTGAGTATTTCTTGTAAGTCTGACAAGAAGGAAGTTCCAACAGATACAACAGAAGTAGAAACCGAAACTACAATAAAAGATGTACCTGCAAGCACTGTAGACATCAAAAAAGTGGTGATGGCTTTAGAAAGCAAAAGTGAAAGTAGTGTTACTGGAAACGTTGTATTTACGCAAGATAAAGGTATTGTGACAATGATTGCTGTATTAAGCGGATTAACAGAAGGGGAACACGCTATTCATATTCATGAAAAAGCAGATTGTTCATCTAGCGATGGAAAATCTTCTGGCGGTCACTGGAACCCAAAAGCTACTCCACATGGAAAATGGGGTGATGCAGCTGGTTATCATAAAGGTGATATTGGTAACTTCAAAGCCAACGCCTCTGGAAATGGTACAATTACAAAAATTACTGATGAATGGTGTATTGGCTGTGGAGATGAAACGAAAGATATTTTAGGTAAAGCTATAATTGTACATCAAGGTACAGATGATTTCACATCTCAACCATCTGGAGCTGCGGGAAGTCGCGTGAGTTGTGGTGGTATTATTCAATAATCAAACAACTTAATAGAATAGAAAAGCGACTAATGTGTCACTTTTCTAATTTTACATATTTTACCAAATCACACCTTAAATTTGGTTTAATAGTAATAAAAAAACTAATTTTTATACTAAAAAGCGCCAAACTCTTGTTTGGTGCTTTTTAGTTTTTAACTATATATCCCTGCATCTCGGCTTTGATATTATTAAAGCATTAATAACACTTAGTTTAGCCACTATAAAAACTAAAAACATGAATGAAGTAGAATTGAAGACTATAAAAACCCTTAAAGAAGAAGAAGAAGAAGAAGAAGAAGAAGAAGAAGAAGAAGGAACTATAAAAATAGAAAACTAAACGTTCCTTAAAGTTTTAATATACAATTAGAAACTACTCTCAAAATACGCAACAAGCAATAGCAGCGACAACCTTACAAACACATAGATTTAACTCTTACGATTTTTATTCACCTGCCCTGCGCTAAATCCTTAGTCGTTTATTATTGGCTCTATGGTGCCAATAATAACACTAAAGGACATATAACACATTAAATACAAGACATCTATATTAAATAGCTCTCCTAAACAAAAAAGACAACTAGAGTGCATAGAAAAAAGTACCTTTGCAAGATATTAAACTCTTATAAATGAACCCATCTACTAGCGGTTGGATTGAAAAGTTTTGTTCTCAAATTGCCAAGAATGAACTACCATATCAAAATTATGATACGCTTTATGATGCTTTAAAATCTTTTGGTTTCATCTATGGCGTAAATGTTTCAAGTACCACGAGTGTAGCACAAATTCATAAATACTCTGAAGATGAATTAGCAAAGGTGAATCTCATAACTGCCTTTTATCATGTCTATTTGTTTAACACACCAACAGTAACGACAAATGAGTTTATTATTACTTTATTAAACTTTTACAAAAATCTTGAAGTATCTGATTTAAATCTATGGGATAAATTAGTTATTGGAAAAAGTGAGAGCGCAATGCTAGAGCGCCTTATTCATGATCGCATCCAAATTGATGATAATTTATTAACTAGAAATTTTAATAAATCAATCACCAACTCATTACTCTTTGTAGATGTACTTACGTTTAAAGCGTATTTAGAAAATCAAATAGACATTACTATTTATGCTGCCAACCTAGAGCAAATTATTATTGGCACATTATATAAATCACTAAGTTCTAAGAATAAGATTACAGACTATGATAAAGAAGTTATAGAAACCATTGAAGCGTCAGCATCACTTATAGAAGATGACAACGTAGACATGGAAGATTTAATATATGATATAGATTATAACATCAATATCAACGAAAAAAAATACCTCATTGATTTGTTATGTTTGTCTGTTTGGAATGATGAAATTCTAGAACGAGCAGAGTATCGTTTTCTTAAAAACCTTACGAAACGTTTAGATTTAGAGCTTTCTGATATTCAAAGCTCTATAATTTTTGTATCTGAATTTCATAACACTCATAAAAAACAAATTTTGCTATTTCAGCAGTCTAATCCAATTAGTAATTTTTACGAAAACTCTTCTCAACTCGTCAACAAATTAATTAGACGTAATAGTAAACGATTGGTTAAAGAAATGCGCCAAAGTAAAGATTTAATGTTGCTTATTTCAAAGTCCACACATTCGGATCTCAGTAAAGAGGAACAAAAACGAATGCAAGCTCAATTGCTTGACACCCTAAAAACGATACCAAGCTTGGCTATTTTCATGCTACCTGGAGGTGCTATTTTATTACCATTATTCGCCAAACTAATTCCAAATATATTACCATCTGCTTTTGATGATAATAGAATTGAAGACTAGTTTACTGCTTTACAAACTTTATGTATCAGTCCCTTTATTTATTTTTATGAGCATACCGTTATTGGGATGGTTCTATTAGCCAATTATTAGTAACAGATATCTTCTTAGAAGTTGGCTTTAATGGATTACTATTTGATACTGATGAATTACTTGATGGACTAGAAGATTCATTAGGTAATATCTTCGATATCTTTTAATCCTCCAGCTAAGATTATTTTTAGGATAACCACTCTTTAAAATCTTTTACGCGCTCTCTAGCTACAATAACCTCTTGCTCATTATAGGTATTAAACTTAATCTGTATTCTTGAGTTGGTATAACTTACCATATCTTTTATAGCATTCACATTGACATAAAATTTTCTACTAATTCTAAAAAATTTATGTGGTTCTAATTCGTCCTCAAGTTGTTCTAAAGTTGTGTCTAGAAGATAATTTCTACCTTCCGAAGTAAACGCATAAGTACCTTTATTTTCACTGTAAAGACATTCTATATCATCTATATTAACCAACTTTAAATGCTGACCAACCTTTACTGAAAATCGTTTTTTATACTCCCGCTCAATAGGATTCACCAACAACTTCTTAATATCATCAAAATCTAAAGTAACCGACTGTTGTTTTGGTACACGCTCATTATATTTCGAAACCGCTATTGCTAAATCATCTTCATCTATTGGTTTTAATAAGTAATCAATACTATTCAACTTAAAAGCTTGTAAGGCATATTCATCATAAGCTGTCGTGAAAATTACTGCAGATTTAATATCAACAGTTTCAAAGATTTCAAACGACAAACCATCACTAAGTTGAATGTCGAGAAAAATCAAGTCTGGATGATGATTATTTTGAAACCACGCTATAGATTCTTCAACAGAATGTAGCATCGTTTCTGCTTCCATATCTAATACTGTTAGCATACGCTGTAAACGTCTCGCTGAAGGCTTCTCATCTTCTATGATTATGATACTCATTGGGTGTATTATTTTAATTTTAATTAAATTTATTCGTAGCGCTTAGTCTCTTGTATGTCTTTATCCATAAATTCCTTAACTTTCTTTTCCTCCCAATTTTTACCAAAAATTAAGCTCGGTAAAAACACAGAACCAGCATGTGATAATAAACCTATTCCCCAAAAAGAAAATGTAATAAAATTACGCCATTGAAAATAGCTTTCCCCATCCTCTAAATTTTGAATATTGATATAAACAAAGACTAGATTAACCACTATGTAAATTAAGGCATGTGTATAAAAACCTTTAATTCGTTTTACGCGTTTTGCTGCAATTTGGTAGCGCTCTTTATGATAATTTCTATTGTTTTCCATTATTCCCAATTGTTTGTATCCTTATCCATAATTTCCTTAATCTTACGTTCTTCCCAGTGTTTTCCGAAGAAAAAACTAGGCCCAAAAACGCCCATGAAGTGAAATGCCAATCCTATTCCCCAAAATAACGCTGTAGAGAATGTTCCTAAGCTAAAAAGTGGTTTACCACTAGAGGTTATTATAATGATTAGAAATAGATTCACAATCACATAAGATGCCAAGTGCCAATAGAAACCAACAATTGCTTTTACTCTTTTCTGAGCTCTTAAATATGCTTCTTCTTTTTCCCAAGCTCTTTGAGTATTACTATTTCCCAAGGGTTCTATATTGTTTTCCATGACAATTGCTATTTTTTAATTCCATCTTTGTTCTTCCTCTTCACGCATAAATTTTTCAATTTTACGTTTCTCCCATCCGTTACCTAATACACCATCATTGACATAGACTTTGTAGGCATGAAACGCTAACCCCATTCCCCAACCTAACATTGGGAACCAAAACCATTGGATTGTATTTGGTGTATAACGAAACCAGATGAAAAATAAAAAAGGGATGACGATACAGTAAGAGATTAAGCTATAGTAAAACTCTTTCATTTCCTCTACACGCTTACGTGCTCTTACATACCTGTCGTCAAATTGTGTTTTTTGTTCTATTGATCTCATGATTGATACTTGTTTTGTAAGCATTGGTATTGCGACTGCAAAACTGTTTGCTTGTTGATTGATTGATACTGTTTTATTTGATAATAATTCGTAGCGTTGTTTGATGTTCTCTAGTCCAACGCCACTACTCTTTTTGACGATTTGCTTTGGTTGAAGGTTGTTTTCAACAATGAGCATGCCGCCACTTTCATAAATTTTAATATGCAAAGGCTTACTACTAGTCACCATGTTATGTTTTACAGCATTCTCCAGCAATAGCTGCAGTGATAATGGTACGACCTTGCTCTCTGGATTTGATGCATGGTCAGGTATTTCAAAAATGATACTGTCTTCAAATCGCATTTTTAAGAGCGACATATACGTATTAGCGAACTTTAATTCTTCATCTACCGTGATTAAATCTTTATTTTTCTGTTCTAAAACATAGCGATAGACTTTAGATAAAGAGGTCGTAAACTTTTGAGCATTTTTTGGATTTTCTTCAATTAAACTGGTTAATACATTTAAACTATTAAATAAAAAATGTGGATCTAACTGATTTTTTAAGGCATCAAACTTGGCGCTTGCTGCCCCAGCAATGACTTTTTGTTCTTTAATTTTATTTTTTTGATACCTGTTATAGAAGTAAGAAAAATAAAAAATTGATATGATACTCAAGGTAACCCACAATCCAAATGAATAGCCTTGCCAACTGTCATGAACAATAAACTGACTAAAAGATTTACTGTAAATCCCAACCGTAATAAATGCACGCATTATAAATATAACAAACAGAGTAATTGTTGTTGCACCGAGAATACCGAAAACAATTCGTTTTATAACTTCATAACTCTGAAATTGAAGTGTTTTCATATAATTAAAATACTTCGTATTTACAAAACTAATAACAAACGTATAAAGCTGAAAAAATGAAAAATCAATTAAAAAGTCATTGGTAGTTTTATAATAAAATCCATGTTCAGACAATAGTTTACCAATAACATAAATAAGGCAACCCACAAAAAATGTAGTACTGATAGTTTTAATTGATTTATTCATAATTTATTTATTACAATCTAGTCTTCACAACCTTTCACAACCTGTTTTGCACGCTCTTTTCCCCAAGTTGGATGCAAACTACTTTCTGGTTTAAAGGTAGCAAAAAGTTCAATAGATTTTTCTAATGCATCGCAATATGGTTTAGTGTCTTGTCCAAAATATTTAGCGCTATTCATTGCCCAATCCGAATTACAAAATACCACTCTTGGATTTTTTGGTGCTATTTTTTCAGCCTTGTTGTATAATTCTGTTATTTTTCCTGAGTATTTCATTCCGTAGGTCATCCCATCAAATGCAACCCAATTGGTTAAGACTTGAGCTTGCATAACTAAAATTTCAGGATTATTACTAGTAATAGCCATTGCGCTATTAATGTGTTCTTGCGCTTTTTCTAATTGCGCCCTCAAAACAGCTTCATCTTTTATATTCCAGCTTTTTATACTATTTATTTGTGCGATATAATAATGAGGAAGCCATTCTTTAGTTTCAGCTTTAGAAATACGTTCAAACATATTTTCTGCGTCATCCATTTTATTGTCTTGCCAAAGGGCAAAAGCCTTTTGCATTCCTTTTTCGTAATTGGTTTGTGCAGCTGTAAAACCTGAAACCAAAATAATTACTAGTAGTATTAATTTTTGCATGATATTATAGTGTTATAGTTTGTGTTATTGCTCTAGCTTTTACCTCAAATTTAGCATCTTCCCATTTTGGTGGTCCCATAAAGCTTCTAGCGTTGTTAGAACAACCATAGTCTTCACTTGGAATACCAAGAAAATTACTATCCATTTTACCGTTGCCATTTTCATCGTGAACTAAGGAAATAGCATAAACGCCTTCTGGCACATCCTTAAAAGTAACCTCACTACTATTTTGATTTATCTCGCTTATTGTACCTTTAAAACGCTTATCTAAAAAAGAATCTTTAGAGTCATAAACAGCTACATATATATTTCCTTTGTTATTATCGATATGATCAATTTTAATGACAATATCTTGCCCTGATACTATTTGAGCATTTAACAATTGACTAAATAAAAACAGAATAAAAAACTTAATTAGTGTTACCATGATTTTTTGTTTTTCCACTGAAATTATTCCAGCTTGATTGATAAGACAAATATCAACTAGAAGCTTCTATTTTTAAAAAGTGAATGACCGAACTGTAATTTCCTTAAGATGAATTGTAAAATAATTGAGGAATTGAGTAACTTATCAATCTCCAAAGCTACCAATGAAGTATCTCATCTAACACAAAACCAACATAATGAAAAAATTAGCTTTACTCACATTGGGTTTCTTCATCATCTTCTCAATTAATGCACAAGATAAACGACTTAAAAATGTCGAAAAAGAATTAAATAAAATTCTAGAAATCACCAATACTGCAGGTTTTGCTGTTGCAGTTATTGAAGGCGATAAAATTATTTATGCAAAAGGGTTTGGGTATAGCGATTATGAAAACAAAACACCTGTAGATGCTAATACGCTTTTTGCTATTGGATCGTCCACAAAAGCATTTACCTCGTCAATTCTAGGGCTATTAAGAGCTGATGACAAATTATCTTTTGACGATCGTCCAAGACAATACGTACCAAAATTAGAGTTCTTTAATGATCATATGAATAACACTATTATTATCAAAGATTTAATGACACATAGTACTGGATTGCCACGTCATGATGGGTCATGGTATTATTTCCCTTCGCATGATAAAGACAGTCTTTTAATGCGACTAAAGCATCATGAACCATTTACAGGAATAAGACAACAGTGGAATTACAACAACTACGGTTTTCTAGCACAAGGTGTTATTGCAGAACATATTACAGGCAAAAGCTGGGAAGACAATTTAAAGGATCACTTCTTCACACCACTAGAAATGAGTAGAACTAATACTTCCATAGCCGAAATGAAATCGAGCTCAAATGCCTCAATTGGTTATGAAATTAAAGACGATGTCATCAAAAAAATGGACTACTATGATATTGCTGGGATGTCGCCAGCAGGAAGTATTAATAGTAGTGTTAACGATATGTCTAAATGGCTAATGACCTGGATCAATGATGGTACATATAAAGGAGAAGAAATTATTCCATCAAACTATATAAATGAAGCATTAAGTTCACAAATGGTGGTTAGCGGAAACACACCAGACGACAAGTTTCCAGATATTCATTTTTCAAATTATGGATATGGCTGGTTCTTGCAATCCTATAAAGGTCATTATCGTGTAGACCATGGCGGTAATATTGATGGATTCTCTGCTAACGTAGCATTTTTTCCTAGTGACAGTATTGGGATTGTAGTATTAGCAAATCAAAATGGCTCTTCAGTACCAACTTTAGTAAGAAATACAATTGCAGATCGAATGCTTGCTGAAGAACGAACGGATTGGATTTCGCGTTATAAAGAAAATATTGAAAAAGGTAAAAAAGCAGAAGCAGAAGTTAAAGAAGATGCCGAAACATCTAACGTAAAAAACACGAAACCTTCACACATCAGTTTGGATTACGCGGGCAGTTATTCTAATGAGGGCTATGGGACATTTAAAATTATTTCAAAAAATGATTCGTTATTCACTGCACTCAATGAAAACAAGATGTACTTGAATCATTATCATTATGACATTTTTGAACTTACAGAAATCATAGAAGGTCGAGTAGATACGACTTCATTTGGCGAGTCTGTAAAAATTTCATTTGTTACCAATGACTCTGGTGATATCTCTGCAGCAAAAATTCAGATAGAACCAGCTCTAGATGCCATTTCTTTTAAACGCACTCCCAACGCTGTTGATGTCGATACCAAAACATTAGAAATGTATACCGGACAATATGATATTTCTGGTACAGAAATTAAGGTTTATCTAAAAAAAAAGGTCCTCTATTTATTTGTAAAAGGCCAGCCAGAATATGAACAAATTCCTACCGCCAAGCATAAGTTCCAATTTAAAAGCCTGGAAGGTTTTAAAATTGAATTCTTAGAATCTGAGGATGGTAGTATTAATGAAATAAAAATGATACAGCCCCATGGTACTTTCGTAGCAAAGCGAAAATAATCAATGCTTATTAAACTATAAAAGCACTCCGTAAATGGGTGCTTTTTTTTAGTTCTTAACTTAAATTAATGACTAAGTACTCCTTAAAAATTAATACAATAAAGTATTAGGAATACCCGTTTTACACAAAACCAATAGCGTAAAAAAAACAGGAATAGTACTAACAGTTATTATTGTAATACTTTAGGGCGGTTTACGTCACTTCGGAAGACTAATTTACAACACACAATCTTGCGAACGATTTAATATTGATAACATAGCGTTGAGAACTGGAGTAAACATCCTGGAAGTTGTATCAATAGATTGCGAATGTAAAGACAACATAAAAGTATCTAAATTTATAATAAATACCGACAAAGTAGATCTAGTAAATTATATAACAAAAAATGACTTTATACTTGTGGAGAATCTATATACTAAAGAAAATGACAATAAAAATTCAACCTATACGGTTGTTTTAGATAAAGAAACTGCTGAGTTAACTTTGAATTTGAGGTATAAGCATGATTAAATTTAACACTAAAGCATAAAAAAGCACCAATTTTATTGGTGCTTTTTTTATGTATTGATATTACGAAGCGAGTTCGGGATAAGCGATTCACTCCAATTATTCGAAAAGAAGAATTGGACTCACTGTGACATTTCAACTCCGGTCAGTATAAGCAATATTCACAAAATCAAACTCGTAAACTTGTTCATTTTGAAGTCCTCAGATCCCGAAGCGAGTTCGGAATAAGCGATTCACTCTAATTCTTCGAAAAGAAGAATTGGGCTCACTGTGACACTTCAACTCCGGTCAGTATAAGCAATATTCACAAAATCAAACTCGTAAACTTGTTCATTTTGAAGTCCTGAGATCCCGAAGCGAGTTCGGGATAAGCGATTCACTCCAATTCTTCGAAAAGAAGAATTGGGCTCACTGCTTACTTGACATCCATCAATTCCACATCAAATACTAATATAGCATCTGCTGGAATCACCCCTCCTGCTCCTGCAGCACCATAACCTAAATCACTAGGAATAACTAAACGTGCTTTATCACCAACGTTTAATAGGCAAATACCTTCATCCCAACCAGCGATCACTTGACCAACTCCTACTTGAAAATCTAATGGTGCATTTCTTTTGTATGATGAATCAAACACAGTACCATCAGCTAATTGACCCTTATAATGTACCGATACTGTTTTACCTTTTTCGGCAGCTTTACCAGTTCCTTTTTGGATAATTTGGTAACGTAATCCGCTTTTAGTTTCCTCAAAACCAGATGATAATTCATCTAATTCTGCACTAGCAGCATCGCGGTCTGCAGCAACTCTTTTTTCTCTTGAACCTTCAAAAGTTCTAAATGCTTCTACAGCATTAAAGTTTTCTGCATCTGCTCCTACCCTAACGATTTTTAAAGAATCGATAGTATCGCCTTGAGCGATAGCGTCAACAATATCTTGCCCTTCTAGCACTTTTCCGAAGACTGTATGCTTATTATCCAACCAATCTGTTGCTATGTGAGTGATAAAAAACTGACTTCCATTAGTTCCTGGTCCAGCATTTGCCATAGACAATACACCTGGTCCGTCATGCTTTAAATCTGGATGAAACTCATCATCAAATTTGTAACCTGGATTTCCTGTTCCAGTGCTTTGAGGACAACCACCTTGCACCATGAAATCTGGAATTACTCTGTGAAATTGTAAGCCATCATAATAAGGAGTCCCCTGAGGCTTCACTTCATTTTCTAAGTTTCCTTCAGCTAATGCTACGAAGTTACCTACTGTTCCTGGTGTTTTCTGAAATTCTAAAGTGACTAAAATCTCACCTTTTGTTGTATTAAATTTTGCGTATAAACCGTCTTGCATTGTAATTAATTTTTATTGAACTGCAAAGATATGAAACTAAGTGAGAAGCACAATTTGGAATTGCTTACAATTACTTTAGATTTGTAACAAACAATAACCAAATGAGTTTTATTACTAAATTAAAGTCTGCCTTCGGAAATTCTAATACTAGCAAAACTATTGCTACACAAGATACCACTGAAGCTATTATGAAAGATATTGACAACAAACCTTTTGCGATTTCTGATCAAAACGTTTTGTATGCCGGTTTAAATGAATTGGGCGGATATTTCTTTTTTCAAACGGTTATTGTTGGTACACTTGAAGTAAAAACTAAAAAAGGTGCGCAGCTTAAGATTGTTGGCAAGCGTCTAAATTTAGCACTAAAATCAGATTCTATAGAATTTGAAACAGAATCAACAGCCTTAAAAGGTAGAATGGTAACAAAAATAGATTTTCAAATTGATGAGAGTGATGCTGCTAAAATTGATCCACTTAAAATTGACGAATTAACTTTGAGTTGCAAGAATCATGAGATTATGTTTTCTACTATAGTGCATGATGAAGAGGAATAAAACTCGTATAAATAAATACTAAGTGAGTTATTATGTAAAGTTTCAAAGATGATTCTTTCCTAAGTATCAATTAACATTAGATATTGTGAATTCTTAATTGAGCGTTGAATATGAGCGTTGAATATTAGCGTTATAAACTTAATGGTGAATAATTGAGACTTACTCATTGTTTTGAAAACCCTCCTAATTCAGCACAGCTGAATTGTCCTCCCTTCGCAAAGAAGGGAGGAGCTACATTTGCTATTTAATTATATTTTGGGAATAAAATGCTGCTTTTTTTGACTTTTAACCATCAAATTCTGTTAAGACAATTTAGAATAGTAATCACTGAAGAGCGGTCACTGAACATTAAAGACTTTACACTGAATATTACTTTCTAATTCGCTACCTCACTAATAAATTTAATACGATACAAGCGAAGTTCTTCATCATCATAGTCACCATCAAACTCCTCAATAGCGTCGTCTATTTTATCGGTTTCAGAATCCATAAAATAATCATGAATTTCTTCTTGTTGATCTTCATCAAGGATATCATCTATCCAATAATTAATATTAAGTTTTGTTCCGGAGAACACAATAGCTTCCATTTCTTTTATAAAATCTGACATCGTCATACCCTTACTAGATGAGATATCTGTAAGTGGTAATTTCCGATCTACATTTTGAATAATGTATAATTTTATCGCAGAATTTGAGCCTGTACTTTTAACTATAAAATCATCTGGTCTTTCAATCTCATTATCTTCAACATATTGTGCAATTAATAAGGCAAAATCTTGACCATATTTTTTAGCCTTTCCGTCTCCTACACCATGAACATGACTTAATTCTTCTATGGTTACAGGATATTTAAGAGCCATATCTTCTAATGATGGATCTTGAAAAATCACAAATGGAGGTACACCTAAAGATTTTGCATTTCGTTTACGCAAATCTTTGAGCATTTTCATTAAATACTCATCTGCAATAGCTCCACTGCCTTTAGCTGCAGTTATAATACCGTTATCTGTACTTTCGTCAAAGACGTGATCTTCAGTCATCATGAAAGATTGCGGTGATTTTATATAATCATGACCTTCAGGAGAAATTCGTAAAACACCATAGGTTTCAATATCTTTTTTGAGAAAACCAGCAACCAGTACTTGACGTATTAGTGCCATCCAATACCGTTTACCTTCATGATTACCAACTCCAAAGAAAGGTTGAGCATCTGTTTTATGAGACGAAATAAGGGCGTTTGTTTCACCAATTAAAACCTGAACTAAATCTTTAGATTTATATTTTTCATTAGTTTTTTTAATGGTCTCTAATACAATGACCGCATCACTTTTTGCTTGATTTTGTTTTTTAGGATAACGTACATTATCATCCATATCACCACCGTCTCCGGTAGCATTATCAAATTCTTCTCCGAAATAATGAAGTATAAATTTACGCCTAGATACTGATGTTTCTGCAAATGCAACAACTTCCTGAAGTAAAGCATGACCAATTTCTTGTTCTGCTACAGGTTTTCCAGACATGAATTTTTCTAATTTCTCAATGTCTTTATAAGCATAATAAGCCAAGCAATGCCCTTCTCCTCCATCACGACCTGCTCGCCCAGTTTCTTGATAATAGCTTTCTATACTCTTTGGAATATCATGGTGAATCACAAACCGAACGTCTGGTTTATCAATTCCCATCCCAAAAGCAATCGTTGCGACAACCACATCACAGTCTTCCATCAAAAACATATCTTGATGTTTTACTCTGGTTTTAGGATCTAATCCTGCATGATAAGGAACTGCTTTTACACCGTTAACCTGCAAAACCTGTGACAATTCTTCAACACGTTTTCTACTCAAACAGTAAACGATACCAGATTTTCCATCATTTTTTTTAACGAAACGAATAATATCTGCATCTACCGTTTTAGTTTTTGGTCGTATTTCGTAATATAAATTGGGCCTATTAAAAGAAGCTTTAAATGTTGTAGCATCTTGTATATCTAAACTCTTTAAAATATCTTCTTGAACTTTTGGAGTTGCTGTAGCGGTTAACCCTATAATAGGTATATTATCACCAATACGCTTGATAATATGGCGAAGATTTCTATATTCTGGTCTAAAATCGTGTCCCCATTCACTAATACAGTGCGCTTCATCAACTGCCATGAATGAAATAGTCACAGAACGTAAAAACTCAACGTGTTCCTGCTTAGTCAATGACTCTGGTGCAACGTATAACAACTTAGTCACTCCGTTTACGATGTCTTCTTTCACCTGCTTAACTTCAGTTTTGTTGAGCGAAGAATTTAGAACATGGGCAACGCCATCATGATCAGAAATACCTCGAATAGCATCTACCTGATTCTTCATTAATGCAATAAGCGGTGACACTATAATTGCAGTACCTTCTGTTATAAGCGCTGGAAGTTGATAACATAACGATTTTCCACCTCCTGTTGGCATAATAACAAATACATCCTCACGTGCCACAACACTTTCAATGACGCTCTCTTGAAGTCCTTTAAACTTAGAAAAACCAAAGTATTGTTTGAGTGCAGAATGTATATCAATTTTTGTTGTACTCATTAATCCCTATTAGTATTTTTGATACATTTGCATAAACCTAAAGGTAACAATTTCTTTATATCCATCAAACTGAAAAATAAATAATTTTGAACAGTATACAATCTATTCTAAAAACCGCTAAAAAGACCATAGATTTAGAGCGGGATGCTATAGCAAACTTAAGTAATTTACTAACAGATGATTTTGCTAATGCTGTGTCTCTAATTTACAACTCTAAAGGTCGTGTTGTCATAACTGGAATTGGAAAAAGTGCTATTATAGCTAATAAAATTGTCGCAACTTTAAATTCCACAGGTACGCCAGCGTTATTTATGCATGCTGCAGATGCTATTCATGGCGATTTAGGATTAATTTTGGAAGACGATGTAGTGATTTGTATTTCTAAAAGCGGAAATACGCCTGAAATTAAAGTCCTCGTCCCTTTCATTAAACATGCTAAAAACAAATTAATAGCTATTACTGGGAATACTACATCGTTTTTGGCACAACAAGCAGACTTTATACTAAATACGTATGTAGAGCAAGAAGCTTGTCCTAATAATTTAGCACCAACAACAAGTACAACTGCTCAATTAGTCATGGGTGATGCTTTGGCTGTTTGTTTATTAGAACTTCGCGGATTTTCAAGTAAAGATTTCGCAAAATACCATCCAGGTGGTGCTCTAGGTAAACGTTTGTATTTGCGCGTAAGTGATTTATCATCTATAAATCAAAAACCGCAAGTTGAACTTAATACAACTGCAAAAGATGTGATTGTTGAAATTTCCGAAAAAATGCTAGGGGTTACAGCAGTTGTTAATAACAATAAAATTGCTGGTATCATAACTGACGGAGATTTAAGACGAATGCTCACTAAAAGTGAAACGTTTATTCACTTAACTGCAAAAGATATTATGAGTAGTAATCCCAAAAGAATTGATGACGATGCTATGGCCATTGATGCTATGGAAATGATGGAGAACAATAACATTTCTCAGCTACTTGTAGAAAAAAACGGCGAATATGCTGGTGTGATTCATATTCAAAACTTAATAAAAGAAGGCATTATATAATGGCAAACACAAATACCCATGAGATGTCATTTTTAGATCATCTCGAAGACTTAAGATGGCATTTGATTAGGATTACAATTGCTATCCTTATATGCGGAACAGTCGCTTTTATTTTTAGTGGATTTATTTTTGAGCATATCATTTTTGCTCCCAAACGAATGGATTTCCCAACCTATAAATGGTTGTGTCAAGCCTCACAATTTATCGGCATCAACGACACCACTTTTTGTGCTACTGAGTTTCCTTTTAAAATTCAAAGTAGACAAATGGCTGGGCAATTTTCTGCAGATATATGGACGTCTATTTTTGCAGGGTTCATACTAGCATTCCCTTATGTGATTTATCAGTTTTGGAGTTTTATAAGCCCAGGAATGCGCAGTAATGAGCGTAAACACTCAAGGGGTTTTATTATTGTGACCTCGTTTTTATTCTTTTTAGGTGTTTTATTTGGCTACTATATTGTCACACCACTTTCAATAAATTTCTTAGCTAATTACAGTATTAGTAAGGAAGTCTCTAATGAATTTGATATTAGCTCCTATATTTCAACTGTGCGGTCTTCGTGCTTAGCATCAGGTTTTGTGTTTGAACTTCCTATAATTATATACTTTTTGACTAAAATAGGATTAGTTACACCTCAAATAATGAGAAAATACCGAAAATTCGCCTTAGTCATCGTCCTTATTCTATCTGCAATAATTACACCTCCAGATTTAGCAAGTCAAGTTATCGTTGCCATTCCAATATTAATTCTATACCAAGTAAGTATCTATATATCTAAAGTAGTCGTTAAAAACCAAAATAAAAAAGAAAAGAAAGCCCATGTCTGAAGTAGTTAATGAATTTAATGCCTATCGTTCTAAAATGAATGATGCTATTCTAGCAGATAATAATAAAGTTATCAAACGTATATTTAATTTAGATACCAATGCGTTTACAGCAGGGGCTTTAGATAAAAAAACAAAAGAACTTCTTGGCTTAGTAGCCTCAACAGTTTTACGCTGTGATGATTGCGTGAAGTACCATTTGGAGTCTAGTCATAAAGCTGGTTTAAACAAAGAGGAGGTTGTTGAAGCTTTGAGTATTGCTACTTTGGTTGGTGGAACGATTGTGATTCCGCATTTGCGAAAAGCTTATGAATATTGGGATGAACTGGAAATAAATTCCAAAACTTAATATAATCACCTAATTCTAAAACTTAAAAATTTTACCATTAGAATGATGATTGCCTCAGATAATGAGCGTTAAACTTATTACAAAGTAAATAACGCTCAGTTTCAATTTGCTATTTTTAGCCATTATTACCTCAATTATGAAAACACTAAGAGCCGAGAATTTAATGAAGTCCTACAACGGACGAAAAGTAGTAAAAGATGTTTCTCTAGAAGTAAAACAAGGGGAAATTGTTGGATTACTTGGACCCAATGGCGCTGGTAAAACGACCTCTTTTTACATGATTGTTGGTCTTATAAAACCAAATGGCGGTACTATTTTTCTAGAAGGTGATAACATCACTACATTTCCAATGTACAAACGTGCTCAAAACGGTATTGGTTATTTAGCCCAAGAAGCGTCTGTATTTAGAAAACTAAGTATTGAAGACAATATTTTAAGTGTACTTCAAATGACCAAGCTCAGTAAAAAGGAGCAAAAAGCTAAAATGGAGTATCTAATTGATGAGTTTAGCTTAGAGCATATTCGTAAAAGCAGAGGCGATTTACTATCTGGTGGAGAGCGTCGTCGTACCGAAATTGCTCGTGCACTTGCTACAGATCCAGATTTCATTTTATTAGACGAACCTTTTGCTGGTGTCGATCCAGTAGCTGTTGAGGATATCCAACGAATTATTGCACAGCTTAGTAAAAAAAATATTGGAATACTTATTACAGATCACAATGTGCAAGAGACATTGGCCATCACCGATAGAACGTATTTGATGTTTGAAGGTAGCATACTTAAAGCAGGGAAGCCTGAAGATTTAGCCAGTGATGAAATGGTACGTAAAGTGTATTTGGGTCAGAATTTTGAGTTACGTAAAAAGAAATTGAATTTTGAAGCGACTGAAGAACAAAAACAGGAAAACCCTGTTTAACTATTTAGTTTAAAGTCCGTTGTTGGTATTTTCCGCCAACAGTCATTCTAAACTCATAAAACTACCCTCTTCTTCTCTCCAAAAGCACCATCATCATAAATCCTAAAATGATACGCTCGTCATCATCCTTATTTATAGGTTTGAGTTTAGATAATGTGAATTTTCTTCCGAAGAAAGAAGGCTCCTTTTTAAGCTGGCAGATTGCTTGATCATTTAAATCGGTTACAGTATAACTAGGATTAAACAGATACCCTGTTAATCCGCCAATAATTGGAAGTTGCCCAAAAATAGAATCCAACACCTTTACCCAAGCACTATCTTCTCTAATGTGATATTGTAATTTTTGATGTTGATCAATTAATTCATAATGCGCTTTCCAAATAGACGCCCATCCTTGTCTTGCTATTTTACCAATCTCCTTGCCTTGAGCATCTTTAAAACTATATGCTGCAGAAAAATCAATCCATTGATCTGCTCGAATATTATGTGTTAGATTACTCTTGTTTTCAGTATCATAGATATTAATATCTTCCTTAAGTTTAAACATTTTTTGCCTTACATAAGCTACCATCTTGCCACTAGCGTCTATAGCAGAAAAATCATTAGATAACGTTGTCACGTTGAACTTGAAGCGTATTGGGAAGTTTAAATCTTTCATGTGGTTATCTATATTTTTTTCAATGGTCACATGGTACATATATATGATCATTTATTAAGTATCAAAATCCAATTATGAATGTTTCATGCATTTGGCTTAGGCGTTTGTTTGTTTCCTCTCGTTTTTTGCACTTATTTTTTCTTGCTCTGCAATTAATCGCTTTTGGTAGCGACCTTGAACAATATCTGTGATAATTAGAACCACAATCACAAAATAGAATGTTGTTTTACTCATTGGAACAATCTCATTTCCGAAGATCTTAAGATGTGCCAAATGACCACCTTCTGTAACCAGCATAATACCCACTATAAATAAAATAAATAAGCCTAGCACCTCATACATTCTATTTTTAGACAAGAATACCGAGATTTTATCAGCCAATAATAACATCATTAATCCACTTAATATAATCGCGATTGCCATAACAATAAAAGCGGTCGTTGAATTCTCAATTTCACTTGTCAAACCGATAGCCGCCAAAATTGAATCAAAAGAAAACACAAGGTTCATAATAACAATACTTGTAATGACTGCATTAGATGACTTTCTACTTTTATCTTCTCCATCAAGAGACTCATGTAAATCAACTTTACCAATCATATGCCAAATTTCTTTGATCGCTGTATAGATTATAAATCCACCTCCAGCTAATACAATTAAGCTATGACCATTAAAGGCAAAATTTAATACATCCTCTATATTTCCAGTTAACCAAGAGAAAGGTTCTTGAAAAAAACCAATGATTCTTACAAGAACAAAGAGTAACACGATCCTAAGCGCAATTGCGATTAAAATTCCAACTTTTCTAACACGTTTTTGATCCTCAACTGGTGCTTTTTTAGATTCTAGTGAAATATAAAGGAGGTTATCAAACCCTAAAACAGCTTGCAAAAGCACAAGCATTAATAGTGTGAAAATGATTTCTAACATAGTTGGGTTTATTTCTTAATTAGGGATAGTATAATGTAGAGTAAAATAATTAGTGGAATCGCTGTAAAATGAAAAATTGCTAACAATAAAGCTGTTGAAATGATTAATACATATCTAAACTTATTATTTGCAAAACTATAATCTGTGAATTTTAAAGCAAAGAGTTTTACTTTAGAGTTTAATAAATAACAACTTACCAAAGTAAACGTAATTAAAAACCATTGGTTTAATATTAAGTTGGTGGCAAAGCTACTATTCTGAAATTCTATAATTAACGGTAATGACAATACTAATAAAGCATTGGCTGGTGTTGGAAGTCCTTTAAAATAGGTCTGTTGATCTTCATCAATATTAAATTTCGCCAAACGGTAACAGGAGGCTAATGTGATGAATAAACCAATTAGTGCTAATAGAGAAATATTGAATGACCATGTTGAATTTGTAGTCCAATCGTCTAGTGTATCTATTTCTGTAGCATTTATACTTGTAGAAATTAATTTAAACATAACGATTCCTGGAACCAAGCCACTAGTCACCATATCTGCTAACGAATCTAACTGAACACCCAATGCGCCTTGCACGTTGAATTTCCTAGCGAAAAAACCGTCAAAAAAATCAAAGAAAACACCCAAAAAAACGAATAATGCAGTAGCAACAAAATTGTTATGAACTGCGAAAATAACAGCAATGCTCCCGCAGAACAAATTAAGCAACGTAATAAAGTTCGGAATGTACTTTTTTATGGACATACATAAGATTTATGTAAAAATAGCAAACTATTCACGACTAAGACAATTATTAATTGAATATACAGAAGAAGAATATGTTAGTTTTATTAGTACTATGTATTTAAAAAAACGATGTATAGCCTGTGTTACCATTTGTTTTTATAACGAAACAGAACTAAAAAAGAACTTTTTACTACTGTTGATATAAATGCTAACCAGATTCCTATAGAAGGGATGCAATATCTAAGCTTATTTGCAGTTTAATAGGTGAAAAATATTGTGCATCTTTGTAAAAAATTTTTGCTATTGAAAAAGTACTTATTCATTGTTACGACATTGATATCATTTTTATGCGCTTCGCAAACTAAATATTCTAATGAATTTTTGAATATTGGTGTTGATGCGGCTGCTCTTGGCATGAGTAATAGTGTGGTTTCTCACACTGCAGATGTGAATTCTGGGTACTGGAATCCTGCTGGACTTGTAAATCTGGAGGACAGCCAATTAGCGCTTTTACATTCTAGTTATTTTGCTAATATTGCGAACTATAATTACATTGCTTTTGCTAAACCTTTAGATGACAATAGCGCCATTGCCTTATCACTTATTAGATTTGGTGTTGATGATATTTTAGATACGACTCAATTAATTGACGATCAAGGAAATATTAACTATGATCGTATTAGTTTATTCTCTACAGCAGATTATGCATTAAACTTTTCTTATGCTAGAAGATTACCATTAGATGGTTTAAGCTATGGCGTTAATGCTAAAGTTGTGAGACGTATTATTGGTGATTTCGCAGA
The DNA here is from genome assembly GCA_034111845.1 of Psychroserpens sp. Classification (GTDB taxonomy): domain Bacteria; phylum Bacteroidota; class Bacteroidia; order Flavobacteriales; family Flavobacteriaceae; genus Psychroserpens. The sequence goes on along the minus strand of JAWUWM010000041.1, from coordinate 13,604 downwards.
TTCTTGGGGCTTTGGGCTGGATGCAGGGATTCAATTTCAAAGCAAAAACGATTGGAAATTTGGTATTATGGCCAGAGACATCACGACGACTTTTAATGCTTGGACATTTAATGATGATAAATTGGAAGACATTCAAAATGCGATAGAAGGTCAAAATCAAACGGTACCAGAAAGCACAGAGCTTACCATCCCTAAACTGCAAATAGGAATGTCTAAAAAATTCATATTTCGTTACGATTATTCATTGTTAGCATCGTTTGACTTAAACGTTAGGTTTGAGCAAAATAATGATGTTATCTCGTCTTCTTTTGCGAGTTTTAATCCTGCACTAGGATTTGAATTTGGCTATACAGATTTAGTATTCTTGAGAGCTGGAGTTGGAAATTTTCAAAATGAGCTACAAATTGATAATTCAGATAATCTAACGTTTCAGCCTAGTTTAGGTTTAGGTTTTAAATACCGAGGTATTCAAATAGATTATGCGTTTACAGATATTGGCGATCAAAGTGCAGCCTTATATTCTAATGTCTTTTCGTTGAAATTTGATTTTAGTATCTTTAGATAATACAATAAATTTGATACCTATTCAACCCTAAATAACACTTTTTTCATGCGTTTTTCTAAATTCAAGTTAATCATACTTGCCTTACTATCAGGTGTTTTATTAGCAATAGGATGGCCAACTTACGGTTCTCCTATCTTTTTATTTTTTGCTTTCGTGCCCTTATTACTTGCTGAACACCAATTGCGTTTATCTGATGTGAACCGTAAAGGCTTGAAAATTTTCTTACTCTCCTACCTCACATTTGTCATCTGGAATGCAATCACCACAAGCTGGCTCAGGTTTGCTGATCCCTTTGGCGCAAGCTTTGCTATTTTTGTGAATGCTGCGTTAATGGCGCTCATCTTTTTACTTTACCATAAATATGCCAAGCGACAATCTTCAAACCGATCATTATTGTTTTTAGTGGTGCTATGGATAAGTTTTGAGAAATTACACTTAGGATGGGAATTTTCATGGCCTTGGCTTAATCTAGGAAATGGATTCTCAGAATACATGAATTGGATTCAATGGTATGAATACACTGGTACTTTTGGCGGCACACTTTGGGTTTGGATCTTAAACGTTCTCATTTTTAAAGGCGTATTATCATATCAAAAAGACAACTCTAAACGAGTTTTAAAATCTTTACTACTGAAATGTGCTGGACTCATAATTGTGCCTATTATGATATCCTTGGCAATATATAGCACCTATTCACATACAGGCGAAACGGTAAACGTAATTGCCTTACAGCCTAATATTGATCCCTATTCGGAAAAATACAATATGACGAATTTGAAGTTTGCAGACTTATTTTTTGAGTTATCAAATTCAAAAATCACAGATGCTACAGATTTTATTATTGCCCCTGAAACATTTTTAGCGGAAAGCACAGCACTAAATAAATTTGATAACTCGTTACTAAAAAATAAGTTTGACCGTTATATCAAAGCACATCCAAATGTAAATATCTTAACTGGGATTTCATTTTACGATATGTTCAAGGATAAGACTAGAATAAAAAAAGAAACAAATATTTATAAATTCACACCAAATACTTGGTATGACGATTACAACACTGCGCTTTTAATCAATAGCTCAAATACTGTGCAGCAGTACAATAAATCAAAATTAGTTGTTGGTGTAGAGAACTTCCCTTACCAAGATATCTTAAAGCCAATTGTTGGTGATGCACTTATAGATTTAGGTGGAACAGTTGCGATGAAAACAACGCAAGATTATAGAGGCGTTTTCACGTCTTCAAACTCAAAATTCAAAGCAGCACCAATTATTTGCTATGAATCTGTATATGGCGAATTTGTTTCTGGTTATGTAAGAAATGATGCTAACTTTTTAGCTATAATCACAAATGATGCATGGTGGAATGAAACTCAAGGTCATAAACAACATTTAAGTTATGCAAAATTAAGAGCTGTAGAAACACGTCGCGATATTGTACGAAGCGCAAATACTGGCATTTCTGCAATTATAAACGCTAAAGGAGACATCACTAGTAGTATTCCTTACGGAGAAAAAGGAGCTTTAGCAGGTCAAATAATAACCAATGATAAGATCACATTCTACGTCATGGCTGGTGATTACATCGCCCGAATTAGTATATTTATATTAGTATTTGTTGGATTAATTGGATTCTTCCGAAGAAAAAAAGAAAGGCTTTAGTATAAGTTATTGTGCAAAGTTCCATGGAAAAAATCTATAATTTTAAATACTTAAGCTGTATATTAAATCCAATGAATCGCAGTTCAAATATAGAACTAGAATTTGAGAAAGAGTACAAAGAAAATCATTCATGTATTTCTGGCAAAAACACACAGGAGTACATCCTGAAAGCTACAACTGCAACTGTAAACTAAAAAACCTATTGCCCCCTATAATACAAGATAGTACTCAGCGTCTTAACCACAATATTGATATCTAAAAACAAACTCCTATGCTTGATATAATACAAATCATATTGAAGTTTAGTTAAACTATCATCAACAGAAGAACCGTAACGTGTATTTACTTGTGCCCAGCCTGTAAGTCCTGGTTTTACAATATGTCGTGTTTCATAAAACGGAATCATTCTAGAGAGCTCATTTACAAAGAAATAACGTTCTGGGCGCGGTCCAATGATACTCATTTCACCCTTTAAAACGTTAACAAATTGAGGGATTTCATCAATTCGCGATCGTCTAAGGAACATCCCGAACTTTGTGATTCTTGAATCGTTTTTTTCAGCCCATTTAGCTCTACCATTTTCAGCATTTACAATCATACTTCGCAATTTTAAAATCTGAAAAAGCTGCCCATTTCGCCCCACGCGTTCTTGTTTATAAAATAAAGGCCCCTTATTTGCAATTACATTTCCCAAGAGAATAAATGGCAATAAAATAACGCCGATAAATAAGCCTATCATAGAAAACAGTATATCAAACGTTCTATGAAAAAATAGATATAATTTGTTTTGATTACTTCGACTAAAAGGAAAATATTTATAGAAGTCTTTACCCACAAATTGAACAGGTACACGGTAGGTTATTTCTTCAAAAACCTGTGTATATTCTCTTATAGAAAACCCTTGATCTAGTAATGAAATTAAGTCATGATACACCTCAGGTGTTATCGTTTCAGAATTATAACTAGCAACTAATATCTCAGAAATATTTTCCTCTCCAATGACTTGCAGTAAATTTTCAGATTTGAATTCTTTTAAACCTTTAAACTTTATAGGGGACTCGGCTTCTGCTTCAGAATTAATAAAGCCTACAATTTTATAATTAGGATCAGACTGATTTAGGGGTTTAATAATATTTTCAATATTTGAAATCTCACCTACCAGGAGTACTTTTTTGTAAAATCGTGGTGCAGAAATAAAAGCGATATAAGTCCATCGCCATAAAAAAAGCATTAGTATGACTACAAAATAAAAGTAAATAATTTCCAATCGTTGCGCGGGCAAATAGGGAGTTACGATAGGAGTCAACAGATAGAACAAGACGGTTGTAGAGGTTGTTAACACTATATTTTTAAAAACAACATCTAATTTACTAGCCTTTTGAAGATCATAAAGTTCAAAAATAGTACCAAAAACAGTAAGATAGAGGGCTAAAACGATCACATAAGTGGTATTCTCAAGGTGAATGGTAATGTAATTATAATTGACAAAATACTCGAGAATATAAAGACCCAAAATTACAACACAAATATCTACGAATCGCAATAGAATTTTGCGTTCGGAGATTTCAAAATGGATACCTTGTTTTCGACTCATCTACGTTGTAATACTTTTTGTGTAAATATAAAAAGTTATGTTCGTTATTAGGTATTATTTAGCTGTAAGACATCAATCCACAGTTTTCTGACCGTCTGCCAGTCAAATTGCCCCACTTTACTTCTAGCATTTTTAATAATTTGATTTCGTTTATTACTATCGTTTAGGATTTCAATAATAGCTTTAGTCATGAGATCCACATCATTTGGCGCCACTAATACACCATTAATTTGGTTATCAATCAAATAAGGCATACCGCCAACATTTGTGGAAACTACTGGTAATCCAAGCGCCATAGCTTCAATAACACTCACAGGCATATTATCAAAATTGGTCGTATTAATAAATATATTATACGCGGTAGAAAGTTTGACCCACTCTTGCTTGGTCAACTTCCCTGTAATTTTAACAACAATATTTAGATTTTTGGCTAACGCTTTAACGTCTTTAAGACTTCCATCGCTGTCTGGCCCAACCATACATAATTCTGCATTTGGATACGTTTGTTGTAATCTCTCTAAAACTCTGATTGCCAATGTAGGGTTATATATTTTTGAAAACGAGCGCACCCAAAGTAATTTAGGGATATCAACTATTTTTTTAGAAATTGGGTACTGTTTTATTTCTATTGTATTTGGGATATGTGTAAGGTTAGTGTAGCCCTGTTGTTCAAATTCTTTCTTGATATAAAGCGAAGGCGCAATGCAACATAGGGCATTATTAAAAAGAGAGTGACTTTTCTTAGGATGGGATTGTAAACGTTTTGGTAAATTACCACCATGTAATATTGGGATGTAAGGCACATTAGAAACACTACAAATCAGACTCACTAAGTAGGCATAATAGAAGTTTTGTGTGCTATAGGTATCTATTAAAACAACATCTACTCTTTTAGAGTACCACAGACAGGACGTGATCATATCTAATAACCGAAGCACTTTGTTAGACTTGGAAGACGCATAATAAAGCTCATAAGCTTCGCTTTCTAATAGTGGTCCAAGAATTTGAATTCCAGATAGATTAGACTTGCTGTTTTTTAAGTTGTTTCCTATGTATAGGATTTTTTTCATTAACGACGTTTAAAAGTGCTAGTGCGTATATAAAAGCTGGCGCTGCTATGCGCATTGATGAATGATTGATGGTGGCAAACCAAAAGGCTAGGAAGGCAAAGAAAAAATAGTTCTTTCTATTTCTTGATCTCATATCTAATGGTTTAAATACTAAAATTAATAAAATTATAATTCCAAAAATTCCATGTTCAGCCAGCGTTCTACTAATTTCATTATGTGAGGTCACCCCTTGACCGTCGAGCTCTATGCGTCTATCTTTTGCGCGACTAGACCCAATACCAAAGAAAGGATTTGAAAGGAAACCCTCAATCTCTTCAAGAAATAGATCTGCACGCCCTGTGGTAGCATCCTCTTTTTCTACCCCTCTGGCATTTTGATTGGCATAACGTTTATCTGTAAGACCTCCACTTTGGCTAGAACTTATAAACCAAGCGAATACTAATGCGGTAACAAAAAGCACGAAAACACCTATAACCTGATTTTTAACTTTAGATTTTGCCTGAATATAATAAAACAACAAAAAAATAAGAATACAAAGAATGCCAGTAATAACACCCCCTCTACTCATGGTGACTACAGTCCGATAAGAGACGAAGATTAACAACACGGTATTTAAAAAACGAATCCCTATGGTTTTTGAGTTTACAAATAAACGAATCCCAAGAAGAAACATCCCAAGCCCCAAAACAGTCGCGACTTGATTAGAGCCAAAGCCACCTGCTGACTCTCTATTGGAGGCTGTATTGGTTAAAACATCTCGTAAATCGGGTGCATAGAAGTACACATAAGCCGTATGAGTGAGTATGGGAAGTAGCATAAACATTAATATCTGCGACATTTGCTTAAAGGTTACTGTCTTATCATAACAAAATAAAGCAGCCAAACCCAAACACAGAGGACCACTTAACACAAAAGCGATATTTGTTCTAAAATTAGCATCAAAACTTAAGGTGGTTGAGGCCACAAATATCGAGGGTACTAACAATAATAAATACAAAAAATACGGATACCCTTTACCAGAAACCCCCTTATAAAACATACCTATTAAAATAAAAAGAATCACCAAGTACTTTCCGGCTTCATAGGATATGGCACCACGCGTCGTTCTAAAAAAAACCTCTGCACCCACAAAATAAGCGCATGCCTTTAAAACTTCGAATGTTTTATGAGTGTCGTTAACTAAAAGAATACGGTACAAAAAATACACCAAGGCAAATGCAAAATAAATTTTTGCCAAACTCTCATTTAAATAAATTAAAAGCCCAATAGCAATGTGAAAGCCAATAGCTGTAACATATGTAATATTGGTTTTCACTTAGTATAGTATTGATTTAGGAATTAATATCGAATTGTATTAAAAATTTCAAATCGACGATATGTATCAAATTTCAATTAAAGATTTCCTTATAATCGTGTAAAGGAAAGCGATAATAATAGCTTTTCCCAATAAGAAATAGAAAAAAATGAGTCACAAAGATTGGAATATAAGGCCGTGTGCATTTTAAAAAGGCATCATAGGTCTTATTAGAATAATTACAGATTAAAAATGATATCGTATCTGGATGTAAATAGTTTTTGACTATGTTTTTTTCATCGACCTCTATGGCATCATTGAAACTCTTAAAATAAACGCCGCTTTGCTCTGGAAAAAACTCATAAAGCTCTATTACGGACAACGGTACCTCTTTATTTTTGTTATAAAAAAACAAGCTATAAGATACATCGATTAAAACCCACTTATTTAAAGACTTAGAAAAAAATTCGTTGAATGAATGTCCTCCATACTCTCTACTAAATGGTGATCGGGTATTTCCCCATTCACGTACCTGTATGTTATTGATGACACAAAAATTATTAAAAATTTGTGCGATGTCGCTACAAACGCCTCCTTTTCCTGCCAACATGGTTTTTAAAGCCTCAGCAGAAGGCTCACTTAAACCGGGACCGCCTTTAATATTATTTTGCAACCAAACACTTAGCTGTTTGACGAGATCAATATCGTTTTTAGGCTTGCCTTCTTTAAAAATAATAGTATTGACCTTATTAAAAAGATCAGGAATATCCTTGATCTCATTTTTGACATTATAGGATTGATTTTCGATAGCCTCAATACTAGAATTTTTAGAGAGCAATTTAAATCGAGCCATATATAAAAATGGATGTCGTTTTAACAGCCAAGATATCCTATTTAAACTCATGTATTTCTTTTCAATGGTTAGCAAAACGCTAAATTTAATTTATTTTTTTTATTACACCTAATTATCTCAGTTATCTCATACTATTTTACTCCAAGACCAAGAACAGTGACACCCCTCTATTTCATTAGCAATGGGTTAATAATTCGTGCTTAACTCGGTTGTTATAATACGAGTAGGTAAACTTTAATAGTTGATCCTCTCGAGAATGGATCATACTAACATAGCTTTCTGCTGATAAATTCAATAGTTTTCTTATTTGAATAAGCACGTTGACTAAGGTAATGGGATAAAAAAGAAAACCATTGACATCCTCACTTATGTAATGTTCAATTGACGAAATATTAGACACTAGTGGTAAACACCCATAATTCATAGCTTCTGAGATTACTTTAGGAAATCCCTCTGATACAGAGGGCAACACAATAGCATGAGATTGCTCATAAATAGCATGGACCTCTGTTCTAGACAAAAAGCCATGGAAAATAAAGTTCAGCGTACTGGACTTCGTTGTATTACGGTAGTGCTCCAGGTCATTCCCATGTCCAACAATATGAATAGCTTTAAGTTTAGAGGCTTCCGCAGGACGTAAAGACAATAACGCTTCAATAAAGAGATCTAATCCTTTTTCCCGCTCTAATCGTCCCACAAAACATAGATTTATGGCTTGACCATCTAACGACTTATGCTTTTTAATCGCCTTCCCCTTTTTAAGGTCTTCAGAAGTTAAACAGGGGTTCTCAAAGCTGAGACATTGAAGCGGTTGAGTATCCCAAAATCCATTAATAGTCACTTTACGGTGTTGATTTTTCAATAACCAACGCTGAAAATTGTAGGCTAAAGGCGCATGTTCCTGTTTCCAGTTACCAGCATACTTAAACCACCCTTTTTTAGAACTAAAAAGCAACAGATAAGGAATCACGAATACACCAATGCCTGTTGGTGCCCTAAATTGAAAATAATCTGTTGTATTAATGGCTTTATGTATTACGTTCAAAACAGAAGCTGCGCTCCATACAATGGCGCACTTATCACTAATTTTTGGTCCTCCCAAAGCTGGCAATGCCTTAAATTTAATGGTATTTGACGTATACGGTAATGCACTCGCAGGCGGTATCCCCTTATGTAACATAGCCACATGAATAACCGCATCAAAGACCTCTATTAAGTGATTGATTTCGGTCACTGTAGACCCTAAACCTACAATCGTTCCATCTGTATTTTTGTAATGCTCTGTATGTGATATTATCGTTATCGTACTCATGCCATTAGTGTCATATACTGTTGTATTATGTTGGACCAATCATGTTGTTTCGCCCAACTTTTAGCGGCGTCATGATACAGCTCTTGGTTAGACAGTATTTTCTTTAAAGCTTCACGAAACTGTTCTACATTATTAAAGGCTACCAATGCACCAGACACATCAGATTGGATGGCATCTTCAATACCACAGTCTTTTGAACCAATAGCAGGAACACCAAATGCATTAGCTTCTAAAATAGCAATTCCAAAACCTTCAACATCGCCTGATTCATCTTCTGAACTCAACATGACAAAAACATCAGTTTTACTCAACATTTGCTTCAAGGCTTGGGCATCTACACTTCCATGAAATGTAATGTAATTGTCTACACGCAACCGTTTAGCCTCGACGGTAAAAGCATCTGCTTCCGTTGGAATACCAATACAGTGATAGTGCAACTTTGGGAAGGTCTTGATAAGCTCTGGCAACTGTTTAATCACATTTAACTGACCTTTTCTGGAGCTTACACGACCCACAGTAGTCAAAACAGGTTTGCCTTGTAATTGAATAGCTGATGTTTCGGTGAGTTGCCAATCCAACAAATTAATGCCATTAGGAATAACAACAATATCTCGATTTAAGTGAGAGACTAAGTCTTTTGTATACTTAGATACGGCAACAATTTTATCAAACCTCTTCAATGCAATGTCTATCGATTTCCGAAGCAAAAAAGATTTAAAGTTCACTTCTGTACCATGGATTACAGCCATTGTTGGTACGCGACTAAACATACTCAATAGGCCAACATTCCAGAGTGAAAACTTTCCAGTCGCTATAATTTGAGCGGCTGTTCTGCAGTGTTTCCTAGTCGTTAGGATACGCTGTAAATACATAAAAGAACGCACTGGAGTGCGTTTAATTCTTGTAACTAGAAAGGGCAGTGCCGTATCAAAAGCACCTTCTTCGTCTCCTGTAATTGAGCGTTGATCTGCAATAACCTCAACACGATAGTTTTGCTTAGATAAATATAATGCCAAATTATAAGCATGATTGCCTATGCCTCCAGGTTGAGGCGGAAACTCTGAGGTTATGATAACGATATGTGTAGTCTCTAGAGTCACCTTAACTGTTCTATCATTGGTCCTCGTTTTATTTTTTTAGTCGCAAGGTTCCAAGATTTAAGAACTTGACAAAAAACAACTGGGAGCAATAGTACGGTAAATAGGACACCTATAACCAACAGCGGTTTATTTTTTTTAAATTGATAGGGAAAGATAGACAAGGGTACCATGCGCAACAGCGCTAGGCGGGCTGGCCCATTTCCAAAATAACGTCTAAAAAAATACAAGACGCTTGGGATTGGTCGAGGTGCAAAAAAACTAGACGGTCTAAAAGCATCCCAACTCCCCATTTCCCGTAAGCCACCTTCTCCGGCCTTAACATCTATACAGGATGCTCTCGGGTTTGATATGCTTTTAATGTCTGCCAAATACAAACGTAACCCAAACTCACCATCACCCATGCGTTGCTTTTCAAATTGACGATCAAACAATCCTGCGGTTTCACAGATACTGCGATAAAACATCGCATTTCCTGTTGCAAATTGAGATGCTACTGCAAAAAAGGAGCGTTCTTTTGGCAGCTGTTGTCCTTCCGGGTAAAAAACGCCTGCAGACACTTGGGCATTAAAGTAATCTAAACATTTTAAATGCTCAGTAAGCCAATTGGACTGGATACGTACGTCATCTTCAGACAAAGCGATAATGTCTCCTTTAGCATGTCTAATAGCAGTATTTCTTGCCAACCATAAAGCCTTTTCATCTTGTTTTATGAGTCGAATATCCAATTCGAAATCATTATAAAACAGTCCATTATATGGATCTGATTGATCAACCACAATCACTTCAAAATTTTTGTAATCTTGTTGTTCCAAATCGGCTAGAACATCTTTTAAATACAGATACCTATTTAAAGTTGGAATCACGACACTCACTTTAGGATTTCGCTTAATTAATGAGGATTCAAAACCATCCAAATCGTCATAAAGAATAGGCATGTTACCAATGGAAACTCTACTTACAGATCTTGTTTTAAACCAAGCTCTAATTTCTTTTATTGGATTATGAAGTGCTAATAATCGTATAACAAGCACATAAAACACCCATGCGCTGTTAAAATACTTACGTATAAAATGGTAATTATCTTTAATAGAAACACCTTCAAAATCAGCGTAGGTACTCACGTCACCAACGTAACCTTTTTGGATAGCCTGCCATGATAAGTCATAGTTTTTAGCAATCTCAGAGCTGAATTTTGTATCAATTTTTAATTGTGCTAATAGACTATTTGGCAACTCCTCGGCTATAGGGAATATGGACTTTCCTGTTGTCGTAAATAACTGGAAATAATTTGTGGGCTGAAGATATTTTAAGAAACTAAATAGCATCAAATTAATTTTGTCAATTTATTAATTAACTATTTTTGAAATATACCTTTTTTATATTAATAAGTCCAGATAATATGTAAACTCTTATCTAGTCAATGGAAATAATAGTAAGAAAACTATTAAAAATCAAATCCTTATTAAAATTATCATGATATAAACGTTTAAAATAGTCTTTGGGCAATCCATTATGTTCTAAATATGGTATTAATTTTTCTTGAAGATCCATTACAGATTTAGGATTGAAAGCAACTTTTGAAAGCGTCTTATTCTCATCATTAACAAAGGACAATGCACCAAATTGGGAAGAGACAATAACAGGAGTACCTAAAGAAATTGCTTCTATAAAAACCAAGCCAAAGGCTTCATGCAAACTTGGCAAAATAACGACGTCTACATTACAATAAAAATGGTACATGTCGTTCGCAGACAAATGCTTTAAAAAAGTAACTTTACTATCTAGTGCCAATTCCTGTACTTGCCTTTTTAAATCGGAAAGTTCTTCTCCTTCACCTGCAAAATATAAGTGAAACTCAGAGTGAGATGATGTATTTAACTTAGCAAGTGCTTCAATAATTATCTTTTGGTTCTTATGTGTTGCCATTCTCCCAGGACAACCAATTTTAATTACATTTTTATGAATTAAAAAGTTTAAACTAGTAGGTTTTATTTCTTGTTCAGAAATTGTACTCCAAAAAGGAATAGTATGTATTTTAGACCCAGATACTTCGTAAAATTGCTCAAGTTCATCTTTAGTTAGAAATGAATTAGCAATAATGGTATCTGCTAGTTTCAAAAATTGTGTTTTTATAAAAATATTCCTTTTACTAGATTCCATTTGCTTATTTAAGGAATGAAACCAAACTAAACTTTTTTTGACCCCAAATAATTTCCCAAATAGAAGCGCTGGATTAACATAACTAAAATTAGATAATACAACATCTGGCTTTTCCCTTTTAATAACAGTATATACATCAATATAACTGTTTAAATACCCCTTCTTCTTTTTTACGATTACTTTCACACCATCTATGAGGCGCTCACTTACCGTCGCTTTCCAAGAAAAGCTAACCACAACGTGTCCTTCTCGAATTAGCCTTACAGACAACTCATGAAAAAAACTAGAAAGATAACCTTGATTATAGGTATGAAATAAGAGAATCTTCAAGAGTTTCGATTTATAATTAGTATTTTCTGCACAAGATCATTGCATTTCCTTTTAATTCATCAGTAGGTTTAATTTCACTCAAAATCATTTTTTTAGTTCTGTGATCTTCAACTTTCTCTAATTTAAATCCATATTCTGACAAAAACATCAAAACATCCTTATAATCTGTATTATAATATTTCAGTAATTGGGTCACATGGATTTCTATCAGCAAGATTAACCTCTTATTTTTTAATGTATTAATCATCCCACGTAATACTTTGTACTCAGCACCTTCAACATCAATTTTTATAAAGTCTGGCATCATATTTTCTCGACTAATGAATTCGTCAATAGTTAAGCTTGGCACGTCTCTACCCTCCTTATTCTTGAAAGAATCTATTCGAATACCTGGATTGGGAATTTTTAAATCCGGAATAGACACATGCCTACTTGAATCAGATACAGCCACATTATGAACTCTAACATTTTTCAAGGCATTCAATTCTATATTTTCAGTAATTAGGTGGATACAATTAAAATCTACTTCAAAAACACAAACGGTTCCATACTTCGATAATTTGCCTGCAACACAAGAAAAATATCCTAAGTGTCCACCAATATCAAATACATTTGAATTTTCATTAACATGATCAATAAAAACTTTTGTTGCTCCTGGCTCATGAATATAACCATTTCCAAACCTTGGGAAAAACCACGATTTTGAATAGGTGTCATTCGTGTTAAACTTCAGTTTAACGCCCTCAAAATCCATACTACAAAAAGTGAAGTTTGCATACTTCTCTCTCTTTCTATTAATATAGTAACCATATAATACGTTATAGAGACCTATTGATTTCAAAATTGACTTTATCATTTTTTTCATAAAAATCTAAAGTTTTCTATTCATATTTTTTTTTATAATTCCAATATATAGAACGCAGTTCTCTATACAGCTTGTAGTGAGGTAATTTTCGTTTTTTACTATTCCTAGCATGAGGAAAATCGTCTTGCGGCACCTCTTCTAAGTTTAAAAAACCACACAAAGTCTGGTAATTAAAATTCTTTCCCGTCTCCATGACTAAAAAATTAGATTTACCTTCAAAAAAATTTAAAATATCATTATTTTTTTTTTCATAAAACTCTTTATAGGTGAACTCATAACCTTCTGCGCAAGGGACTCCATAAATTTTCTTATGTAACGGAAATCTAATACTAGCAAAATAAGTTACCATACTTCTAATCCATTTGTCTGTATCTCTTATCGTTAATATATACTTTGCATTAGGATACACATCGTATAATTCTTTATAAAACAGTGGCCATGGCATATCTTGCACTGCATCCCAATGTTTCAAAGTTTCTTTGATGTACGTTTTTAAGTTTTCAGTATCAGTAAGCTTCATTAAGTTTTTATCTCCTCCGTAAACACGATATCCTAAAAATTGTAATGCGTGTTCTAAAGATGTAGTTCCTGTTTTCTGGAAACCTATTATAAATACTTTTTGTTTCATTCTCAATCTATCCGCTTATAGCTTAATTTACTTGTTATTTAAAGTTTGCAACACCAGTCCTCTTATGTCCGGAATAAAAAATTCTAAATCAAACCCAATCTCAACTAAACTTTCGTAAACTTCAACATAATTTGTTGTGTATCAGAATTCTTTTTAGTGTCATGCCCCAATTCT
>JAWUWM010000040.1:0-9275 GCA_034111845.1 Psychroserpens sp. | reverse complement strand
CCGTAATATCGACTGCTGGCACATCTGAAAGACATTGTACGTCTATATCTATTGGATTTGAGGCTGTAGGATCAATATTATCAAGAATCGTTATCGTTTGTGTTTGGGTTGCAGCAGCGTTCCCGTTGCTATCTAAAACATTCCATGTTCTAGTGATTGTTCCGTTAGAAGCAGTTCCTAATAATGCAGAATCTACGCCTGTAATTGAACCTCCAGTATCACAGTTATCTGTCCAGTTAAGATTGGTCATTCCAGGAACAAGATTACTACAGGTTACCGTAATATTAGCTGGTGCTGGTGAAATTACTGGGTCAATAGTATCTTCAATAGTAATAGTAACATTACAAGAATTGGAAGTACCATCGGAAGAATCAGTAACGGTAAGTGTCACCAATACATCACCAATATCAGCACACGTAAAACTCGTTTGCGATGCTGAAAAAGAAAGGATTCCTCCCGTACTTCCAGCATTAAGGTCTAAAGCTACTATGGTCGTATTACCACTACCGTCCAACTGCAAAGTAAAATCACCAACACAATTAGCAACAGCTAATCTTTCATTTTCGGTATTTTCATTGTTGAAACCTAGTTTTAATGCAGTATTGCTTTTTGGTGTTTTATTTTCTTCATCATGCGCAATTGATTTAATGCTTAATTTATCTGAAACACTAGACACCTTAGCAGTTTCAATTTCTATATCATTTGGAGCAGTTATTTCCTTCTGCGATGTTTCCTCAAAAGAAAACTCACTTGAAACTATACCAATGGAAATGGTTAAGCTCAGCAAAATAAATAAAAAAGCAGTTTTTGATTTCATAAAATTAATAGTTATATCGTTCTTTTCTTAATAGCATTTTTCACATTTATCAATCATACCATCAGTGAAAAACTTTTAGCATGACTACTTATATTCTTTAGTTATTGAACAACAACAACTATAAAAGACTAAAAATCAATTAATTAAGTGTAAAAACAAGATATTTAGCACATCTCTTATCTTATACATCTGATTTTCAAAGTTCTAAAACTCAATACTACATCAAGTAATTAAGCAAAATTACAAAATTTATTGTGAATTTTCTGTCACTAAATACATACGAAATATTTTCAAAACACCCGTAAAAATCATAAAAATGCGACGAAACACACTTGTTAGTACTATTTTAGGTGTTTCATCGATTAATTTAATTCGTACAACTGACTTTTTAATTTTCAAAAAGTTACTAACTATTAATCTTAGTTAAGTTAGCTCTCAGTTTTCGTTTTGACATTTTATTCTCAGAACTTCATGAGATACATTCTATGACAAGATGACTGCTTTTCAAAAAAATAATTTGGTTCGAAAATTGTTATACATTAACACATAATTGTAAATGATATTTACTAATTTTGTACTCTTTTGGGAGCAATACAGTTCACTGGAAACGCGTTAAGGATTGAAGCGACATCCTTTTGCTTTTCTTTTTGCAAAAGATATAGCGAAAAGCCTGACCATCTGTAGCTTTAGTAAAAGATGGGAACGCCAAAATAAAAATTTACTATTTAATTATGGGGTCGACTGGTTTTGACAGCGAGACTCATTGAACGGTAAGCACGTCGTGTAATGACATTGAAACACGTTAAAGGCTAGATCAACTTTTTAATCGGCGAGAATAACTACGCTTTAGCTGCATAATCTGAATTACAGTAAGATTAAGCCTCGTCCTACTAGGTAGGAGTGCTAAATGTCTCCAGAAAGCCTTGGTTAATGGCGTTCTTATTAGAGGCATCGAAAATATTAACTTAGATCGTGTGGCGCTTTGATGCACTTTCGAGATTAAGAAGATACGTTATAAGTGGGCTGTCTTTTGCCAGTTTATAATCGAAAACCTAATAAAAGAATAAGCGTGTAGAAGGCTCTTTAATAGCTTGTTTGGACGAGAGTTCGATTCTCTCCGACTCCACAACACTCACAACTACGTTGTGAATGAGAACAAAAGAAATCCGTCAAGCTTGCTTGAACGGATTTCTTTTGTTTTTATACATCAGTTTTACAAAAACTGGTAGTTGTATTTGCAACTTTGGGCTCACTAGAGGACAACTTTAACCTCAAGCAACTCCACAAAAAAAACCGCTCATTAAGAGCGGTTTCTCCATGTGAAATTTATAAGTTTAATCTCCACTCATATTTTTATCATATACCCAAATCTCATCCCATCGGTTAGTAAATGTATCATCTCTTGTATCCAAAAAAGTATCCCAAGAGTTTTCTCCATTTAATTTTTCATAGGCATCTTTAAAACTTGGTCCATCCTCATCAAATTCTGCCCAATTTTTATAAAAGCCAACTGTAGCCACATGACGGCCTAAGTCACCTTGTAAAAACGCGTTATAGTATAACCCCCACGGCTTATCACCAGTCATAGATTTAATAGTTTCACTAACCTGCTTAAAATGATTATTCATCGTATAATCATGATCGTCAGAGATTTCAAAATATCTAATAAACATAATTGGATAGATATTATCAGGACCCAACATACTGGTATTTGATTTTTTATCATCCTGACTCCAATATTCAATACTGTGCATTTTTGTAATATATGGCATCACATTATCTCTCCAGTCTTCATCATGACCGCCAGCTTTAGGTCGATTATCATTGTGTTTAAACATCATTGGTCCCATTTGCCAAACTAAATTTCCAGCGTTTGGACCACTAACAATATTGTAGACCGTTGCTTTGTGTGGATCGGCCTTATGGTATGTTTCGTTATGCTTACGCATATTTACCTCTAAGGTTTTTAATTTGGTGAAATCTGGTGTGAGCATAATGTTTTCCCACATTTGGTAATCTTTAGATTCTTGAGCATTTGACGTATAAGAATACGTAAAAACCATTGTGAGCATCAGTAATGACGCCATTGTTTTTGTCAACATAATAAATTGATTTAATTGGTTAGTTGTGCACTTTGTTTAATTTAAGTGCTGTTAAAATAAAAAATGAAAATAGCATATAATAAATGTAGCTAAACAGCTATATTTAAGATGAAGATCAGACTTGAAGACGCTTAAATGTAACTAATAATGAGAGGTTTAACTAATTTAAAGAAATAAAACTTATAAATATCAACATAAAAAACTAGTTTATAAAATCGTATTAGAGTCAACTTTTAAAACATAATTAATAGCTTATTTCATAAAGAATACGATTCTATGCGACTTCGTGATACTCAAAACTCTGTTGAAAAAAGAAAAAAAAGGAACCCGTTAACTTGTTTGAACGTATTTTATTGTTTTCAGTTATTTGCTTTAAAAGACAAGCAATTGCATTACCAAATATGAAGTTATTGCCAAGATTACAGTTAATCTCTTCAACTGCACTTAATACTTTGATTCTGAAACAGAATAAATTTGATAATACCTAAGGTTTAAATCATTTTAAAAGTGTGAAATACTTTTTTAATAAAGCATTACTTTTTTTGATTAAACACAATCAAAATAATTTGACTTAAAATACCAACTTGGTATAAAACAGAAATCTTTTTTCACTCTTGTTCCTCAGCATAATTACTAGGGTAGCTCTGTTACAGGTTAAACTAAATGTTGCTCAAAAAATAGCAAATACTCTTTTAAACGCTGTATTATCTTATCCAAGATAAATTAAAACAAACCTTTTTGTTGCACTTAAAAAATCAATTTAATTAAAGTCGTATTTTTGGCGATCACTAATCAACTAAAAAAAATGAGTAGAAGAATTAAAAACCTTGATCCTTTACGTGGATTTCTTGCTCTTTGTGTTGTAATCAAGCATATTCCGCTAATTTCGAATACCGTAGGATTACCATTCTTTGGTGACGCTCCAATATTTAACAGAGGTAATGAAGCAGTTTTAGTCTTCTTTTCTCTTAGTGGCTTTTTAATTATAGGATTACTATATAACGAAAAGAAAGTTTTTGGATCCATTAGCATCAAACAGTTCTATATAAGAAGGATGTTAAGGATTTACCCTGTATTCTATGTTGTACTTATATTTGGGTTTATTTATTATCACTTTCTACTACCTCTATTTAATATCCCTTACGATATAAACTATTCTCTCACTGAAGGTGTTTTATTAAATATGTTTTTCTTGTCCAATGTATTCTTAGTAGACTTTGTACCAGGATCAATCTTACAAATTCTTTGGTCAATCGGTATAGAGGAGCAATTTTATTTACTAATTGCACCCCTACTAAGTTTAATTCCGTTGAAGAAATTTCGCAACTATATATTAGCCTTTACAATAATATACTTTATCATATTCCATTTAGATTTTTTCACGGTATTGAGAAAATATTACTTACTATATTTCTTCATGTCGGCAGGAGGATTATTGGCTATTCTAATGAAGTCAGGATATCAAATTCATTTTAAAAATTTACAACTTAGATTACTTGTTTATTTTTTATTCTTACTGAGTTTTTTTACAGATATTTTAGTAGTTGAAACTGTTATTATGCAGCATGCAGTGCAACTTATTCTTTTTAATCTATTGATTTTAAACCTAGCAAACGAAGATCGATTTGAAATAAAAAACAAAGCAGCTAACTATTTAGGGAAGATTTCTTATGGTATTTACATGTACCATATGATTGTAATAAACGCTGTTTTATTTGTCTTTATGAAAATTCAAGATAAGGTACAAATTGTAGATTGGATAGAAATTTTGGCAATCAACGCGATTTCTGTTTTTGGAACGATTTTAATTTCTCACCTCTCGTTTAAGTATTATGAAACTTACTTTATGAAGCTTAAACACAAATTCAGAAAAAATGAAAATACTGCATAAATGAATATCTCCATTTTATTTACATATCAGTTTATAAATTACTAAGTAACCATTCGTTATATGGATATCTCCAAAAAGAAAAACATTTTTAAAAAAGAAAACATAGAACTCTTTGTTTTAGGTACTCTATTCCTTTTTCCAATCTTAAAACTAAGTATTATTTCTGTTTTAGTGGCATTATTAGGACTTTATGTATTGACTTGTAATAGAACTGTATTTCTAAGTAACCTGAAAGATTTTAGAATTTTAAAATCCTTTCTATTTGTTACCCTTTGGGTTTTCTTTTACTGGATGACTTTTTTGTTTTCAGAAGACAAGGAACGTGCTTTTAATTTAATTTTAAGAACAATCCCACTTATTGTAATTCCTTTTTTTATGCTATACGGAATAAAGCCAATCTCGTACAATAAGATAAAAAAACTAATGGTATGGTTTTCTATAGTAAGTTTTATGTTTTTGACCAAGGTTTATACATTGGTCTTAAATGCTCTAAATCACTTTAAGTTTAACAATAGATTAAGTACTTGGAACGTTGTTGAAAATTTTAAAGAATTTTCAATATACACCTCATATGACTTACTAGATTTTGTAAGATGGGCACCTTTTGAATACGATATAGAACTTCACAGAACTTATTTCAGTCTATGTTTTATGCTCTGCGGAATCTTTTGGATGTATGATTTTTTCGTAAAACGAAAATTGTACAAATTGATTTTGGCTCTTGTATTTATTGTTTTTGTTTTCTTTTTTGGCTCTATACCTAACGTCACTGCTTTATTAATAATTATTTTATTAATTTGCATTAGAAAGGTGAAATTACAGTATGTTTTTGGAGGTATTTTAATTCTTTTTCTGCTATTGAATTATGTCACAACAAAAAGCACATATCTTTTAAATCAATTTAATCGCACTAAAATGTACACTAGTAACGTACTAGATTATAATAATAACCCTACAATTGGTAGGATTAGGTATTTAGACGTATTTTTAGAACTTTATAAAAAAAATCCAGTGTTGGGTTATGGTGCTGGCGATGTTGAAAATGAATTGCTAAAAGTTTATAAGGAAAAAGGATATGACACCCAATATATCGAAAAGCAGAACGTCCATAATTACTATTTTCACTTATTACTAGTTGGAGGAATCCCACTACTATTGTTATTTTTTGGTGCTATTTTTTATTTTACAAAAGAAGCGATAACAAAAGGAAACTATCTTTTGTTTTATATGGTGATTGTTTTTATTTTTAATTTCATGTCTGAAAACATACTGGCAAGAATACAAGGCATATTTATGTTTTCATTATTTCTGTGTATTTTGAGTAAAATGACTGCGATAGATAAATTAGAAAAATGCTAGATATTAAAGAAAACATAAAGAAATACTCTCTTAATGAGGCTATTTATTTGTCGTATTGTTTTGTAAGGACAAAATTAATTGCTTCTAACGCAAGACTTATAAGGTTTCCTTTTAAAATGAGAGGACATAAACATATAAAACTTGGTGACCATTTCACAACTGGTGTTGGCTGCAGAATAGATGCCTTTCCTGCTATAGGCAATGAAGGTATTTGCTTGACAATTGGTAAGGATGTTAGTATTAATGACTACGTTCACATTGCATCTGTAAGCTCGGTAACAATTGGAAATCAAGTACTCATGGGTAGTAAAATTTACATATCAGACCATGACCACGGCTTTTATGGACAAGACGGCAAACACGATTCCCCAATGACACTTCCTAACAAGAGAAAAATCTCTTATAATCCTGTTGTCATTAAAGATAATGTTTGGATTGGACAATCTGTTTCAGTTTTAAAAGGCGTTACGATTGGTTTTGGCTCAATAATAGGTGCCAATTCAGTAGTTACAAAAGATATACCACCTCATTGCATTGCTGTAGGTAGTCCAGCTCAGGTTATTAGAACCTATTATTTTGAATCTAAGTTATGGAAAAAGATATAATATGAATTATTTTCTACTAGTTATTTTAGTTTTAAGTGTTGTCTTAATCTATTTTTCTGAAACATTTTCATGGTTTTTTAAAAGCTTAGGAAAAGAATCGAAGGGAAGTATCATTTCGCTCGGAAATATGCTAATATATAGTTCAAGAATCTTCGCTTTTAGCTACATGATTTCAATGTCTTATTTAATTGAAACAGGAAGAGTAGATAAAGATATTGCACTCTTTATTGCAATTGCATTATTACTTTCAGGATTTGTACACTTGCTTTTTTACAATAAAAAAAGTAAAATAAAAATAGTGGTAAAAATTTACCTTTTCATATTTAATAAATTTAAGATTAGAACGCCCTCGATAGATTCTTTGTCTTTTAATAGTAATGTGGTGCATGTAAAACACAAGAAAATTTATTTACTCACTGCCTTTTCAACTATTCTTTTCAACTTAGCGCTTACATTACCTTATATAATGTCCACGTATTTTATTGAGTACAGACTTACGATATCAAGTTTCATACCCTTACTAAATTTTATAGGGTCAGTCCCAATCGTATTTTATATTGATAATTATCTTTTTCAAGCAATGGATGATGGGAAACTAGACTCCATTATAAGAAATTATTATAGAGGCAGATGCTTAGGTTTATTTTTCACTTCAGTAGTAATGCTATTTATATTTCTGTATTGATGAGTTTAATTATTTTCATTTTAATTTTTTGTTTTTTTATTTCTTATTACAAGCTTTCATCTGGAGGGCATTGGATTTATTTTGCACTTATTGGTCTAGCTCTTAGATTATTAATACCCATACCATCAGTATTGGATTATGCAGCTTATTATACGAATAATATTTATGATTATAATTTTTATGGAATTGCAGACATCATATCAGAACCTGCCATAAAATTGATATATAATATAGCTTTTGTCTTTTTTAATGACAAAAAACAAACGGTACATTTTATTTATTGGCTAAACTTTTCAACATGTATGTATCTTTTTTATAGGATTTCACAATACCGTATTCCCTATTTCAAAAAGATGATTTTATTTTCTTTTTATTTCTTTTTGTTCTCCTACATTTTGCTAAGAAATGGCATCCCTTATTTACTAGTGTTTATGTTTTTTTATGAGCTAAACAATACCGAAAGTAAGCTAAGAAAACTAATAGTTGCTTCCTTTTTCCATGCAACCGCAGCCATAGTTTTATTTGTACAATTATTATTTGAAATAAAGATTGAGCGCCTAATTGTTTATGGGATATCGATTTTAGCAATTCTTGCGTTGCTTGCCATTAATAATATTTTTGTTTTTGATTATTTTATAGATAAATTCGTTGTTTATGCCGAAGTAGAGCGTGAAAGAAGCAATTCTCATATCATATGGATGTTATTTATTTTTAGCGTATTCTTTTGGTCTTTTATTGAAAATAGAGTAAAAAGCTCAACGGTGTTTTTTATAACATTCATGACTATTTACATTATTTTAAATTATATAAATCCAGTTATGGGATTTCGCCTTTCTTTGTATATTTTTCTGTTTTATTTAACTTTACCAATAACTAACCCAAAAATAGCCAAATATGTTCCTGATGTGAACCTACTGTCCTTTGGACTCTTTTTCCTTTTTTATCTAAACTATTCAAACGCACATTATTAAAATCAAAAGCCATCATGAAAAATAGCATAGCTGTCGTATTAGCCACTTACAATGGTGAAAAATATATTAATGAACAACTGGATACGCTTCTAAATCAAAAAAATGTAGCTATAGAAATAGTTGCCTTTGATGATTGTAGTTCAGATAAATCATTCAGTATTCTAGAGACTTACGCATCTACTCATGATAATATTCAAGTATACAAGAATGCAAAGCCTACAGGTTCCGCAGCCTTAAATTTCTTAACAGCGTTAATGGGTATAAAGGAGAAAATTTCTCCAAATATTGAATACATAGCATTAAGTGATCAGGATGATTTATGGGATGAATCTAAGCTTGAAAATGCTATACAATGTTTAAAGCAAAATGATGCAGAACTATATGTCTCTAATCTTATGTGGTGGGAAGAGTCTACAGGAATCAAAAATGAACTCAAAAAAGATTTTCCACAAAAAAAGTATGATTACTTGTTTGAAGGCGGTAGCGCTGGATGTACTTATGTGTTTTCTGTTACTTTATTAGACCTAATAATTAAAGAACTACAAAATCGACAGCTAGAAAATTGGAAATTCCTATCCCATGACTGGCTCATCTATTTTTTAGCTAGAAAAAACGACAAAAAGGTCTATTTTGATAACAATTCTTATATCATGTATAGAATACATGATAACAATGCTCACGGCGATTTGAATGGCACTTCTCTATCTGCAATTCGTAGTCGGCTTGACGTTATAAAACGAGGATGGTTTCCTGAACAAATAAAAGGATTTACACAATTTCTAAAAGAAGAATCTCCCGAAATGAATGTGTACAATTTATACAAAAAAGGCTATTTTGGAAGACTA
>JAWUWM010000039.1:0-14358 GCA_034111845.1 Psychroserpens sp. | reverse complement strand
ACCACCTTTTTGGTCTCAAAAAACTCTTCTTTAAAATAATCTTCAAGTTTATAAATTGTTGCTGTTTGATAAGGCTCTAATTCTTCGGTTAAGTCACCACCTTTGAGGTATAGCACGCCATTTTTAAGATCATGCTTCTGAGATTTTGCGATTTTACCTTTGACCCAATGCACAAACGTTGGCATAACAGCCACCGCTCTACTTACAATAAAATCAAACTGCCCATCTATCTCCTCTACACGACTATGAGTCGTTTTTACATTTGTAAGCCCTAGACCTTCAACAACATCATTGACTACTTTTAGTTTTTTAGCGATACTATCTACCAAATGAAACTCACATTCAGGATATAGAATAGCTAAAGGAATCCCTGGAAAACCACCACCGGTTCCCACATCTAAAATATTAGAATTAGGTTTAAAGCGAACCACTTTAGCGATACCAAGCGAATGCAGAACATGTCTTAAATACAACTCATCAATATCTTTTCTAGATACTACATTGATTTTCAAATTACAGTCTTTATAAAGGTCTTCCAGTTTTTTAAACTGAAGAATTTGTTCTTCGGTTAACTCTGGAAAATAGTGTTGTATTAGCTTCATTTCATAAGGTTTCGACAAAAGTATGTCTTTTTATGTGGATATTTTTAAGATTTTATTATCCTTAGCACCATAATTATTAATTATCTTTGCTTAAATACCAAAACGTAGTATATTACGTTATACTGAAAAATTAATAGCATGACTAAACAAACCTTAACCTTTTCTAGAACAGACTCTGCTAAATTCTTTAAAACGCTGAATAAGCGTGTTAATAATTATTTTAAAGAAAATAATATAAAAAAAACAGGTAACTGGAAACTTTACATAAAAGCAATAATAATGTTTACATTATTATTAGGCCCCTTAATAGTATTACTTACCGTTGATTTACCAGTATGGTTACAAATCATTAGTATGATGATTATTGGTATCGGGATGGCTGGTGTAGGAATGAATGTTATGCACGATGCAAACCATGGCTCTTTTTCTAGTAAAAAATGGGTAAATAGACTCATGGGAAGCAGCATACATATATTAGCTGGTAACGACTATAATTGGAAAGTGCAACATAATGTATTACATCATACATATACTAATATTGAAGGTCATGATGAAGACATTGATGCTGGAAGAATAATTCGTTTTTCTAAGCATTCTCAATGGTTGAAAATCCATCAATATCAAAAATATTATGCCTTTTTATTATATGGCTTATTAACTGTTAATTGGGCTATTACAACAGATTTCAAACAAACCTACCAATACCTTAAGAGAAAATTATCTTATGGTGATTTCCCTAATCCTGCATCGCAGTGGACGAAGCTAATTATTGGTAAAATTATTTATTATTCTATTTGGGTCGTTTTACCGTTAGTTCTTGGTTATGCTTGGTGGCAAGTATTAGTTGGATTTATGATTATGCATTACACAGCTGGAATGATTTTAAGTGTCGTGTTTCAATTAGCGCATGTTATGCCTAATACAGAGATGCCTTTGCCAGATAAAAATGGCAACATGAAGAACACTTGGGCAATTCACCAATTGTTTACGACTTCTAATTTTTCACCAAAAAATTGGATGGTTGAGTTTTATACTGGTGGATTAAATAGACAAGTAGAGCATCATTTATTCTCTAACATTAGCCATGTTCATTATAAACATATAGCAAAAATTGTAAGAGAAACTGCTCACGAATTTAGTTTACCCTACAATGAGTACAATTCTATGTGGACAGCGATTACTGAGCATTATCAGCAATTAAAAGAGCTAGGCACAAAACCAAGTATGGCCTAGTCTAATTTCCAGCAAAAAAGATTCACAATGACACAACTTTCAGATAAAGTTCTTAATATGGCTACGTCTGCCACATTAGCAATGGCAGCCAAAACAAGAGAACTAAAAGCAGAAGGAAAAGATATTATTGGCTTAAGTTTAGGAGAGCCAGATTTCAATACCCCAGATTTTATCAAAGACGCAGCGATTCAGGCTGTAAACGACAACTACAATTCATACACCCCTGTTGATGGTTATGTAGAATTGAAAGATGCAATAATTACGAAGTTCAACAGAGATAATAACCTCCACTACAAGCATTCTCAAATTGTGGTATCTACTGGCGCAAAACAATCGTTAGCCAATATCGCAGCCGTGTTGCTTAATAAAGGAGATGAAGTTATTTTACCTTGTCCTTATTGGGTAAGTTATAGTGACATCGTTAAACTTAATGAAGGCATTCCAGTGGAAGTAAAAACGTCAATTGAAAACGACTTTAAACTGACACCTCAGCAATTAGAAGCAGCCATTACACCAAAAACCAAAATGATTTGGTACAGTTCACCTTGTAACCCAAGTGGATCTGTTTATAGCAAGGAAGAATTGAGAGCATTAGCAGATGTGCTTCAAAATTATCCAGATATTATAGTTATTTCAGATGAGATTTATGAGCATATCAATTTTATTGGTGGTCATGCAAGTATGGCTCAATTTGAGGATATGTTTGACAGAACGGTCACTGTAAATGGTGTCTCAAAAGCATTCTCGATGACAGGTTGGAGAATTGGTTACATTGGAGCTCCAGAATATATTGCAAGAGCTTGTACTAAAATGCAAGGTCAAATTACGAGTGGCGCCAATTGTATTGCACAACGTGCAGTGATTACTGCTTTAACAGAGTCACCAACACGTATTCAATTTATGGTTGATGAGTTTAAAGTAAGACGTGAATTAATTCTTGGTTTATTAGACGGTATTGAAGGTTTTAAAACCAATGTTCCTGAAGGTGCATTTTATGTATTTCCTGATATTTCTTTTTTCTTCGGAAAAATATTAAAAGGACAAAAAATTGAAAACGCAACAGACTTCTCACTATTCTTATTAGAGCACGCTAACGTTGCTACCGTTACGGGTATTGCTTTTGGAAGCCCTGACTGTATTAGAATTTCTTATGCAGCGTCACAAGAGCAAATTAAGGAAGCTATAAAAAGAATTAAGGAAGCTGTAAGTTAAAATCTAAAAACAAATAAATTCCAAAACTCATGACTAGCATTAAACTCTTGATGTTAGTTTTGGAATTTTGTATTTAAGTACTGAAATTTTATGCGATTTATCCAAATTGGATGCCATAAAACCAATATAACATAGCTAGGCCTACAATAGTTCCGATAATTATTTTTTTTAAGAAATAAGCGTTTATTTTCTCTTTTGACCTTAATCCTAACACGTCTTAAAACATGTGGAAAAACCCAAGGCATAACATATAGTTCATAGCCTTGTTTTTTACTTGACCTTCCATCCATTTTAGTAAATGGAACACGTTTCCCGTTTTTTAATAATTTCCTATTATTACTAATAATGCTATTCATTGCAGAGATTCCCATAATATCTTTTTTTTATTCCGAAGTAAATTCAGAAATTCTACAGTGCTACTGCATCCCTATTGAAACAGCATAAAAATTGAAGTAAATCAATCCTTTCAATATGTGTTAGCATACCGGAAACGTACTGATTAACAATGTAAAAGATAATTTTGAGAAATTCTACAATATACTTAGCACTCAATCATACCAGTTAAAAAGGTGTACTGCTAATAGCCTACCTTAAAAAGGTTTTATAAAATAAATGCTAATACTATTGTAAAAACAGACAGTTTTAATACTGTATCGATACTTGAAGTCAAATGGTATCGTGTACCTTTAATACGTTGCTTAATACCAAAGATTGAAGAAGAATTTGTGTGGTGTAAATTATAGTTTACAGCAGACTTGTAATTCGAATTTAATAACCCCTCAGGTCT
This sequence comes from Psychroserpens sp., assembly GCA_034111845.1. Taxonomy (GTDB): domain Bacteria; phylum Bacteroidota; class Bacteroidia; order Flavobacteriales; family Flavobacteriaceae; genus Psychroserpens. The sequence goes on along the minus strand of JAWUWM010000039.1, from coordinate 10,524 downwards.
AACAAATTCTGTTTCTAATTTAGGTGTGGGTGAAGGCTCTAATTTTTGTGATGTTAATACTAATTCCATGATTGTTTATTTTAATTGATTACACTAATAAGACGTACAATCAATTAAAATGTTACAAGCCATTACATTTCTAAACCCTTAAAAACCAATCTTAAATTCCCGAAATACCTATGGATATTCATATTTCAGAAGAAAAAATAATTTTAAAAATAATTAAAATATACTAGTTGAAGTATATAATCTCGTCTGAAGAAATTGAATTAGTTACAGTTAAAATGAGACGAAAATTTAAAGCGTAGTAATTGCTATGGTTTCCAATTTTAACAAAATTATAGCTCTATACAAACTATTTATTGACGCTATGATGTGCTTCAATTAGTATCCCTAACGATTTCTCCAGAAAAAAGGAGTCAATAAAATTAAAACAGTAAACAATTCTAATCGACCAATAAGCATCAAAAAAGAAGCCCACCATTTACCTAAAGCTGGCAACTCTGAATAATTGTTTACAGGACCAAAATCACCAAGTGCAGGACCAACGTTACCCAAACTCGAAGCAGATAAACCAACTGCAGACTCAAAATCAATTTGCATCATAGAAAACACCAGGGCACCAACAATAAAAGCCAACATATATAGAATGAAAAAACCAAGAATATTGAAGACAATATCTCCTGAAATCGCTTTTTTATTATAACGAACAGGAAGTATTGCGTTGGGATGTAACGCTCGTTTAAACTCTAGGAAACTATTTTTTATCATTAGCATGTGCCGTACTACTTTTACACCACCAGAAGTACTACCTGCTGAACCTCCTAAAAACATCAACCCGAAAAAGAATACTACCAAAAAGGGTGTCCACAACGTGTAGTCTGCAGTAACAAAACCGGTTGTTGTAATAATTGCTATCACCTGAAATAAGGCATGTCTAAAAGAAGCTTCGGCTTTTCCAAAAACCATAGGATGATCGATGGACGACACAGAGAAATCTGCTCTAAAATAGATAATCAATGCTGCTATAATCGTAAAAAGTGCAATAAACTTAAAGTACAATTTAAACTCTTCATCAAATATTGCTTTTTGAATTTTACCTTTAAAAGCAAAATAGCTCAATACGAAATTTGTTCCTGCTAAAAACATGAATACAATAATAATATATTGTATCACAGGCTGGCCATTCCAATAGGCAACACTCGCATTTTTTGTAGAAAAACCTCCTGTTGACAGCGTACAAAGCGAATGATTTATAGCATCAAAAAATGTCATTCCTGCGACTTGAAGTAAAATAGTTTCGGCAGCTGTATAACCAAAATAAATAAGCCAAAGACGTTTTGCTGTATCTGTAATTCTGGGATGTAATTTATCTGCGTTTGGACCAGGTGCTTCCGCTGCAAAAAGTTGCATACCACCAATACCTAATAACGGTAAAATGGCTATAGCGAGAACAATAATCCCCATACCACCAATCCAATGCGTCATACTACGCCAAAATAAAACACCTTTTGGTATAGATTCTATATCGTTTAAAATACTAGCTCCAGTTGTGGTATAACCAGACATCGTCTCAAAAAATGCATTTGTAAAACTTGGTATTGATCCTGTAATCAAATAAGGCAGTGTGCCAGTTAAAGCCATAACAATCCAACCAAAAGCCACTACAATATATCCGTCTCTTTTATTAAGCTCTTTCTTATGTTCTTTTGTAAAATACATTAAAATACCACCCAGTACTAAAACAAGCAGTCCAGAACTTAGCAACTCTAATGTAACTCCATCTTTATAAATAAGACTAATAAGTGTAGACAATAGCATAAAACCGCCATTGAAAAGACAAAGCAGACCGAAAAAGTGAAAAATAATTTTATAGTTGAGTTTCATGTGTTTCTATTATTAATTGTAACCACCAACGAGAACATTCAAAGAATAATTATTTTTATAATATAGAATATATAAGGGTTGTATCATGGGTTGACCTTAAAAAAAGAAGCGTTCCACTTTAGTAATTGACCTTGGTAAACAACAGACAACCACCTTATCACCCATTTCAATTTTAAAATCACCTAAGGGTATTAGTCCAATATCATTACGAACCACACCGCCAATAATAGCTGAACGTGGAAAATCTAAATCTTTGATTTTCTTTTGAGTAATTTTTGATCTAGAAGTCACCTCAAACTCTAATAACTCAGCATTCATATTGGTCAACTTTGTCATAGCTAAAACTTCGCCTCGTCTTATATATCTAAAAATATTATTTGCTGCAAGCAGCTTTTTATTAATTAGAGTATCAATTCCTATGGATTGTGATAATTGGTAATAATCCATATTTTCAACTAGCGCTATGGTTTTTTTAACACCTTTAGATTTTGCAACAAGACAAGACATTATATTGGTTTCAGAATTTCCCGTTACCGAAATAAAAGCATCCATATCTGAAATATTTTCTTCGTCAAGCAATTCTACATTACGTCCGTCACCATTAATAACCAATGCATTTGGTAAATCATCTGCGCACTCAAAAGCAACCTCACTATCCTTTTCTATGAGTTTTACTTTAAATTTACTCTCACAAAGTTCTTTAGCTGTTTTGTAGCCTATTTTGCTACCGCCTAAAATCATAATATTTTTAAGCTCAGCTTTTACTTTTCCTGAGAGTTGAAATAACTCTTCATCCCCTCCTTTAGAAGTCATAAAGACGACTTTGTCACCTTCTTTAAACTCGGTATCGCCTCTGGGTATAATCGTATATTGTGTACCAAAACGTTGAATAGCAATAGGCACAAAGTGTAACTCTGGAAATACTTCTGCTGCTTCTCTAACCGTTTTCCCAACAAAACTTGCTGTTCTAGATAATCGCAAACTTAACATCTTTAATTTACCTTCTTCAAACTCAAAAGTATCATTAAAACCGTATTGATTGAGTAATAAACCTATTTCAGCTGCTGCTAAAATTTCAGGTGAGATCAACTCGTCAATACCAAACTTGGTAAATCCTACATCGTCATCTTCATTCAAAAACTCTGAATTTGAGATTCTAGCAATCGTCTGTTTCGCTCCTAATTGCTTGGCAAGTACACAAGCTGTAATATTTGTAGTTTCAGAAGAGGTTACAGCAATAAATAATGCTGCGGTATCAATTCTTGCATCCTTTAATATTGCAATAGACGTTACATCACCTCTAATCACTCTAATATCTAAGTGATCACTTGCATAGGCTAAACTATTTTTATCTATATCAATTAACGTAATCTCTTGTGACTCGTATGATAATAGCTTCGCTAAATGAAATCCGACCTCACCTGCTCCTGCAATAATTATTTTCATAAAAATTTTTATTCAAAAAAACATACAAATATACTACATTATTCTCTGACGAGAAGGGTTAGAATTAAGACTAACATATTATCCCATACCACTAGAATTGAGTATATTTGCAAAAAAAAATGTCTTCAAAAGTAACTCCGTACAAGGATAGTAATTTGAATAAGAAGCAACAAGTCGCACAAATGTTTGATAATATCTCCAAAGAATATGATGGATTAAATCGTGTTATTTCTTTTGGAATAGATATCAAATGGCGAAATAACGTAGTTGCTATCGTATCACAATCTAATCCAGAGCGTGTTTTAGATATCGCAACAGGAACAGGTGATTTAGCAATAAGCTTAGCAAAAACTAGTGCCAAAGAAATTATTGGATTAGACATTAGTAGTGGTATGCTAGAAGTCGGTAGAAAAAAGATTACAACTAAAAAATTAGACAACCTTATTACTATGGTTGTTGGTGATTCTGAAAATTTACCATTTGAAGACAGCAGCTTTGATGCTATAACTGTAGCTTTTGGCGTTAGGAATTTTGAAACTTTAGAAAAGGGACTAGCAGAAATTCTTAGAGTTCTAAAACCAAACGGAACATTCGTCATTCTAGAAACTTCAGTACCTACCAAAACCCCTTTTAAACAAGGTTACAAATTCTATACAAAATATGTGATGTCTACCATAGGAAAACTATTTTCTAAAGACCAATCTGCCTATACCTATTTGCAAGAATCTGCATCTGTTTTTCCTTATGGTGAGGTTTTAAACAATATTTTACGTAAAATTGGGTTTACTAACGTGCAAGACAAACCACAAACTTTGGGTGTTGCTACAATTTATACAGCATCAAAAGCGTAATGTGTTTTAAAGTCATCATCATTTATGAAACGAGTACTTATAATTTTTATCCTAGTTTTTATATCATTTAGTGCCTCTGCACAATTATTTAGTAGAGAAAAAATAAAAAACTTAGAAAACGTTGATAAGCAGAGATTGTCCTGGGGATTTTATTTAGGTCTCAATAGCTATGACTATCAATTTACTTACGAACAAGATCTACCAGATATTTTGGCAGAAACGTCTACAGGCTTTAGTGTTGGTCTAATTTCTAATCTTAGACTTCATGATCACCTAGATTTAAGATTTGAACCTGGTTTATTTATTACCACCAGAAATCTACAATTTGACCCTACGTATTTTGCTGGATTAGAACCTTCAAATGCAGACCTCATGCGTGAAGTAAAGTCCACCTACGTTCACTTTCCTTTATTATTAAAGGTATCTACTAAGCGGTTTAATAACTTCAAACCTTTTGTTATTGGAGGATTTTCTGCTGCTTTAAATTTATCTAGTAATGAAGAAAACCCAGATGATAACGCAGCTGGACAATTTAGAACAGCAAAAAATATGTTGTTTTATGAGTTAGGTTTTGGCATCGATTTCTACAATCAATATTTTAAATTCACGCCTTCTATTCGCGGTGTTTTTGCTATTAATGACGAATTAGTTAGAGATGAAGATCCAAACAGTCCATGGACTGGAAATGTTGCTAGCATGAAAACGCGCGGTATTTTCTTAAATTTCACGTTTCAGTAATTCTCAATTCACAGTCGTAGTATCCCTTTTCAGTGCTACTGTTATTCATAAAAATATGATTCAAAGACTACCCACTTTGAATGCTAACAGAAACTTATGATACTTGAGTACCAACTATTGGTTAGCAAAAATCAATACTATTTTTTTTCTTCGGAAAAGTTGAAACAATCAAACTTTGACTAAATATCGAAAGGTATTTACGTAAACCCTATAATTCAAAAATCAAAGCATGGTAATACTCACTGAAACAAGCAAACGTTATTTTTTTCACTAAAGACCACTGCGACTACAACTGAAAACCACGATTATCTAGAACGCTTAAACTCACTCAGAACAATAGCTGTAGCTGTCGCAACATTTAAACTCTCAATAGCTTTTAAATCACCAAATCTTGGGACACTTAACTTATTAGTAATCAAATCTTCTATGGATTCTGAAATCCCGTTGGCTTCATTACCCATGACGAGCACACCTTGCTTAGGTAATGCTTGACTATAAATATCATCGCCATCCATAAACGTACCAAAAACGTCGTGTGGGTAACTTGTAATAAAGGTTTCCAAATCTGTGTATCGAATAGCAACTCGCGTCAATGATCCCATCGTGGCTTGCACCACTTTAGAATTATAACAATCCACCGTTGCATTGCTGCAGACCAAATTCTCAATACCAAACCAATCACAAAGTCGTATTATAGTCCCTAAATTTCCTGGATCCCGAACATCATCAAGTGCTAAAACCAAACCGTTGAGTTCTAATTCTTTTTTGTCCTGACCAGATGGCACAGTACTAGGAATATTAAAAATAGCAACAGCTGTATTTGGGGATTTTAGACCGCTAATCTTTTGAAGCTCCTTTTCTGAAATAAGGAACATTTCAGCATCAAAAATAGCGTCAGTAGAAAATAATAAATGTAACTTAAATCTAGAATTCAAAAACTCTTTGATGCCTTTCACACCCTCCACCACAAACAATTGTTCTTGCTGTCTCACCTTTTTTTGACTTAGACTAGTAATTAATTTTATGTGGCTTTTTGTTAGCATTAAATGACTTATAATTTTATGTTATTGTATCGAAAACACAAAGTAATACTTTTTTGGTCTATTATTTGTTATGCTAAGACGATAACATATCAGTTGTTAATGTAATTAATTGTAAAATAAATTGGTTGTTTTTTCCTTTCTGTTTTAAATAAAAAAAGACATAACCATAGCTAAGGTTTCTTTATATTTAAAACAGAAAGGAAAAAAGGATATTTTATTACATTCAATTCAATTGGTAAATAATATTTAAACTGTAAATTTGGATTGATTTTAAATGCAAACATTCTCTCTTTTGAAATATAACGTTTTAAGACTATTAATCATTAGTTTGGCATGTACGATATTCTCGTGCGATGTCATGAAACGTGTTAAAAAAGACGAGCATTTATTGATTAGTAATACGGTCTTAGTTAATGATAAAAAAACGAGTACTGAGACTATTGACAATCTTCAATATCAAAAACCAAATGGCACACTTTTAGGTATCCCTTTGCGCGTTCACGTCTACAATTTAGCTAGACCAAATATAGATTCTTTACTAAAAGCAAACGTTTTAGACAAGCCTAGAAAAGTGGCTTGGAAAACAAAGTTACTTTCAAAAAAACAATTTTACAGAGAACTTCAATCCAGAAAAAAAATTAATAGTTGGCTTAAAAAAACTGGGGAAGCTCCTGTAATATACAATGAAAATAGAGCGGAAAAAACAGCATTAGCATTACGAAAATATTATTTTAGTAAAGGCTGGTTTGATGTAAAAACCTCATTTGAAGCTAAAAAAGATAGTACACAAAAAGCTAAAGTCACTTATAAGGTAACTACTGGGACACCTTATATTTTAGATTCAATGCGGTCAAACATTAAAACACCTATTATAGATTCATTATACAATTCTCAATTAAAAAAGGGTTCTTTAATCGCAAAAGGTCAACAGTATGATGAAGCAAATTACACGAATGAGCGCGATCGATTAACAACACTTCTTAGAAATTCTGGTTTTTACTATTTTGGACAAGACTATATTACTTTTGATATTGATACAGTACGTACCAGTAAAAAAATAAATACCAATTTAATCATTGCTGATAGAGCCATAAGAAATGAAGATTCTGTAGCCCGTGTCCCATTTAAAATATATAAAATAAAGGACGTTAATATTTTTACAGATTATAAAAACGAATACCGAGATTCAACAATAACAGACTCCATAAACTATAAAAACTATAATTTATACAGTTATAACACACTAAAATTCAGACCAAAAGCGATCACAGACGCCATGTTCATAAAAAAAGGTGATGTTTTCAAGGACATTGACAGAACTAGAACCTATCGTTATTTAAGCGAATTACAAGCCTTTAGATACCCTAGGATTGACTACATTACTAATGAACAGGATTCGACCTTGACTGCTAATGTATATCTTGTTCCGAAGAAAAAATTCGATCTTTCAACAAGTTTTGAAATATCACAAAGTAATATACAAACCGTTGGTTTTGCATTTAATACAGGTTTATTGATTAGGAATATTTTTAGAGGCGCAGAAACTTTAGAAATTTCTGGGATTGGTGCGATTGGATCGTCGAGAGATGCGTCTAACAGTAAAGGTCAATTTTTTGATATTAATGAAATTGGAGGGAATATTAGACTGAGTATCCCTCGCTTTTTTCTACCCTTCAAAACCGAAAAAATTGTTCCAAAGTACATGTCTCCAAGCACACGAATCAATTTAAGCGCGACCAGTCAACGAAATATTGGATTAGACAAACAGGCTTTAACAGGAACTTTGAACTATAACTGGTACCCAACAAAAAAAGTAACCAATAATCTTGATTTATTTAATGTACAGTATGTAAAGAACCTTAATACCGCAAATTATTTTGGAGTGTATCAAAACTCGTTTGAAAGTTTGAATAGTATCGCTCAAGACATAGGGGCTATTGGTCCAGATGATTCCCTTAGGGATCCGGAAAGCGAGGGAGGATCTTATGATCCTGCAGATGAATTTATTGATGATGTCCTAAATGAGAACACATCACTTACACCAGGAGACGATGATTTTATAACTGTAAACAATATTGAGCAACGTAAAGAGCGTCTTACAGAGGATAACCTCATTTTCTCTTCAAGTTTTAATTACATAAAAAATAGAAGAGAAGATTTATTTGATAAAAATTTCTCAATCATTAAATTACGTTTAAAACTTGCCGGAAATTTACTATCTAACCTATCGAGTGTTTTAGATCTTAATAAAAACCAAGACGGTAAGTATGAAGTTTTTGGTGTGCCATTCTCACAATTTATAAAAGCCGAAATTGATTACGTAAAGCATTGGGATCTTGGAAGAAAAAATGAATTTGCGGTTCGCAGTTACGTCGGGATCGCGATCCCTTATGGAAACTCAGATAACATTCCATTTGCAGAAAGTTTCTTTGCAGGTGGCCCCAATGATATTAGAGCTTGGACTGCCTTTAACTTAGGACCGGGAAGCTCATTAACCACAGACGAATTTAATGAAGCCAACCTCAAAATAACACTAAGTGCAGAGCAACGTTTCTACTTATTAGGACGTATTAATGGCGCTGTATTTGTTGACGCCGGAAACATTTGGAATGTTTTTGATAACGTAGACGACGACGCCGCAACATTTAATGGTATTGAATCGTTAAAGGATGTCGCGGTAGGCTCAGGTTTTGGTCTTCGCTATGATTTTAGTTTCTTCGTATTAAGAGGTGATATTGGTTTTAAAACGTATGATCCTTCTCGCCCACTGGGTAATCGCTGGTTCAAGGATTATAACTTTAGCAATGCGGTGTATAATATTGGAGTTAACTACCCTTTTTAGCACTATATCATTGGGCTTTATTTTCTTCGGAAACGATAACGTTTGCGTAAATAACTGTTTGATGAAACTCTTAAAAACTACTAAAATTATTCAAAAATTACGTACTTTTGACTCTTAACATTCAACACGAAATAATCATGGGTCACAACATAAAACCAGGAGTAGCAACAGGAAAAGAAGTTCAAGCTATTTTTAAATTAGCAAAAGAAAAAGGATTTGCATTACCAGCAGTAAATGTAATTGGTTCTAACACAATAAACGGTGTTTTAGAAACAGCTGCAGCTCTAAACGCTCCGGTAATTATCCAATTCTCTAATGGTGGTGGACAATTTAATGCAGGAAAAGGGTTAAGTAACGAAGATCAAAAAGCAGCTATCGCAGGTAGTATTGCAGGTGCTAAGCATGTGCACTTAATGGCAGAAGCTTATGGTGTTCCCGTAATTTTACATACAGATCATTGTGCAAAAAAATTACTGCCTTGGATTGATGGTTTATTGGATGCTAGTGAGCAACATTTCAAAGAGACTGGTAAGTCACTTTATAGTTCTCACATGATTGATCTTTCTGAAGAGCCAATAGAAGAAAATATAGCAATTTGTAAAACATACTTAGAGCGCATGAGCAAAATGGGTATGACTTTAGAAATAGAATTAGGAATTACAGGTGGTGAAGAAGATGGTGTAGACAACAGTGATGTTGATGAATCTAAATTATATACGCAACCAGAAGAGGTAGCTTATGCCTATGAAGAGTTAATTAAAGTTAGTGATCAATTTACTATTGCTGCTGCTTTTGGAAACGTTCATGGTGTTTACAAGCCAGGAAATGTGAAATTGACACCAAAAATCCTTAAAAATTCACAAGAGTTTTTATCAAAAAAGCACAACTTACCGCATAATCATATTGACTTTGTTTTTCATGGTGGATCAGGTTCTACATTAGAAGAAATTAGAGAAGCTATTGGCTACGGTGTTATTAAAATGAATATTGATACTGATATGCAATATGCATTTATGAGCGGTATTCGTGATTACATGGGTGATAAGGAAGCGTATTTAAAACAACAAATAGGAAATCCAGATGGTGTAGAAGTTCCAAACAAGAAGTACTATGACCCAAGAGTTTGGCTAAGAAAAGGAGAGCAAACATTTGTCGAACGTTTAAAAAAGGCATTTGAAGACCTAAATAATGTAAATACTTTATAACTTTGCACCACTAACGATTAACTAAAATCATTTTTAATGTCTTGGTTCAAAAGGAAAGATAAAGGGATTCAAACAACTACAGAAGATAAAAAAGACACACCTAAAGGGCTGTGGTACAAGTCTCCTACAGGTAAGATTGTTGACACAAAAGAATTAGAAAAAAACTTTTACGTGAGTCCAGAAGATGGATACCACGTAAGAATAGGAAGTAAAGAATACTTCGAGATTCTATTTGATGACAACAAATTCAAAGAATTAGATGCAAATCTTACCTCTAAAGATCCTTTACAATTTGAGGATACTAAAAAATATCCAGACCGTCTAAAAGCTGCGCAAGAGAAAACCAACCTTAAAGATGCAGTTAAAACTGCTGTTGGTAAATCTAAAGGTAAAGATTTAGTAATTGCATGTATGGATTTCTCTTTCATTGGAGGCTCAATGGGTAGTGTTGTTGGTGAGAAAATTGCGCGTGCAGCTAAATACTCGCTTGATCATAAAATTCCGTTTATGAT
>JAWUWM010000038.1:0-25153 GCA_034111845.1 Psychroserpens sp. | reverse complement strand
AATCATAGTTTTTGCATCTGCTTCGCTCATAGATTCCAAATCGGCATCTTTTCGGTTTTGACGAGATTGTTGTCGCAAAGCATTTTTATTAGTCTCATGTGCATTATAGATAGGCCAAAATTTTTGCGCCTCAACTTCGGTAAGCTCTAATTTTTCAGTAATGAACGCTATTTTTAAAGTCTTTATACGTTCTCTTTTTTCTTTTTCTTGCGAAAAAGCACTTAGTGTAATGACAATGAATACGAGAATTAATGATATTTTCTTCATGATAATTATTGTGTTATTAAATCTTCAATATCGGTTTGATTTAAAAGGTAATCTTCGAGAGATTCTTCTGAAATTTCAGTATCTGTGAAATTGTTAATGTTAAGTTCTTCTTCAGTTAAAAGTGAAGCTAATTCATAGCTTGTGTAATCTTCCTGCTCTAAATAGTTTTCAATAGAAGCGGTTTCTAGGGAATCAAAAGTTAATACTTCTGAAGTATTGTAGAACACATTAAACATCAAAACCAAACAAGCTGCTATTGCTGCAGACGCATAGATTGTTTTTTTCCAACTAAATAAATTTATGACTTTGACGCGTTGTTCATCTTTTAGTTTTTGAACGATACTCTTCTCTATGGTTTCAAAATAAGAATCAGGAATATGAAAACCACTGACTTCAACTTTGTTTTTTAAATCTACCTCATTAAGAATTTGCGCTTCAACTTGTGAAAAGTAATCTTTAGGCACTTTAAATCCTGAAGTATTAATGGTGTCTAATTTGTTCTGTTTCATGTCTATAAGACTAAATAGTCTTTAATTGGTTTAATCTTGGGTTAAAAATGCTTCTATTTTTTTTACTGCTATGTGATAGGAGGCTTTCAGAGCACCTTCACTAGTTTCTAAAATATCTGATAGGTCTTTATATTTTATATCCTGAAAGTATCTCATATTAAAAACGAGTTGTTGTTTTTCTGGCAATATCATAATGGCTTGTTGTAATTTTAATTGGATGTCATCGCCTTCAAAATACACGTCTGCTTTTAAATTATTAACTAAATAGTCTTGAGTTTCTTCAGTATTGATATGTAAACGTTTTGCGTTTTTTTTTATCAGAGTTAGAGATTCATTGGTGGCAATGCGATACATCCACGAAAATAATTTGCTTTCACCTTTAAAATTATCTAGGTTTTTATACACCTTAATAAAGGTGTTTTGTAATGCGTCATCGGCATCGTTATGTGATTTAACAATATGTCGAATGTGCCAGTATAAGCGCTCTTTATAAAGGGTTAAGAGTTCTTTGTAAGCAAGTTCTTTTGTGGCTGGATGTTTAAGGCGTTCTATAAAATGCTGGTCGTTGTCCAATAAAAGTGTTTTTACTTTAGACTCATCAATTTACTCAAAGTTTAATTGAAAAATATATTTTAATTAAACACCTGTTAATCAAGTGTGTGTGTGTTATTTAATCGATTAAATGTAAATAAGTACGATTAAATGCATTTTTTCTTTGTTTTGTCCACTTATTTCAGCTATGTTTGTTTTAGCCTAACCTACTTAATTATTACCATTGTCCCTAATGATGGTAATAAAATTGAAAAGGATGCCACCTAATGGAGCATCCTTTTTTTTATATGTTTACTTCGGAAATTTTATACTAGAAACAATTGCTTTTTATTCAAAACTCTGCATACCTACCAGCTTTTTATAAATACCGTTTTTAGTAATAAGCTCACTGTGAGTTCCTTGTTCTGCAATTTCTCCTTTATTCATGACGATAATTTCATCTGCATTTTGAATAGTTGATAAACGGTGCGCAATAATAATTGACGTTCTGTTTTTCATCATATTCTCTAATGCAACCTGAACTAAACGTTCACTTTCTGTATCTAATGCTGAGGTGGCTTCATCGAGAATCATAATTGGTGGATTCTTTAAGACTGCTCTTGCAATACTTAGTCGTTGTTTTTGTCCGCCAGACAATTTTCCGCCAGCATCTCCAATGTTGGTTTCAATACCTTTTGGCAAGTCTTTGACAAACTCCCAAGCATTAGCTATTTTTAAGGCTTCAGTAACTTCTTCATCTGTAGCATTTTCTTTTCCTAAAAGGAGATTGTTTTTTACGGTATCATTAAATAGAATAGAGTCTTGTGTAACCAAACCCATTAAATTTCGTAATGAATGTTTTGTTATGGTTCTTATATCTTGACCGTCAATAGAAATGTTACCTTCATTAACATCGTAAAAGCGCGTTATGAGATTTGCGATGGTAGATTTTCCACTCCCAGATTGTCCTACAAGCGCTACACTTTTTCCTTTAGGGACTTTTATAGAAAAGTTTTTAAGGACTAAATCATCTTCATATTTAAACGAGATGTTGTTGATGCCTATTTCCGAAGTGAAATTAGGTTTTACGATAGCATCTGGCTTATCGTCTAAACTACTTGTTGTGTCTAAGATTTCTAGAACGCGCTCTGCAGCAGCGTTTCCTGCTTTTACTTGGAAACTTGCTTTGCTTATAGCTTTTGCAGGTGTAAGTATCTGATAGGATAAGGCCATATACGCTATAAATGAACCACCAGTAAGAGTTTGCTCAACCATGACCATATTTCCTCCATACCAAAGAAGAGCAGCTATTGTAGCAATCCCAAGAAATTCACTTGTTGGAGATGCTAAATTTTGACGATTCATTAGTGTGTTAGAAAAGTCAAAAAAGCGATTTGTAGATTCTTTAAATTTATCTAAGAATCGTTTTTCAGAATTAAAACCTTTTATCACTTTAAGTCCCCCTAGTGTTTCTTCTAAAGTTGATAGGAAAATCCCTTGTTCTTTTTGGACTTTATCAGATTTTCTTTTCAGGCTTTTACCAATTCGAGATATAATAAATCCAGCTATAGGGATAAACACGAAAACGAAAATTGTTAATTTTACTGATAAGAAAAACATGGTTACAACTGCGAAAATTATTGTTAAAGGTTCTTTTACTATAAGCTCTAGAACAGATAACATTGAATTTTTCACTTCGTTAACATCTCCAGAAATTCTAGCTATGATATCACCTTTTTTCTTTTCAGAATAATACGAAATAGGCAGTGTTATAACCTTTTCATAAATATTATCTCTTAAGTCTCTAAGGACACCATTTCTCAAAAATGTAATAAAAAATAGTGCTAAATAATTAAATAGATTTTTAAGAAGGAATAGGCTAATAATAAGTATTATCATGTACAACAGCGCACGTTGAGGACCATGAACGTCTGTGGTGTTGGTCACGAAATAGTTTAGAGAATTTTCGGCATAGTCTTTTAATTCTCCTAAGCCTTTGTAAATTGGTTTTTCATAAACCTTTTCACTTTCTCCAAATAATACATTTATCATTGGCATCAGCGATAGCATAGCTAAGGTGCTAAATAAAGCATAGAAAACATTACAAATGATGTTTAGTATTGCATAGCGTTTATAGGGTACTATAAATTTAGAAAGCTTTTTTATATAATCCATTAACTGAGTTTCATATCCTTAAGGATGTCATCAATACGAGTTTCCAATTGTTGTTCCGTAACTTTAAAAGCAGACACATTGTCTAAATTTGTATTAACGCTTATGTAGAACTTTATCTTTGGTTCTGTACCACTTGGTCTTAATGCAATTTTACTTCCATCTTCGGTGTAATAAATTAAAACATTAGATTTTGGAATAACAATTTTGCTTGATTTTTGATTTACCAAATCCTTTACAATAGATAATTGGTAATCTTCAACTTTGACTACTTTAGAACCATTAACACTTGTTAATGGGTTTTCACGAGCATCAATCATCATTTGTTTGATCTCCTGAGCACCTTCAATACCTTTTTTCGTGATGGAGACTAAGCGTTCTTTATAAAAACCATGTGCTACATATAAATCTATTAAAGATTCATACATAGTTTTGTTGTTTGCTTTTGATTGCGCTGCAATCTCGCAAGCTAATAAGGTAGAGGTTACAGCATCTTTGTCTCTAACAAAGTCACCAACCATAAAACCAAAGCTTTCTTCTCCACCACCAATAAAATCCATAGCAGGGAAATCTTTTATCATTTTAGCAATCCATTTAAAACCGGTTAAACCAATTTTGCATTCTACATTATAAGCATTAGTCAAAACAGTCATCATTGGTGTTGAAACTATAGTTGAGCCTACAAATTGATTATTGTTTATTCTATTGGCGTTTTTCCATTGTTTTAGTAGAAAATCAGTCATTAATATCATGGTTTGATTCCCATTAAGTATCACCAATTCATTTTCTAGGTTTCTTACAGCCACGCCTAAACGATCGCAATCTGGATCTGTACCAATTACGATGTCACCATCAACAGTATTTGCTAATGCTACAGCCATTTTTAAGGCTTCTGTTTCTTCAGGGTTTGGGGATTTAACTGTTGGGAAATCGCCATTAGGTTCGCGTTGCTCTTCAACAATATGAACATTAGTATACCCAGCACGTTTTAAAGTTTCTGGAACTACTGTAATTGATGTTCCATGTAGAGATGTAAAAACAATATTTAAGTTTTCTCTAGCTTCTGATGCGGTATCAAAACTTCCATTTTTGACAGATTCATTAATAAACACGTCGTCAACAGTTTTACCTATATATTCAATCTTATCGTTATTAGCTTTAAATTTGATTTCATCATAAGCTAGTCTATTTATTTCTGCGATAATTTCTGCATCTTCTGGTGGTACTAATTGTCCGACATCTTGCCAGTAAACCTTGTAACCGTTATATTCTGGAGGATTGTGAGAAGCGGTTAATACAATTCCGCAGTGACAATTTAAATGTTTTAAAGCAAATGATAATTCTGGAGTGGCTCGTAAATCTTCGAAAAGGTAGACATGAATTCCATTAGCAGAAAATACATCTGCTACTACTTTTGCTAGTGATTTACTATTGTGTCTACAATCGTATGCTATTGCCACCTTTAAAGGTTCAGAAGGAAATTGAGTTTTCATATAATTACTCAAGCCTTGGGTGTTTTTTCCTAGTGTATATTTATTGATTCGGTTGGTGCCAACTCCCATAATACCTCGCATTCCTCCAGTTCCAAATTCGAGATTTTTATAAAAGCTCTCTTGAAGGTCTTTTTGGTTATTCGCAATTAAATCTTTTATATGATTTTGAGTCTCCTGATCAAAAGTTGGCGTTAACCATGTGTTGACGCGTTCTAATAGTTGAGGTTCAATATGTGTCATTATATTCAGTTTATGATGCAAAAATACGCAATTCAATAATTTTGAATCGTTAAGTATTCATTAATTAGAATAGTATCTTAAAAATTAAGTTCTTGTTTGATTAAATAGCGACTACTATCACGCTTAGAACGAAGTATAAGTTCACCTAGAAAACCAGCAATAAAAAACTGAGATCCTAAAACCATAGTCGTTAATGCGATGTAAAATTGCGGGCGCTCAGTAATCAATCGTCCCGTGGTATTAAAGATTAATTTATCGATACCTAAAAATATAGCGAAGATGAAACCAATAGCAAACATAATCACGCCTAAAGCACCAAATAGGTGCATGGGACGTTTTCCGAAGCGCGATAAAAACCAAATCGTAATTAAGTCAAGAAACCCGTTTACAAAACGATCCATTCCAAATTTAGTTTCACCATATTTTCTAGCTTGATGTTTGACAATTTTTTCGCCAATTTTAGTGAAACCAGCATTTTTTGCAAGCACAGGAATATAGCGATGCATTTCGCCATTAACATCTATGTTTTTAACAACGTTATTGCTATACGCTTTTAGACCGCAGTTAAAATCATTTAATTTCACACCAGAAGTTCGTCTTGCTGCCCAATTAAATAATTTAGAAGGGAGGTTTTTAGAAATCACAGAGTCGTATCGTTTCTTTTTCCATCCAGAAACTAAATCGAATTTATCCAATACAATCATGTTGTAGAGTTCTGGGATTTCGTCAGGATTGTCTTGTAAATCTGCATCCATTGTTATAATAACATCCCCTTCTGCTTTTGCAAAACCAGCGTGAAGTGCTTGAGATTTTCCAAAGTTTTTGAGAAATCGAATCCCTTTTACTTTATCATCTTTTTGAGATAATGACATTATGGAAGCCCAAGAATCATCTGTGCTACCATCATCAATGAAAATGATTTCATACGAAAAACGATTGGACTGCATGACTTTTGCAATCCAATCGTGTAATTCTGTTAGTGAGTCTTGTTCGTTAAGTAGTGGTATGACTACTGATATATTCATTTAGTGCTATTGAAAATTTGATACCTCAAAAATAGGGATTTTATTTAAGCTAAGTTTGGGTCATTTTTTTTCATTATTAGACCAACCAAAAGCCCTATAACTGTGAAGAAAAGTATGCTCTGAGCTAATGATCTTAATTGAGTGCCAACAGCAAAAGTTTCTTGGTTTTCCATTGTTTCTATGGCATTATTAATATCACTTTGAGGAGTTCCCATATTCTCCATCAGTGAAACAGATTTATTTATTGATATTTCCTTTAACTGCTCTGCAGATTCTGGATCAATGAAATTAAATAGAATGACAGTAACAGTCGTGCTAATTATAATGCCAATAGCTACAGGTATAAAGTAAGCAGTGAATGCTTGTTTAAAATTAATAAAACCTCCTAAAAGGCTTCTTGCTTTTGCGCTAGAGACTATCCCTATTGTTATAATTGCCACTGGGAGAATTAATAAATTTACCCAAAGGTTCACTAAGAATTCAATATCGATGATATAACAAAGTACGGTGTAAATTACCAAGCCACACCCAAGATAAATCCCATAGTTAATGGCTACTGATTTTAATGATTTTTCCATAATAAAAGTTGATTGTTTAGTTAATGTAATTGGTTAGTATATATTTGTTTTAAAGTGTTACAGTTTTTTTCTAAATAAAAAAGAATTAATTTATTGGTAATTTACAAAAAATACTTAAATTTGCACCTCCAAAATAGTAAGGAATTTTAAAGAATAAAGAGATGAGAAAAGGAATACATCCAGAGAATTATAGATTAGTAGCGTTTAAAGATATGTCTAATGAAGACGTGTTTTTAACTAAATCTACTGCTGAGACTAGTGAAACAATTGACGTTGATGGTGTTGAATACCCAGTGGTTAAATTGGAAATTTCTAGAACATCTCACCCATTTTACACTGGTAAGTCTAAATTAGTAGATACAGCAGGTCGTATTGATAAGTTTAAAACAAAATACGCTAAGTTTAAAAAATAAGCTTAGATTTATTATAAGTATAAAGCCTTCAGGAATTTTCCCGAAGGCTTTTTTGTTTTCCATAATTAATCTACTTTTGAGTATCTAATCCCAATTAAAAGTTAGAATGAAATGTCTAAACTTTAATGTCTAATTTCTAAATTTGATATGAATTATATTCTTTTTGACGGACCATCACGTAATAATCTACTCCCATTCACATTTACTAGACCTGTTGCAGATCTTAGAGTTGGTATTCTAACCATTAGAGAAAAATGGGAGAATCATCTAGGATCTACTATTACCACTATTACAGAAGATTATTTGTCTGAAAAATATCCAATGGTAGAACTCGATGAAAATATCATGATTAATGCATCGTTTTTACCAAATGATCACTTAGTTGATATTGTCAAAGGATTAAAAGAGAATCAAGTTGTGTTTTCTGGAGAAGATATGATTGCGTTTTTTACAAAGGACTCACATGATGAAGTTAATCTCGAGACTTATGAGGCTATTGAATATAACGAGCCTGTTTTGAAAATAGAACATTCTTGGGATCTATTCTCAAATAATGGAGAAGCTATAAAAGCAGACTTTGATTTACTTACACAAGGTCGAGAATCTCAACCTATACCAAGTTCATGTAATGTTCTTGGGGCAGAACATATATTTATTGAAGAAGGCGCCAAACTAGAGTTCGCCACGCTTAACGCAAACTCTGGTCCAATATATATTGGCAAAGATGCAGAAGTAATGGAAGGTGCTCTGATTAGAGGTCCTTTTGCACTGTGTGATCACGCCACTGTAAAATTAGGAGCTAAAATATATGGGCCGACTACTGTTGGGCCCCATAGTAAGGTTGGTGGCGAGGTGAATAATTCGGTTATTTTTGGATATTCTAACAAAGGCCATGATGGCTTTTTAGGGAACTCAGTAATTGGAGAATGGTGTAACCTTGGAGCAGATACCAATACTTCTAATTTGAAAAATAATTATGCTGAAGTAAAACTTTGGGATTATGAGACTGAAGGCTTTGCAAAAACAGGATTACAGTTTTGCGGACTTATGATGGGAGACCACAGTAAATGTGGAATTAACACCATGTTTAATACAGGTACGGTTGTTGGCGTGAGTTCTAATATCTTCGGAAGTGGATTCCCAAGAAATTTCATTCCAAGTTTTTCATGGGGAGGCTATTCTGGCGTTACCACATACTTAACAAAAAAAGCATTTGAAGTTGCCGAAGTCGTTATGAAGCGTCGAGATATAACGTTTTCTGAAGTAGATGAAAATATATTAGAACATGTCTTTGAAGAGACAAAGAAATGGAGGAGATAATGACCTTATCTCTAAACATAATTTCATAGTATTTTCTATTAGTTTTATCTCATTGGTTATGTTTTTGACCAAGACGTTGAGATAAAAAAAAACTTAAAGTTAATATAGAACTCAATTATTTGACTGATTGAGTTTGTTGTGATAAAATCTATTTTATTACAAGTGTTGGACAGCATGTAAAAATGTTTAAAATTATAATTTTATTCTCCTCAAAAAAAAGGGATTGTCTCTTATCATATTACCTTTGGTTACTATTGTTACTTGCTATTGGATAACATGTTAGAGTGTTATTTCACACCTCTAGTGTAACCGGATTTTATGAGGCTAAATTAGAAGGATTTACTGATAAGGGAGAAAAGATTTATTTAAATACTATTTTTGAAGTTAAATAGTTACTAACAAGTATGGAGGTGGTTTTTGGGTAGTCTAATATAAGTCACTATGATTTTTAGGGGATTCTTGAATATGAGAATGGTCTAATCTTGATGAAGATACCAATACTTCTAATTTAAAAATAATTATGCTAAAGTTAAATTTTGGAATTGCGAAATGTAAAGCTTTGCCAAAACAGGATTGCAATTTTATGGACGTATGATGGGAGATGAGCGTAAATGTTGCAGCAAGATCATGCTTAATACTGGTACAGTTGTTGGAGTTAGCACTAATAGTTTCGAAAGCGGATATCTTATGAATTTTATTCCAAGTTTTTCTTGAGAGGATATTCTGTTGTTACACCGTATGTAAGTAAAAAAAAGCGTTTGAAAGTTCAAGTAGTACTGAGTCGCCAAAAAAATAGAGCTTTCTGAAGTCGATAATAACAAACTAAAATGCGTCTTTGAAAAGATAAAAAGATAAAAAGATAATGAAAAAGTTAACCTTAAGTATTAAAAACATGAAGTTTATTAGCCTTATAATTTTACTATTGACATTAAATTTTGGGTTTGCCCAAACCTACACCATTAAAAACTTAGACATTAATGACGATAAAAGTCAATATGGTGTCACATTCTACAAAGGTGATAAGGTATATTATGCATCCTATATGCTCAATAATAGAAACAAAGCCAGACGAGATAAAGATAAGCGATTAATCTATACCTTATTTGAAGCAGAGCTTACAGATAGCGGAGAGATTATAAATCCAAAACAGTTTAATAAGACTGATAAATTTGTCTTTAATACATCGAGTGCAGGCTTTAGTAATGACGGTAAATACATATATATTACTACTAACTTCATGAAGCGTGGTAAATCGTACAAACGAAAATTAAAATCCATCAATTTAAATATTCAAAGAGGAGAATATAAGGAAGGTCGTGGTTGGGGCGATTTTGAATCATTACCGTTTTGTAAGCCCAATTATAACTATGCCCATGCCACTTTTAGTCCTGATGGTTCTACAATGTATTTCACGTCTAATGCAAATGGTGCTCATGGTCAAAGCGATTTGTTTAAAGTAACTATTTTAGGGAATGGAGACTATGGTGACATTGAGAATTTAGGCAAGAAAATTAATTCACCTAGGAGGGATACGTTTCCTTTTGTGAGTAAAGACAATATATTATATTTCGCATCAGATCGTGTTGGCGGTGCAGGTGGTTTAGATGTTTATAGTTATGACCTAAATGGTGATCCAGAAACCGAAGTAGTTAAACATCTTCCAAAGCCAATTAATACAAGAAGTGATGATTTTTTCTATGTCATAAATGAGGAAGGAACTAGTGGTTATTTTTCTTCGAGACGACCAAAAGGTAAAGGTGAGGATGATATTTATTATTTCGAATTAGATTAATTTGTAGTTTTAAGTAACTAGGATTTCTTGCAACTGCAACGAAACGATTTTTTAACAACGCTTTAAAATGTTCTCTAGTTTATACCTATCGTTGTTTTGTGTCTCCATTTTTGTGTTTTTAACAATTCAATTTTCCTTATTAAGAAGAAAGGAAGTCACAAAGGAGAGTTATTACTTGGTTCTTATAGGTGTGTTATTTCTTTTGATGTCTCGTACATCTGTTGTATTGAGTATGTTTAATAAAGCGCTCGCTAACCAAGATGTCTCAACGATGCTTTTATATGCTATTGTGCAGTATATTACTGTAATGGGTATTATAAATAAAAAAAACTAAGTATCAGTTGATCAATTTTTATCTTTTTTTAACCCTTTTTAAATCCAGTAAGTTAATAGGATTAATACCGAGACCATTTACATTTTTTCTTGTAAACCGAATAACTTCATCATAAAACAAAGGCACAATGGGTGCAGAAGCCATCACTAAACTATCCATCTTAGTATAAAGTGTTTCACGTTGTTTAGGATTTGTGATTGTGAATGCTTCTTGGTACCATGTGTCAAATTGTTCACTTTTAAAATGCGTATAATTTGGACCATTAGGTGCAAAGTTTTTGCTGGAGTACAAGGATAAATAGTTTTGAGCATCAGGATAGTCGGCCACCCAACTCGCTCTAAAAAGATCTAATTTCCCGTTAGCTTTTGCGTCTTTTAAAGTGGCAGCAGGAATCACATCTACATTTACAGTAATACCAATTTTTTGGAGCTCTCGTTGAATGTATTCACAAAAACTTAAATAATTGCTGGTCGTGGTGATCGTAATTTGCGGATTAGAAATCCCAGTCTCCCTTATAAATTGTTGGACCAATCGTTTTGCTTTTTCTGGCTGATATGTAAAACCTATAGAGTCATTATAGCCAGGAAGTCCCTTTGGTATAAAACCACCATAAGCAGGGATTCCAATTCCGTTTCGTAAATAGGTCATCATTTTTTGCTTGTCAAATCCATGATTGATGGCTTGACGTAGTGTTTTTGATTGTATTTCTGTAACTTTAGAGTCCATGAAAAATGCTAAATACTCAGTGTTGAGGTAAGGCCCTCTAATCATATTAACGTCCTTAGCATAGTGCTCACGAAGTTTTCCATTTGCGGTAAGAATGTCGTCTTTGTATGATGCATCTAAACCCGATACAAAATCAATATTGCCTTGTGCAAATTGTAAAAACTCACTCTGTTTATCAGGCAAAAATGTGATGGCTACAGCTTCTAGATATGGTAATTTTCTACCAGTATCATCAATTTCAAAATAATTATTATTTCTTCGGAAAACGAGCTTCAAATTTTCTTCCCAGCGTTTAAATTTAAATGGTCCAGTACCAATGGGGTTGGATCTGAAATCATTATTGTAATCCTCCACAATTTCTTTTGGCACAACCGAACAGTATTTCATAGTCAATAATCCCAAAAATGCTGGAAAGGGTTGCTTCAATCTAATTAGGAATAAGCTATCATTTATAGCTTCAAAAGAGTCTACTTTATTGAGGGTCCAACGTCCTGGAGATGCTATTTTTTTATCTAATAATCGGTTAAGACTGTATTCAAAATCACTTGCTAATACTGTTCGTGTTGAGTCTTTTTCGAAGCGTTTATGTTTATGAAATTTAACGTCTTGTCTGAGGGAAAACGAGTAGGTGAGTGCATCTTCAGAAATTGTCCAATCCTTAGCAATACAAGGCTGTACATTAAGATGTTCATCCATTTGAACTAGGCCATTAAACAATTGGTTGATAGCCCAAATATCTGCATTGTCTTTTGCAAATGCAGGATCTAAAGAGCCTATGTTTTTATGTTCGTTATACTTAAAAACAAGATAATCTTTTTTGGTTGTTGTTTCATTTCCGCAGGACAATAAAATGAGACCTAAAATGGATACTAATATGGGTTTAACGTGTTTTTTCATTTTGTTTATTAGGTCTATTGCGTTGACTATTTCAAGTAATAACTCCGTCTATTATAACTTCTATTTGAGACATACCTCTATAAATTATTGATTCTTAAACGCAGAGTTGGCGAATAGATTGTGAAATCTTTAAATCTGCTCATTCTAAATTAGAAATGAGTAAATATAAATAGATTTTTGTGCTAACGAAAATACTAATCCATTGAACAAACGATTTATTACCCAAATATCTGCATTGTCTTTTGCAAACGCAGGATTTAATGATCCAATGTTTTTGTAATTATTATATTTTAAGACTATATTACTCTTAGAGTTTTTTACAGTGCGACTTTTTGAGATTTAGAATAGTAGGATTTTAAAAAAAAATGAATTAATTTCAATAAAAACAGATTAAAAGTATATATTTAGTGCAAGATATTAATTAATTAATGAAAAATTTATTATGAAAAAAAACTACATTATTATTTCAGTATTTTTACTAACTGTTTGTACTATAAATAGTCAGGTGGTACTTATTGATCAGCCTTCTAATCTTAATGATGGCATAGTCTCTTCTGTACTAGCCGACTCTGGATTTGGTACATTTTCGGCAGATGATTTTACCTTAACAGACAATTATAGTATTGATATCATAACCGTTAATGGATTTGGTTCAGGTGGAACTGATATTAGTGTAAATTTTACAGGATTGGATGTGTTTATCTATGGCGATGCTGCTGGTTTACCAGATTCAGACCCATCATCTCCTGGCTCAGGACTTTTGGAAATTATTAACCTTTCCCCAACGAGTCCAGCACTTGTTTACGACGCAACAGATGATTCTTTTACTATTGATATAACAATGGCTAATGGAGGTACTGAACTAGTATTGGGTTCTGGCACGTATTGGCTAGTTGTGGCAGCAGAAGTGCCTTCTGATGCAGTGCGGTGGAACTGGTTTGCAAGTGATCCAGGTGGAAATGCGGTATTAATTGACGAAGGTAATTTTGGCGGACTTCCTTGGACGGGTTTAACTGCATTAGGTTTGACATTCGATTCTTTGGCAATGAAAATTGAAGGAACGGTTCCTCTAAGTGTAGATGAGTTTGCTCTAGAAACGGTTTCTCTTTTTCCTAATCCAGCAAATAACACACTTAACTTAGAAATACCAGCATCAATTGGTGATTTTGAAACTGAAATATTTTCTATTTTAGGGCAATCTGTAGCTAGAAACAGTAACAGTTCTCAGTTAGATATTTCTAATTTAAACACAGGAATGTATCTGTTGAAAATCTCAACGGAGAATGGTACAATCACGAAACGATTTACTAAAAATTAAATTTTAAACAAATAGTTTATATAGGAGAGTGCTTTTTTTAGGCACTCTTTTTTTATTAAATTCGCAGACTCATCTACAATACGAATGAATTCTAGAAAAAAAGTCGCTTTTTACACATTGGGTTGCAAACTCAACTTCTCTGAAACCTCTACTATTGCACGAAATTTTTCTTCGGAAGGTTTTGAACGTGTGGACTTCAAGGAGAAAGCAGATATTTATGTGATCAACACATGCTCTGTTACTGAGAATGCAGATAAGCGTTTTAAATCGATTGTAAAACAAGCTCAAAAGGTAAATCCGGAAGCTTTTGTAGCAGCAGTAGGTTGCTATGCGCAATTAAAGCCTCAAGAACTAGCAGACGTAAATGGTGTGGATTTAGTTCTTGGCGCTACCGAAAAATTTAAAATAACAGACTACCTTAATGATCTCTCAAAGAATGATATGGGAGAAGTACATAGCTGTGAAATTGAGGAAGCAGATTTTTATGTTGGGAGTTACTCCATTGGAGACCGTACGCGTGCCTTTTTAAAAGTACAAGATGGTTGCGATTATAAATGTACCTATTGCACAATCCCTTTAGCTAGAGGTGTTTCTAGGAGTGATGCGTTGGAGAATGTATTGGAGAATGCTAGAGCTATTTCAGCAAAAAACATCAAAGAAATTGTACTAACAGGAGTTAATATTGGTGATTACGGTAAAGGTGAATTTGGTAATAAAAAACACAAACATACATTTTATGAGCTCGTAAAAGCTCTAGACAATGTTGAAGGCATAGAACGTTTAAGAATTTCATCCATAGAACCTAATTTACTTAAAAATGAAACGATAGATTTTGTTTCAAAAAGTAAAGCATTTGTACCTCATTTTCATATTCCGTTGCAAAGTGGTAACAATGAGATTTTAAAATTAATGCGTCGTCGTTACATGAAAGAGTTGTACGTAGAACGCGTATCTCGTATTAAAGAGGTGATGCCACATGCTTGTATTGGCGTGGATGTTATTGTAGGTTTTCCAGGAGAAACAGAAGAATTATTTTTAGAGACTTACAACTTTCTCAATGCATTAGATATTTCGTATTTGCATGTATTTACATATTCAGAACGTGATAATACTGTTGCAGCTTCGCTTGAAGGAGTTGTGCCTAAAAATATGAGAGCTAAACGTAGTAAAATGTTACGAGGACTCTCAGTAAAAAAGAGGCGTGCGTTTTATGAGAGCCAAATAGGTAGCTCTAGAACAGTCCTTTTTGAAAGCGATAACAAGGAAGGTTATATTCATGGTTTTACAGAGAATTATGTCAAAGTGAAATCGCCTTGGAATCCAGAATTAGTAAATACACTT
Organism: Psychroserpens sp.; assembly: GCA_034111845.1. Lineage (GTDB taxonomy): Bacteria > Bacteroidota > Bacteroidia > Flavobacteriales > Flavobacteriaceae > Psychroserpens. The sequence continues at coordinate 10,197 of JAWUWM010000038.1, read as the reverse complement.
CAAACAGTTGAACTCACCGAAATTGATCATGATGGTGCGGTTAGGTTTAATTTTAAAAAAGAGCATACAATTTAAACGCGTAACTTTTAATACAAGGTTATTGATCTATTGATGCGTTTGAAATCTTTTTGATAAGCGATAAGAAAAAATCCGAAACTTTAAATGTTTCGGATTTTATTGGTTTAAATTCTAATTCCTACAGGAAGCATTTTTTTGTATTTTCTGTGTCTCCTTATAAATTTCGCTATTTCAGGACTCGTTGGTACAACACTCAAATTGCTTTCTGCAATATGATCAAATACCAAGGTTAAAAATTCTTCTTCAAAATTTTCATCAGTTACCGATTCTGGAATAATTAATTTGGTTAAAAATATTTTTCGATCTTGACTAGAATATTCAATTATTGCTAGTTCGTCTTGAACTTTCAACTCAAATTGGCGTAGAAAGTCATTGTCTGTTAATTCAGCAGCATCAATCATAATAATTTGTATTTAATTCAATGGTCGGTAGGGTAGCACTATACTTTTATATAGTTTTGCAATACAAATTTACGAAAAATATCACAGATATTCAATTTCGTTAATTTAAACACATATGCAACAAGAAATTATACACGTGTATCTTATGCCAGGAATGGCAGCGAGTCCTATTATATTTGAGAATATCAAATTGCCAGAGAAACAATTTGAAATCCACTGGTTAGAGTGGATGATGCCTAATAAAAAGGAAACTCTTGAGTCTTATGCAAAGCGAATGATTTTAAATATTAAGCATGATAATATCGTGTTGTTAGGCGTTTCATTTGGAGGGATTTTAGTTCAAGAAATGAGTAAACACATATCGTTAAAAAAACTATTTGTAGTCTCTAGTGTGAAATCAATGCATGAACTGCCTAAGCGAATGAAAGTGATGAAATATACCAAAGCTTATAAGATTTTGCCAACACAATTGTTGTCTAATATAGATACTCTGGCAAAATATGCATTCGGAGAAACGATTATTAAACGAATAGAATTGTATAAAAAATATTTGTCGGTTAGTAATAAGCAATATTTAGATTGGTCCATAGAAAATGTTATAGAATGGGATCAGGAAGAACCTAATAAACATGCGATTTATATTCATGGTGACAAGGATGCAGTTTTTCCACATTCATGCACGGGAAATTGTATTGCTTTAAAAGGAGGAACTCATATTATGATTATAAATAAGTACAAATGGTTTAACGAAAATTTACCAAAACTAATTTTACAATAATCTTAAAGTGAGTAAAAAATTAATACATTTATAAAAACTAGAATTATGACAATTATAAAAAATATTTTAGCAGCGATAGGCTTAATCTGTGTGTCTGGGCTATTTATTTTTGCAGTTCAGTCTGATAAAATAGATCAGTCTGATAAAGCAGTTTCAGATAAAGAGGTTGTAGAATCACAAAAAATGATTAATGATTATAATGTGTACGCATTGTCTATACCAGATAATTTGAATTTCGCAGGAGAGGCAATGCCTTTACGGGATCCAGATATTTTAGAGCGTATGGACAGAGAATTATTAGTCAATACCTATTGGCAGTCTAACGGGTTATTAATGTTTAAACGTGCCGAAAAGTACTTCCCTATAATTGAACCTATTTTGAAGAAAAATGGTATTCCAGATGATTTTAAATACTTAGCGGTCATAGAAAGTGGATTAACAAACGCAGTCTCTCCGGCAGGAGCAAGAGGCGTATGGCAAATTATGCCTGCAACAGGACGTGAAAATGGCTTGGAGGTAAACGAAAACGTTGATGAGCGTTACCATCTAGAAATGGCAACAGAAGTCGCTTGTAAATACTTATTAAAGTCAAAAGAGAAGTTAGGGTCATGGACGCTTGCAGCTGCAGCTTACAATGCTGGAAACGCAGGAGTTTCAAGACGCTTAGCTGAACAAGCAGTAGACGGTTACTACGATTTATTGTTAGGAGAAGAGACGGGACGCTATCTATTTAGAATAGTCGCTTTAAAAGAGATTTTAAATCATCCCGGAAAATATGGATTTAATTTTACGTCAAAAGATTTGTATAAATCAATCCCAACTTACAAAGTAGAAGTGGATACAGTAGTAACAGATTTTACAAAATTTGCACAGCGTTACGGTATTAATTATAAAATATTAAAAATTCATAATCCGTGGTTAAGAGAACCAAAACTCAATAATTCATCTAGAAAAAAATATATCATAGAAATACCCGAAGAGGGACACTATGCGGTTAAATCTTAATGATTGACTTTCTAAAAGAAAACTTTTTTTCCGCTTTAGTAATTGTTAATTATGGATTGGCATTTTCTGCAATTATAATCGTTCTTTTAAAAAATATAAATCCTACTAAAACAGTGTCATAAATTATAGTGTTGGCGCTGTTTCCTTTTTTTGGATTAGTTATTTATTACTTATTTGGTCAACAATATCGCAAAACAAATTTTTTTAATAGAAAGCATGTTATTAATTCTAAGGTCATCCAATTTGCTGGTAAAAGCATCCAATTAGAAGAACACGTTACAAGAGCTTTAAATGAAAAACTTGATGATAAAATAAAACGTGTTAAACTTCTAAAAGCAAGTGAACAGTCACCATTGACGATTCTTAATGAAGTTAAAATCGTTTTTAATGAAGAAGTCAAATTTGCCAAACTAATCTACGATTTAAAATAGGCTAAAAATTACATTCACTTAGAATATTATATTATTAGAGATGATCCTATTAGTACTATGATATTAGACTTGATACGTAAAAAAAAAGCTAAGCTAGGTGTCGACGTGAAAATGACTTACGATGACGTTGGTAGTAAACTGTCTTCTGCAATGAAGCATCAATTAAGTGAAAGCGGTGTATTACATTATCCTTTTATGCCAGTTATCTTTTCTAGCTTAACGAGGGAATCAAATTACAGAAATCACAGAAAAACAGCAGTTATTGATGGTGAAATCGGCTATGTAGGTGGTGTGAATATTTCTGATAACTACGTTAATACTAAAGATTCAAAGTTGTATTGGAGAGCTATACATTTAAGAATTTATGGTGAAGCGGTTGAAGTCTTACAATTCCATTTTTTAACGACTTGGGATTTTGTGACAAAAAAGTCTATTGAAGTAAAGCAAAGTTATTTTCCAGAAACAAACTGCAAGAAAGATGTAGCAATACAAATTGCTGCCAGCGGACCAGATACTGATTGGGCAAATATCATGGAAGCAATTTTAACAGCCATAAATAATGAAGAAAGTTATGTCTATATCACCACACCTTATTTCATTCCTAACGAACAAATTGTTACAGCTTTACAAATCGCAGCTAAAATTGGAGTAGATGTGAGGTTGATAATTCCAAAGGGGTCTGATAATTGGGTAGCAGAAAGTGCCACAAACTCATTTCTAGAACCACTTCTTGAAGCTGGTGTACCCATATATCGTTATAGTAAAGGCTTTGTTCATGCCAAAACAATAGTTGTAGATGATATGTTTTTTACGATAGGCACTTGTAGTTTAGACAATAGGAGTTTCAATATAAATTTCGAGATCAATGCATTAATATATGATTCCAAAGAAAGTAAGGTTTTGAAACCTCAATTTATCAAAGCTATTAATGATAGTGAGTCTATAGATTTTGAATTATGGAAAAATAGACCTAGACTCGATAAATTAAAAGAGTCATGTAGCAGACTTTGGGCACCACTACTGTAACTATTTTAAAGTTGTTATAATACTGTTGTCAATTGGTTTATCATTAAAAAGCATCCACTTGATTTTCTCATGCATTGCGCTAAAGGCAACTTCAGATCTATTATTGGAATTTGAGATGGTAAATTTCCTATCAATTTTTAAAAGTTGTTTTTCTTCGGAAATAAAGAAACATGCAGGTGCACCAAACGAGTGCTTAAATGGTTTTATAATATGGCTTGCATTATTATCACGCTCATCTACATAAGTTATGGTAATACTAGAGTTGTAGTTCTTAGAATGCGCTTTTGCCTTTATTTTTGAATCCCAAAACAAAATAATGATATCAATCTGCCCTTTATACATTTTGGACATTCTATTAATTTCATTTATTTCCTCATCTTTAATTATTTCCCAAGATGACTTTGTGATTAAAAGAAAAGGTTTATCAATCGACGCAGTTTTTAGAGTACCGCCCTTAATCTTGTTTAAAGAGATATTTTTAATATGACTAAATTTTAAATGATTTTCAAAAAGAGAATCAAAAAGGAATTGCGCCTGCTCTTTATCACCATTTTGTATGGCAATTTCTGATTTAGCTTTGTAAGATCTCAAATGTTTTCCAAGTTGAGAGTCAAAGTACGTTTTCTGCTGTTGAGGGAAAGCTTGAAACATACAACCTAGCATAAGTATGATAGTGAATGCTTTCATGTCTAAAAATATATAGTTAATGTTCTACAAATTTAGAGTTAACGCTAGATAAGACCTTAAAAATTCGTTCAAAGACCTAATTTATTAGAGAACGGAATACAAAGTGAACAATAAATCGATGAACGTAACGTAGCCTAACGATTATTAACGTCCTCTCATGTTACGATTACCGTAATGTTGCTTTGGGCCTTGAGACTTTTTCATCCCGTCCTTCATCATTTTAATTTGCTCTGTTAAGATGCCTCGTTTATCTAGCTTTTGAGCTTCAGTTAAAAGTAGTTTAGCTTCAATAGGTCGTCTTTTACTAAATGCAATTCCAGCAAGATTTAATTTCGCCATAGCAACATCATGATCCATAGACAAACCAAGGTCTAACGCTTTTTTGAAATACTTTTCAGCGTCATTCATATTAGATTGAGATACCATAACACCATTGAGGTAGTTGTAATATCCTTCTTGTTTTTTTACAAGAGCACCAGGCGGGTTTTTGATTTTGTTAAGCCAATTTTTAGCACCTTCAAAATCTTGTTTTCTAAGCTTTAAAAAAGCAAGAAGAATAAATTCATTCTTAAAGTATAAGAAAATGAAAATAAACGATATTAAAATATACATAATACCGTTACCAATATTGCCTTCAGTAAATTGGTAGATAGCAAACGCTATAAGTAATCCAGTTATAACTAGTTTGAAATTTTTATTGAACATGCTTTTTTATTTTATATGTAATATTAGATGAGATTGTAGTTGGTATCTTTAGGTCATTCATTCTGTGCATGATTGAGTTGCCTATAACTGTTGATGTCGTAGTCATTGTCTTTATAAATCCAGTTTTTAGAGATGTGGTTAGATTTGATGTCATATCACCTTTAAGCTTCATTCCAACATCAGTATCTTTATTGAAAAAGTTCACGATGCTTACACCAGTAATATTAACGTCGTCATTAGTTATGTTTTTTAAAGTCCACGTATTATTTGAGGATAATTCTCCTTTAAAATTATTGTTCCAAGTATCTCCAATTTTGACAGTTTCGTTTGGATAGAGAAACGTCATTTGTTCAAAGCTCATAGCTAGACTCTCATTACTAAATTCTCCTTTCATAGATTCTTTCATAACCTCCTTAGTAAAATCGTCTATATCTCCAACAGCACTTATCATTTGAGATATAAGCGCATTAGAACCTTCAATAAATTTGATTTTACCATTTTTATACATCATCATGGTCAAATTTACTTTTACTAACTCAGCGAATATTTTACCTTCAATGTCATCTTCAGCAATATTAGCTGCTGTGTTTACAGACAGAATTTCACCCATGAGACTTGAGGTAGACACCATTTTAAATCGATCAAACTTGAATTTTAGAGTGTACAAACTATCATTGACAGCCTCAACAACAAAAGTAAAATCTCCTTCTATTAGATTTTTCATTTCGTGTTTTTTACCGTTCATATCCTGAACAACGTCTTGATTAGCTACTTGTTCCATCTTAAATTGATCACCAACCTTGAGGTTATATGATAATTTAGTTTGTGCATACATGAGATTAGTTGTGGTTATTAAAACAACTAAAATTTTGGAAAAAACAGACTTCATTAGTGTAATAGATTATCAATTCACAAAGAAACTAATTTTTTGTGAATTTGTAGCTAGTAAATAAGAGGATATAAATAATAGAAAATAATTTCAAATTTAGGTTTGGCAAAGTAAAAACTCTTTGTATATTTGCACCCAGTTTTGAGAATAGTTCAAGACGATAAAAAAGAATTTAAGTTTTTTAAAAAGATACGACAATGCCAAAAAGAACGTTTCAACCGTCAAAAAGAAAGAGAAGAAATAAACACGGATTTAGAGAGAGAATGGCTTCTGTAAGCGGAAGAAAAGTTTTAGCACGTAGAAGAGCTAAAGGAAGAAAGAAATTGTCTGTATCAACTGAAACTAGACATAAACGATAATGATTAACAATTGTTAATATTTTAAAGGCGTTACTTAGGTGTAACGCCTTTTTTTGTATCCAGTAGTTGCCTATTTTTGAACTTTTAAAAAAAAAACTGAAATGCCAAAAAACGAAAAATTAAAATCTATCCTCATCATAGGCTCAGGGCCAATAGTTATTGGACAAGCTTGTGAGTTTGATTATTCTGGAACACAAGCATTGCGCTCACTTCGTGAAGATGGAATTGAAACCATACTCATCAATTCTAATCCAGCAACTATCATGACAGATCCAACTATGGCTGATCATGTATATCTTTTGCCTTTAACAACTAAGTCCATTGTTAAAATATTAAAAGAACATCCACATATTGATGCTGTTTTACCAACAATGGGTGGGCAAACAGCTTTAAATCTTTGTATTGAAGCAGATGAAAAAGGAATTTGGCAAGATTTTGATGTTGATATTATTGGTGTAGATATCGATGCAATCAATATTACTGAAGATAGAGAGAAGTTTAGAGAATTAATGATTAAGATTGGCATTGGTATGGCGCCTCAAGCGACAGCTAACTCTTTTCTTAAAGGAAAAGAAATAGCGCAAGAGTTTGGCTTCCCTTTAGTTATTAGAGCATCATTTACCTTAGGAGGGGATGGAGCAGCTATTGTTCATAAGGAAGAAGATTTTGATGAATTATTAACTCGTGGTTTAGAAGTATCTCCAATTCACGAGATAATGATTGATAAGGCATTAATTGGTTGGAAAGAATATGAGTTAGAGTTATTACGCGATTCTAACAATAACGTCGTTATTATTTGTGCTATTGAAAATATGGATCCAATGGGGATTCATACTGGAGATTCTATTACTGTAGCCCCAGCGATGACATTGTCTGATAAAACGTACCAAAGAATGCGTGATATGGCGATCCATATGATGCGCAGTATTGGTGATTTTGCAGGAGGTTGTAATGTGCAATTTGCTGTAAGTCCAGATGAGAAAGAAGATATTATTGCTATTGAGATTAATCCAAGAGTATCGCGTTCTTCTGCGTTAGCAAGTAAAGCAACGGGTTATCCAATTGCAAAAGTAGCTGCAAAATTAGCTATAGGTTATACTCTAGATGAGTTGAGTAATCAAATTACAGGGTCAACATCTGCATTATTTGAGCCTACTTTAGATTATGTAGTTGTGAAGATTCCACGTTGGAATTTCGATAAATTTGAAGGGTCAGATAGAACTTTAGGTCTACAAATGAAAGCAGTAGGAGAGGTGATGGCTATTGGTCGTTCATTTCAGGAAGCACTGCATAAAGCAACCCAATCACTCGAAATTAAACGTAATGGTTTAGGAGCAGATGGAAAAGGTTATACAGATTATCAGCAAATTATAGAAAAACTTACATTTGCAAGTTGGGATCGTGTATTTGCTATTTATGATGCTATTCAAATGGGAATCCCGTTAAGTAGAATTCATGAAATCACTAAAATTGATATGTGGTTCTTAGAACAATACGAAGAGCTTCATCAATTGGAGAAAGAGATTACGACGTATACAATTGATACTATTGAGCGTGATTTATTATTAGAAGCAAAGCAGAAAGGGTATGGCGATAGACAAATTGCTCATATGCTCAAATGTTTAGAAAGTCAAGTCTATAAAAAACGTGACGAACTAAAAATTAATCGTGTATATAAATTGGTTGATACGTGTGCTGCGGAATTTAAAGCGCAAACTCCATATTATTATTCTACGTTTGAAAATGAAGTGGAAACTTCCGAAGGGAAAATATTTCCAGCCAACGAAAGCGTTGTTTCAGATAAAAAGAAAATTATCGTTTTAGGATCTGGTCCAAACCGAATTGGTCAAGGAATTGAGTTTGATTATTGTTGTGTTCATGGTGTTTTAGCAGCTGCGGAATGTGGTTATGAAACCATTATGATTAACTGTAATCCTGAAACCGTATCTACAGACTTTGATATTGCAGATAAATTATATTTTGAACCTGTCTTTTGGGAACATATTTATGATATTATTCGTCACGAAAAGCCAGAAGGGGTCATCGTTCAATTGGGAGGTCAAACTGCTTTAAAATTAGCTGAAAAATTAGATCGCTACGGAATTAAAATTATTGGTACAACATACCAATCTTTAAATCTAGCCGAAGATAGAGGCTTGTTCTCTAATCTTTTAAAGGAAAATAATATTCCTTATCCTGAATTTGATATTGCGACAACTGCAGACGAAGCTGCAGCAATTGCAGATGTATTAGATTTTCCAATCCTAGTAAGACCATCTTATGTTTTGGGAGGTCAAGGAATGAAAATTGTAATAAATAAGCAAGAACTCGAAGAGCACGTTGTAGATTTATTAAGACGAATGCCAGGAAATCAACTCCTCTTAGATCACTATTTAGATGGTGCAATTGAAGCCGAAGCAGATGCGATTTGCGATGGAGAGAATATCTATATCATTGGTATCATGGAGCATATTGAGCCTTGCGGTATTCATTCTGGTGATAGTAATGCGACATTACCTCCTTTTAATTTAGGAGAGTTTGTAATGCAACAAATTAAAGACCATACAAAGAAAATTGCTTTAGCGTTAAATACAGTAGGACTAATTAATATTCAATTTGCTGTAAAAGAAGATATAGTATACATTATTGAAGCTAATCCTCGAGCATCACGTACGGTTCCTTTTATATCTAAAGCTTACGGAGAACCTTATGTGAATTATGCGACCAAAGTTATGTTAGGCGAAAACAAAGTAACCGACTTTAATTTCAACCCACAATTAGAGGGTTATGCAATCAAGCAACCAGTATTTTCGTTTAATAAATTCCCAAATGTGAACAAACAATTAGGTCCAGAAATGAAAAGTACAGGAGAAAGTATTTTATTTATCGATAGTCTAAAAGATGATGAATTTTATAATTTGTACTCTAGACGTAAGATGTATCTCAGTAAATAACCTATATATTCGGTAAACTACTAGTCAAAGTATTTATTTATTTATTAATTTAGCTAAATAATATAAACACTATTATTTTAAACGTAAGAGGCTCTTTTAAAAAGAGTTATAAATTTAAAATCTGTTTTAAATGTTAAGTATAACAGAAGAATTCAGTATTAAGAGTTGTATATTTATAATTAATTAGAAGGCTTATCAATAAAAAAATATTACTATGAAAAGAATTTTACTTATCGCAATATGCTTTTTAACATGTTCGTTTGGATTTGCACAACCTCAAACAATAACAATACCATGGGAGTTTTTTGTTGTTCCTCGTGACGATGCAGCCTTTGGTGAAAATTCCCCATTCGATACACGTTTTACTATTGAAGTAGGAGATACTGTTACATGGGAATGGACACCTGATCAAGGTTCTCACAATGTTAAAAGTGTTGCTGAACAATCTATAGAGACATTTGGCACACCTGATCTCCCTGGAGAGACTAATAGTGTTTATTTTGCTACTGTTGCTGCGCCTTACTCGTTTTCGCATACATTTACAGTGCCAGGAGTAAATAGTTTCCAATGTACGCCTCATTCATCATTTATGTATGGTGTTATAACAGTTGTACCTGCAGGAACGTTGAGTTTACCTAGCGTAGAAGCAAATAACTTCTCAGTGTCTCCTAACCCAGCGAAAAATAAATTCACTTTAGATTTAGAAACGTTTGCTAATGATTCTACTATTGAAGTATATGATGTTTTGGGTAAAAAAATATTAAATAGAAAAATAAATGCGATATCATCCACTTTTGATGTATCAAGTTGGAATAGTGGTTTATATATTATTAAAGTATCTTCTCAAAACACCGTTTTAATGAAGCGTTTTGTGAAACAATAAA
>JAWUWM010000037.1:0-49323 GCA_034111845.1 Psychroserpens sp. | reverse complement strand
GATTAAAACCATTCTACTTTTAGAATGGTTTTTGTATACCTTTACGCCATGGAAAAAGAAACAACCATCTTTGGTATTAGAGCAGTTATAGAAGCCATAAAATCTGGTGAAAATATTGATAAAATATTTTTACAAAAAGGTTTGAGAGGTGAGCTATTTACAGAGTTAGAGCACTTACTCAAGAAAGAACGTTTAAACAGTTCTTATGTGCCTGTAGAAAAACTAAACAGGTTGTCAAAAAAAAACCATCAAGGCGTTATTGCCCAAATAGCACCAATTACGTTCTATGATATTGAAGAACTAGTAACGAAGGCTTTAGAATCTGACAAAGTCCCTTTATTTCTATTATTAGATCAATTAAGTGATGTTCGTAATTTTGGAGCCATTGTTCGTACAGCAGAATGCACAGGAGTTACTGGTATTATTATACAGAAAAAAGGTGGTGCTCCCGTAAATGGCGATGCTATAAAAACGAGTGCAGGTGCTATATTTAAAATTCCTATCTGTAAAGTTGACCACATTAAAGACGCCGTATTTCATATGCAAGCTAGTGGCATTAAAGTTATTGCCGCTACTGAGAAAACAGAGAATACCGTATACGATATCTCATTCAAAGAACCGTGTGCAATTATAATGGGGTCTGAAGGGAAAGGTATAAATCCTTCGGTAATAAAAGTATCAGATGAAAGAGCTAAGCTTCCTTTACTAGGAGAAATTGAATCTCTAAATGTATCTGTTGCTTGTGGTGCCTTCTTATATGAGGCGATTAGACAACGTCGTTAATCCTCTTTATTTTCTTTGAAAATATAAGTAACCTGACTATTAATATCTTCAGAAATTGGCTCCTCCTCGATTTCTGGCTCTTTAAGCTCAATAAAATTACCATTCTCGTCAAAATGGCGTAGAAAAGGATCATCCTCTTCCTTATAATTTGGTTGTTGCCAAACATAACGCTCTGGCTTTGCGATGGCTTTTCTAAAGACGATAGCGAACAATAATCCAGAGAGAAGACCACCAAGATGTCCTTCCCAAGACATTCCGTCTTTGACAGGAAATGCGTACCATATCATACTTCCGTAGAGAAAAATCACAATTAAGGATAATGCTATTAAACGATAATGTTTAGCAAAAATCCCTTTAAAAAAGATAAAACTAACGAGTACATAAACCAATCCGCTGGCACCAATATGGTTTGCAGGCCTGCCAATGACCCAAGTAAACAGGCCAGACAATACTATTCCGAAGAGAATAACCTTCCATGAAATTTTTCGATAGAAATAAAATAGTGCAACCGATAAAATAAAAAGCGGAATACTATTATGATACAAGTGCTCGATATCTGCATGAATAAACGGACTAGTAAAAATACCAAGCAGCCCATGTAATTCTTGTGGATAGACTCCTAAGCGTTTTATAGAAGGGAAAAACCTCACCTGCATCCAGAAGACTACCCAAATAGATAATACAAAAAGTATAGGGTATGCAATGACTCCTGTTGAATATTTAAATTGTTGTTGATTACTCATATTAAAACTTTATTATCAAAATGCTATCCATTTAACAAAACTATGAAAAATTGTCACATTCATTTTTTGTAATTTTACATTATGAACGAACCTTTAGCAGAACGATTACGACCACAAACGTTAGATGACTATTTAAGTCAGTCGCATTTAGTTGGCAAATCTGGCGTTTTAACACAACAATTAAACCAAGGCGTCATTGCATCAATGATTTTTTGGGGACCTCCTGGTACAGGAAAAACAACATTGGCGAATATTGTTGCCAATGAATCAAAACGACCATTTTACACGTTAAGTGCTATAAACAGTGGTGTAAAAGACATAAGGGAAGTTATTGATAAAGCGAAACAAGGTGGAGGTTTATTTACAACTAAAAACCCTATTCTATTTATCGACGAAATACATAGATTTAGCAAGTCTCAGCAAGACTCTTTGCTGCAAGCAGTAGAAAAGGGTTGGGTTACATTAATAGGCGCAACGACCGAAAACCCAAGCTTTGAAGTCATACCTGCACTTCTATCTCGATGTCAGGTTTATGTGTTAAAATCATTTACAAAAGATGATTTAGAAGCGCTTTTAAATCGTGCACTTAAACAAGACACTCTGCTAAAGGAACGCAAAATCACACTTAAAGAAACGGAAGCTTTAATTCGGTTTTCTGGAGGGGATGCCAGAAAATTACTTAATTTACTTGAACTCATTGTCACCTCTTTTGACAAGGATGACGACATTATAATTACCAATGAAGCGGTTTCACAGCGTGTGCAAACCAATGGTGTGCGCTATGACAAATCTGGAGAACAACATTATGATATTGTCTCTGCTTTTATAAAATCAATACGGGGCAGTGACCCCAATGCAGCAGTATATTGGTTGGCACGTATGATAGAAGGTGGCGAGGACGTTAAGTTTATTGCTCGACGTTTGTTAATTCTAGCCAGTGAAGATATAGGTAATGCAAACCCAACTGCTCTAGTCATTGCAAACAATGCTTTTCAAGCAGCGACCGTTATTGGGTTTCCCGAATCTCGTATTATCCTAAGCCAATGCACAACCTATTTAGCAACGTCTCCTAAAAGTAATGCTGCTTATGAGGCTATAGGCAAAGCACAACAATTGGTTAAAGAAACAGGGGATTTATCGGTACCATTATCCGTACGAAATGCACCAACTAAGCTCATGAAAGAATTGGGTTATGGTGATAATTATCAATATGCTCATAATTATAACAATAACTTTGTTGCTCATGAATTTTTACCAGAAGAGATAAAAAACACAAAACTCTATAACCCAGGAAATAATGCAAGAGAAAACGCGCAACGTGAGTTCTTAAAAACCCGTTGGAAAGATAAGTACGATTACTAAAACTTAAGATTTAGAACACTTAATTGTAAGTTTTCGCCACTATTTACAGCATAAACCCAAAATCCTTCTTTTTTATAGACAATAGAATCCTCACCTTTTACGATAAAGACATCGGGAGTTCCTGTGTCTAATAAAATCATTACTTTTTTAGGTTGTGTATCTACGATTTGAAAACCATTAGTTATAGGTTGTGCATACAACATATCCTCTTTAACTGATGTTGAAGCTAGAACCTCAACACCCAATAACCCTTTGGCTGCTTGGTTTAGGTCCCCATTTTTGGTCTTACTAGACTCGTTAAGTTCAAGTGCTTTAACTTCAGGAATCGGTACAACATTGCCCTTATTACCTTTTAGAGCTTCAACTTCCATTTTAAGTCGTGCTATTTCATCTAAATTAGAAGTATTAGTATCAATTGATTTTGCACTTATACTAGGCACATATTTATAATCGAAGAATTGATACGTTACAAAAGCCTCTCGTATTGCTATTTGATATGCTTTTTGATACTCTTTTACTTTTGTTTCTCCAATTGCAGAACTTATTACAACGTTCCCTTTACAATCTACTAAATCAATTTGCAGTTTAGTGATCAAGAACCCTTTTATTTTCTTTATATCAGATTTAAGACCCAAGCATCTATTCTCACTTAAATCTTGTGGCAAATCATCATCATCAAAAAAAACAGTATACCCATGCTTATTAAATAAAAACTTGGTTAGCGAACTCGTTTGATACTGATCTTGAGCGTTCAAAAAATCAAACTGTTTTGGAACTATTATATATTTATAGTCATTTAAAGAAGCCTGCGCTGTAAGTTGTATTTGAGATGAAATCACACAAATAAAAACATATAGTAATCTAGTCATTTGAATCAAAAATTAAGTTCATTCCGAATTGTAAAGATACACTTTGAGATTTAGAAATATTTTGCAACTCAAACAAATTATTTCCTGTGAAATACATATTAAACGCTCCAATATGAAACGATGCTCCTAAACCTATATTTCGTGCAGAAAAATCATCAACGGTATACGTTGCTTTTAAATTCATGAAATCAAATAACCTTCGGTAATAAAAAGCAGTTGCAGCAACTTGTGGCCTTTTAGGTCTAAATACCGAGAATAATTGTAAGCCAACTGCATTTAAATAGGGCTTACTACCAGCATAGCAATCACAATCTTGACCGTTTCCTTTTCCGAAGTTATAGCGATAAGACGCATTCAATTTTGTAGAACGCCATGTCGTATAGTTAGCGGTTAAAGTATCAATTTTAATACTCTCATTAAACTCGTCTTCCAAATCCTCCCAATAAGGTATCGTCCCGTCTGTACTTAAAAGCTGTGGGAAAACTAGATCCAAACCTTCGGTAGTATAGGATCCTCTTAGACGGTAAGACTCTACATCTTTACTATGAAAAATAGCCCCTAAATCTACAACACTTCCTGTAATGGTATGTTGGTCTTCTGGTTGATATGTAAACCCTAAATCAACACCAAGACCTAAATTACCACCCAGTAATACGCGTCTTCGAAGCATTTTTATATCTTCCTTAATATTTGAATTATCATTCCCTAACAAGGAAGCCACACCCGAGGTTTGGAGTACACCATCTAAAGACTGAAATGTATGTTCATAGAAATTGTCACCTGTTGTACTTGGTCGCGTTGTAAATGTTCCAGAATTATTCGTGCTATTCACATTCGCTATACTAGAATATATTTTTGCCCTAGCCCCTACGGTTAATTTTTTACTCAGTTTTTTATTTATTCCGAAGTGAAAAACAGATAACAATTCTGCTTTTAAATTTATATCACCTAAAGAAAACGGTGTACCAATATAATTAGCATTCCCTTCCCAGACTAAAGTCGCTAAATCCTTGGGAAAATAAAGAATAACATCTGCTTCTTCATAAATTCCGTAGGAAAAATAAGTATTTTCATCCTTTCGCCATCCGCCATTTATAATTTCTAATTGTTGATTAATAGTAAAGTAATCTTGATTAGAAAGTGCTGTAATGGCTTTACCAATTTTAGTATTAATATCGACACCATCGTCCCTAAAGATGTCATAAGCTGAAATCCCTGAACTCCCAAAATTGAAATGAAACTTAGATAATAATGGGATTCCAAAATGCTTATCAAACTCAACTAATGCTCCAGGATTTAAACTTAACGTTTGTGGGATATCATTAAAATCATAAAGTATTTCTTTGTTTTGGCTAAAAGAAAAAGTATTAATTAACAGCAGTATGTAAGTGATGTTTGCCCTCATTCACCTATAATTCAAAGTAAAATGTGGCCTTGGATTCTAATTTTAAAACCCCTAAATCTGATATTTCAATAGGGTTAATGGTTTCGGGTAAGGAAATGATGTAAATTAACTTTGTCGCTTCTTTAAAAAGTGATAATTCTGGCTCCTGAATTAAAAAATTAGACGCTATAAGTGTTGGACTGGCAGGCTGACCAGCAAGTACCTCAACTTGCACCAAGTAACGCTGTTCATTACTATCATTGACAAAAATTAAATCGATATTGAAACTTCGATCCAAACTGTTTGCAAACCGAAACGTTAAATTGGTTTTCGCTAATTGATCTACAAAAAAGTCTGAATTTATAAATTCTAAACGGGTTGTATCCGTTAAGACCAGTATTTCTTGTTGTGTCGTATCATCAATAAATCGAGGCGCGTTTAGACTAGAAAAAACTAAACTAGACTCTAAAGTTGGTCTCGGTAAAATATCTTCTGTTTGATCAAAATCAATATCATTTACGCATGACGTTAAGAATATAAAACCTAAAAAAAATAGATTTACAAAAAGTCTCTTTACTGGTTTCATGATTATTATGGCTTTCTTTTAAAACGTTATGAATGTTAAATACGTATATTGATAGTCTTAAAGATACTTTTTTAAATCAACAAGCTTTGTCACTTGTTTAATATAAGCCTCTGCATTATAGTTGTGATAATTGTACAAAATCACCTCTAAGCCAACATCAATAGCACCTTGAATATCTGCTTCATAATTATCTCCAATCATTATACTATTTTCAGGATTTGCATTAGAAACGTTTAAAGCATGCCTAAAAATAATAGGATTAGGTTTTTTTACACCTGCAGATTCAGAGTTTGTAACGGTTTTAAAATAGTGAGAAATTTTAGCATTATCCATTTTACGTTGTTGTGCCTCTTCAAAACCGTTAGTAATAATGTGCAAATCATAATCTTTTTTTAAGTAGTCTAAAACATCGAAAGCGCCCTCAAAAAGATGAGTAAAGGTTGTTAAATAGGTTATATAATCTTCTGATAACTGATTTATTATATCATCAGACACGTTAAAACCTATAGCGTCAAAGCAATCTTTTAAACGGTTATATCGTAAACTCTCTTTATCTATTTTCTCTTCTCGATATAATTTCCAATAATTTAAATTAATAGGCTCATACACTTTTAGAAAATCGAAAGTATCGACATTTAGCGAATGCACTTCAAATATTTTTTCAAATGTCAATGCAGAGTTTTTATCAAAATCCCAAAGTGTGTGATCTAAATCAAAAAAAACATGTTTAATTCCAGTTAATTTCATTGCTGAGTTGTTTGAGTTGTTTGAGTTTTTTGAGTTGTTTGAGTTGTTTGAGTTGTTTGAGTTGTATTAAGGACTATTTTAAAAGCACTATGATGACACCTTATCTGCAGATTTCAATATTTGAGTAAATAGCTGCTTGAAACCGTCCCATTTCTCTTCATTGCCGAAGGAATAATTATGAAACACAGGGGTAAAGGTACCGTCTACTTTCTTTACCGTATTAATTAAGCGCTGTAATTCTTCTTTTTTATCTAATTGAGATTGATATTTTAACAATGCATAATCTATACAATGAAATGAATTAACCAGCAATGGCGTTTGTATTTCATAATCTAAATCATAAAATAAAAATGGAGTACACGTGCCTGCCCTAAACCCAAAATGTTCGAGATAACCCATTGTAAAATCTTGTTTTATCTCAAGCTCTATCAAATTACGATACGATAGAGGCAAATTTATTTTAGAAAATGAATTTCTTGTAGCCTCCAACTCATAGTTTGTAATAAACTCTATTTTTTTCTTCTCTTTTTTAAGAATTGTAATATCATCTAATGAAAAATAGGATGCCTTTAACCCTACTTTACTATAATCTGCCACCGATTTAATAAGTGATACAAATTTCTTTTTATTAATGTTTATATTTTTATCATAGGTAGAATAATCGCCAATTAGAAAAAATACTATGAACTTAAACTTATATTGTTTTTGCTTATTTATAATCCATTTAAAGGTGTCATAGGGATCCCTTTGAAAACCAAACAAGACCAAAACTCGTCGATATAGACTCCTAAATTTAAATCGAAACAAATCTGTCAAAACGCCTCCAATAGTTCGCAACAATCCCTTTTGCTTGAAATAATAAGCCACTGGAACGTCGATGACGGGTTGCACCTTATATGTTTTCTTCGGAAATTTAAAATCTTCAAATTTTTGCTCTAAAATAGATCTAAGACTATACGCCCAAATATCAACAACAGGTTGATCTAAAAATTGTTCTTTATAGGCTAAACTTTCAGTGGCTGTAAATCGTCCGTAGTCATCTTTTACATGCGGAAGATATTCTTCATAACGACTCAACAAATAAAAAGAGGCCGCAAAAATATCAAAAGGTAATGCACTCTTTTCCCCTGTAGGGAAAAAGCATTTTGTATCCTTCCAATTTTGTACATTAATAGCGACATCTGATAAGCCTTGCTCAAATAATAAATCGTGATTTCTAATAAACACTTCATTACTTAATGGCTGTTTTGTATAGGACATTTTCAAACTATCATGTGCAATAAAATCCTCTATGGTTGTTGTAAACGAGACTGGTATACCAAGAATCCTAGTGCACAAATGCTTAAAGGCATAGCGCACTCTGGGTGTGATTTTATGTGTGTAGACTAATAGCAAAAATTTAGTGTTAGTATTTATTATTTACTCATAAACTTAGGCGAATTTACAGCACTCAGTGCCATTATAATATATTTTCATCAGCAAAACTAAAATATGCTTTTTCAGTGATAATTAAATGATCTAAAACTTTAATATCTAAACTTTGGGCAGCTACTTTTAGTTTTTGAGTTAAGTTTTTATCTGCTTCACTAGGTTTTAAAGTTCCTGACGGATGATTATGTACTAATATCAAACCAACTGCTCCAACCTCTAAAGCTGTTTTAAGTACCAACCTCACATCTACCAAAGTACCTGTTATACCACCTTTACTCAGTTGATTTTTTTGAAGTACTTTATTGGAATTATTTAAGTACACAATCCAAAATTCCTCATGTGGTAACTCTCCAATAATAGGCTGCATAAATTCAAAAACAGATGCACTAGATGTAACCTTACTTTGCTGCAAGGCTTCCTCTCCTCTACGTCGTCTTCCCAACTCCATAGCAGCAGCTATCGAAATTGCTTTTGCTTCACCAATTCCTTTAAAAGTCATAAGCTGTTTTAGGGATTGTTTTCCCAATGCATTGAGATTATTATCCACACTTGCTAATATGCGCTTACTTAAAGCCACAGCACTTTCTTCTCTGTTCCCAGAACCCAATAGTATAGCAACTAGTTCTGCATCACTCAAATTAGCTTTGCCTTTATCTCTAAGTTTCTCTCTTGGTTGATCTGCTTGAGACCAATTTTTTATAGAAAAAGATGATGGTTTTTCGTCCATAAAGTAAATCTACATAATTTTCAAAAGGAATAAGGCTTGTTGCGCAGATAACTTTAGAGGCACCTTTAATAACATATTATAATAAATGATGTACTAGTAATTGGTATTTAAAATCAAAGAATATCATGTTTTAAAACACAATATGGTAATAAAACAAACTACCTATCCTTTACAGCCATGGTTGTATTACTATATTCTTTAAGTAATTGATATAGTTTTGCTGGATTAAACGGTTTACCCATAAATCCATTCATTTCATAACGTTTTGTTTTTTCTTTAATATCTGTTTGAGCAAAAGCAGTTAACGCAATTATTGGCAAATTAGCTTTAGTTTTATCTTCTAAATTTCTAATAATCTTTGCGGTTTGGTATCCATTTAATTCAGGCATTTGCAAATCCATTAAAATAAGATTAAAGCTTATATCTGAGTTTTGAAGATGATCTAGTGCTTCGTTACCGTTATTCGCTATTCTATAATTAACATTCCATTTTTCAAGAAATTGTTTCATTATTAGCACATTCATCTTATTATCTTCGGCGACCAAAACATTCATATGCAACGGTTCGTATTCCGTTAGAATTTTAACCATTTCCGGTTCATAAAGATTTAGCCTGTTGGTGACTTTATATGTGATTTGAAAAGAGAACGTTGCTCCCTTACCTTCTTGACTATCAACATTTAAATCACTGCCTTGTAAGTTCAATAATTTTTTCGTAATTGACAACCCTAAACCAGATCCTCCATATTTTATAGATGTTTCAGAATTAGCCTGCATAAAGCTTTCAAAAATACTCACTTGTCTTTCTTTTGGAATTCCAATTCCTGTGTCTATAACCTTAAATTGTAAGTTTATTTTATTATAATTTATGCCTAAATTTTTAATCTTAATGGTAATACCTCCAGTTGCTGTAAACTTTAAAGCGTTGTCCAATAAGTTGTTTATTATTTGAGTAAGTTTGAGTTTATCTCCAATAATATTATTAGGTAATTGATTTTCATTTATAATATTAAATTCTATACCTTTTTGTTGTGTTCTTAGCGCAAAATGAGATTTAATGTTTTCTAGAAAATTAGTTAAACTAAACACCTTTTCATTCACCTTCATTTTACCAGATTTGATCTTATCAAAATCTAATAAATTATTAATTAAACCTAGCAAATGCTCTCCAGAATATTTTAGTGCTTTGAGGTTTACAACTTGACCTGGCAGGTGGTCTTCCATTAATAAAATATTGGCTAAACCAGTAACCGCATTTAAAGGTGTTCTAATTTCATGCGACATGGTCGATAAAAATTCATCTTTAGATTTACTTGCTTTTTGCAGCTCGACCTCTGTAGATTTTAAATCGGTAATATCAACCATAATACCTGTATATCCTTTATATAAGCCATCATAACCAATTACCCGTTTACATTTTAGCTCAAACCACAATAATTTTTCATCTTTTTCTTTCTGAAAAAGAAATTCAATATACTTTTTATCTTTCGAAAAAAGCTGACTGACATTTTTTTTATCGTCAATAATTATTCCATTTAGAAAATCCTTAAAAGATTTACCAAGAGAGTTCTCTATTGTAAATCCTGAATATTCTTCCCATGCACTGTTTAAAAACGTAAAATTTCCATCGAAATCAGTTTCAAAAATAATACCTCCAACATTATCTATTAAATTTTCTAGCTTACTTTTAGAGACATCCCTTTCATTGCGTAATTTTTGATTAGCTCCAAATAATTCTTTAGAACTCTCTTCTAAAATAGTCTCAACGTGCTTTATATCTTTATCAAAACTACTGTAGGCCTTATTAACCGAATTCAAAAAATTGGTAAATTCTGGGTTCGCTAAAAGATTTAAATCAGCTTTTTGCAGTTGTCGCCTTAGTAGTCTATGATAGTCGTTGTTTAGCATTCTGAGAGTGTTGTTATAGCCATAGTTTGATTGTGTAATTCACAAGGTGAAAACTCACAAAATGGCGCAATTTCTCCGTAAGAATAAAATCCAGTAATCTTAGGCTTGTCACCTAAGACAACTCTCACCACTTCAACTTCTTCTTCAACTAATTGTTTCAAAACCAGTCTGCGACCAACACAACTTACTAGTATTGCTAATTCACAGGATTCTTGGCCATGTTTATTAACAGAAGCAGCAGAATCCTCGGCACCATCAATTAATCTATCTATGTTTGCTTTCATTAAACGTACATAGGACTTTTCAGGTATATTACCCGCAAAAGTCAAACTTTGATTTTCTTCATTAACTGCTAATATCGTTCTTACTAAAGGTGTTTCAATTTCATTGTTTCTCATACTCAACGGGAACAATAACCCTGAACTTGGTAAATTTTTAGCTTCATCGCCTAAAAATGACTTATAGAGTTCTAAAGCTGGTACACCGTCTAATTCATATAGCACATTTTTATGTGATTTAGTAACTAACCTTTCAATACCAAAACTATCCCAACCGCCTTTAGAGCTAAAACTAACTTTTAAATCAGCGCCATAAAAACCGATACCTACAATGGTCTTATCACGTATGTTATCATTTTCAATTACAAAAGTTTTATTAAAATCTGAACCATCGGCAGCTAAACCTCCTGTAATACTTATATGAGGTAATTTTGATCTTAAACCAGACACTAAGTCTGCACCATTTACATTTAAACCATCACTTAAAAGAAGAATATGCTTTAAATCTTTGGTATCAAACTGACTCCCTAATTTTTGACCAGCCTCATAACTGAGATGCATCTCATCTATTCTTACAGACTCCTTTTTTATCTTTGTTTTTTGGAATTGAATAGCTGTTAAGGATATGGAATCATCTTTAACTGTAACGTCTGATATTTCTCCTGCAGTAGAGCAACCTGCAATAATAGCGTTAGGATAATTTTCACTTAAAGCATTTAAAACTTCTTCAGTAAATTTAAACTCAGGTGAAACAAAAAGCAAGAATAAATTAACATCAATGGTAATTAATTCTAAGCTCTCACTCCAATTATCTCGGGATAAAGATAGTTGTTGAACATTCATAAGCGTCGCATTTGGGATTGTGAAATTAAGCAATTCATCGCTTAAAATCAACATTTCATCGGTTATTTAATGGTTTAAATAGGGCTAAATTACTTTAAAATATTCTCCCACTGACAGTTAACGACATCATTATTAATATTGTTTTTATAAATTTTTTGGTTAATTTATCTAGTAATTTTAAAAAAATACTTTTTTAATTATCAATAATTGTAAATTTCAGTCACCATAAACACATATAATGAATTACCCTCCTAAACATCATCAGGATTTTGATAAAGCTCATCTTTTTGATCTAATTAAGACATATCCCCTAGCAACGCTCATTTCCGTAGAAAATAATGAACCACTAATTACACATTTACCCTTAATATTAGAAGGTGAGAAATTGATTGGCCATATAGATATATATAATCCTCAGGCACAACTTTTAAAAGATAATAAAAACGTGACTATTTTATTCTCAGGACCGCAATGTTATATATCGCCAAGTATTTATAGCACCACACAATTACCAACATGGAACTATATTAAATTACATCTCAAAGGGTCTGTAAAAGCTATAGAAAGCAAAGCTGCTTTAAAACAATCATTAATTACTATGACTGAGTTTCTTGAGGCTCCTGACCATAAATATGTTTTGGAATCTGATAATCCAAGATTGGATCGTAATCTCGGATATATTGAGATGTTTGAGATTAACATTACATCTTGGGAAGGGAAATTTAAATTATCGCAGGATAAAAAACCTAGTGATATTGAAAGGGCAAGACAAGAATTAATTCGTGCTAATCAAAAGAGCATAAAACAGTTTTTAGATAAAGTATTTTAATGCAGCAACCTGTAATACCGATAAAAAATCACATTCTCCCCATTATTGTAATTTCTCAATTTTGCTGCACCTCACTTTGGTTTGCTAGTAATGCGGTTATAATAAATCTTATTAAGGTATTTAACCTCAACAATAATGCTATTGGATTCCTAACATCCTCTGTACAATTTGGTTTTATTATAGGCACATTATTATTTGCGATACTCACCATAGCAGACCATTTTTCGCCATCTAAAGTATTTTTTATATCTGCAGTTCTTGGTGCTTTATGTAATAGTGCTATTATTTGGGATGGTAATACATTGACCAGTCTTTTAGTAATTAGATTTCTAACAGGTTTTTTTCTTGCTGGTATTTATCCGGTTGGGATGAAAATCGCTTCAGATTACTACAAAAAAGATCTCGGTAAATCCTTAAGTTTTTTAGTAGGCGCTTTAGTTCTAGGCACTGCATTTCCGCATATATTAAAAGGTTTTATAGACATTTCGTCTTGGAAACCTATAATCATGGCGACTTCAATAATTGCACTTTTAGGTGGAATCTTAATCCTACTTTTGGTTCCAGATGGACCCAATAGAATCGCAGCCAAAAGCCTCAACCTATCTTCATTTTCAAAAGTGTTTAAAAATACTGAGTTTCGTGCTGCAGCATTTGGGTATTTTGGGCACATGTGGGAACTCTACGCGTTTTGGGCATTTGTACCTATATTACTAAAAACATATAGTGAACTGCATCAAAATATAGAATTCAATATTCCGTTACTCGCCTTCATTATTATTGCAGTTGGTGCATTAGGTTGCGTTATTGGAGGTTTCTTATCTGAACGCTTCGGAACTAAAAATACTGCTTTCACAGCCTTACTCCTTTCCTGTATTTGCTGTCTAATTTCACCTTTACTGCTTTTTATGTCTTCGGAAATCGTCTTTATTGGATATCTGATCTTTTGGGGAATTGTAGTCATTGCCGACTCTCCTCAATTTTCAACGTTAGTGGCTCAAAATGTAGAACCGCAAATCAAAGGCACTGCACTAACAATTGTAAATTGTATAGGGTTTACTATTACGATTGTTAGTATTTTACTCCTGAGTACGTTAGTAAACTCAACCGATTCTTTAATAGCTTACATGGTATTAGGTGTTGGCCCTGTAATTGGACTTTTAGGTTTGCGTCGTAACTCTCAAAAATAAAAAAGCCCTCGATTAGATATTGAAGGCCAATATAAAGCGATTGTATTTTATTGCATATCGTACGCATCTAAACGCCTAATAATTGTTGGTATATCTTGAGTTACAAAAGAGGATGTATCATATACTAATCCGATGCCATCTGCATAATAAAAACGATCTAAACCTGAAGACTAATTTCCATCATTTAGTATGGCATAACGCTCAAAATTAAGACAATTAAAAGTCCCTGCTTCTAAATCAATCATTGTTTCCCCCTCCATTAATTGTTCTACAATATTGCCTCAATCTGCTTCGCTCAAAGTTCTAACTGAATAATCACTATTGGTAAATTTCACTGTTCCATCATCTTTAACCAAATTACCTTCAAATTCTCTCAGGTTTTCAAAATATTCACCATTAGGATTGCAAAATGTAATCGCCTCTTCATTACCTGTAGTGAGTCGTCTAAACTTAAAATAAGTGTTTCCAAAAAGATCCTCTGTACCAATGATACTTATAGAATCCTTGACTCCTGTATCTTCATAAATTTCTGAGTTTTGGTCATACCTGTAATTTTTGTAGATCCAAGAGTCACCAACGGTTAAGGCATAAAAATTATATTCTTGGGTTTCTAGTGTTACTGAGTCATCACTAGAGCATGAAAATAAATATGCAAAAAAGCATACTGAGATAAGAATACGTTTCATAATAATTGATTGATTTAAAATAGATTAATAAACGTAATTGAGCAGAATAGAGTTGTTGGTTTGGTTGATTGTACGGATAACTAAATAGAATACTAATTATTATGAAATACTAATTTACACTAATCTTTTATCTGTTTATTATTCTTGAAAAAATAGTGATATAACCGTTAGATCAACCGTTGATACAAAAATATAACCAACAGATAAACCATACGACCATTAGATAAACACATCAACTAAAATATTGATTTACAGATTAGATTTACACGAAGCAACGATGCTATTAATTAATCTAAATTATTTTTTATGAAAAAAAATACTCTTTTAAAACTTGTAACCTTATTTTTTACGGTCACAATTTTACATGCACAAGACATTATCAATCCAGTATCTGCAACCACAACCTTATCTGCTGAATTTGGATCTACTCTTACTAGTACCATTAATGGTTCTGGATTAGATACGTTTCCTAGTTTATCTGCATCACATGGTGGAGCAAATCCAGGGACTGCATTTTATGCAACTAATGGGACTGGAACCATAGATTTTGATTTAGGTGGTTCTTACTTGGTGGATGGGCTTTCCTTTTGGAATGCCAATGCTACTGGTCCACCACAAACTGGAATTCAAGATGTGATTATCTATTCATCAGAAGATGGTGTTACCTATACAGCTATTTCTGACGCACCAACTGTTTTTACTGAAGCTGTTGGCACTACAAGTGCTGCTGAGCAGTTTTCATTTGCAGAAGTGACCGCTTCTTTTATTAGATTTGAAGTCACGTCTAACTATGGCAGTCCTGATTTTGTTGGTTTTTCTGAAGTCGCTTTTTCTGGAGTTACAGTTAACCCTGTTGAGAATGTTATTAACCCTGTTTCTGCAGCAACAACATTAGCTGCTCAATTTGGGTCAAGTCTTGACAATACAATTAATGGTTCAGGTCTTGATGTGTTTCCTACTTTATCAGGAACACATGAAGCAACCAATCCTAGTAATGCATTCTTTGCAACAAATGATACAGGTTCAATTGATTTTGATCTTGGTGGCTCTTATTTAGTGGATGGCCTTGCCTTTTGGAATGCAAATGCACCTGGTCCTGGTCAAACTGGAATTCAAGGTGTCGTAATTTCTTCTTCTGAAGATGGTGTTACTTACACTCCTATTACTGGTGCTCCAAGTACGTTTGCTCAAGTTATGAGCCCGACAAGTGCTGCAGAACAATTTTCATTCACCGCTGTTACAGCATCTTTTATTCGTTTTGATGTCTTGAGTAATTATGCTGACCCAGGAAACCTTGTTGCTTTTGCTGAAGTTGCTTTTTCTGGAGTTGAAACATTAGGAGTCACTGATAGCGTTTTAGCTGAAGCCATTAGCCTGTATCCAAATCCTGCTTCAGATATTATTAATATTAGTAACAATTCAAATGTTGAATTAGAAGGCATTACTGTTTATGATATGAATGGTAGAATTGTTATTCAGCATAATGTAACAAATAATAGTCGTCATCAAACCATCAATGTATCAGAACTTTCTTCTGGAATTTATATGGCTCAGGTTAAAAGTGCTCAAGCACATACAATAAAACGCATAATTAAAAATTAGTACTTTATTTTTACATTATAAAAACGCCTTTGTTTAAATACAAAGGCGTTTTTATATTTCCACCCTATATATCCAGCAAATCAATTACCGTTTGATTGACCGTTCGTCCAAAAACACATCCGATAGATAAGCCAAGCTACCATTAGATAAACACATCATTTGAGACGCTAACAATCACTATATATTTACATCAAGCACTACTGCTTTAATCAACTTAACAACAATTATCATGAAAAACTTAATGCTATTAATCCCTCTCGCATGTCTCTTATTGACATCATGCAGTACAGAAGAGATCAATGAACCAACTGTAGAACAAAAATTAGATACAGCGTATGTATTTAAGCTATCGAAAACGAACGACTGGGAAGTTACAACTACGATAGATCCTAGAGACAAATCAAATAATACGTTTAATTCTAGAAAGAATGTAAATAGCCTGCATACTCATGGAAACTTTGGCGGATTCGGTGGAGGACAAGTTTCTTTCTCTGGAACCCAAAACAATGGAGGTGCCCACGGAAGCGCTGCACTTGAAGTTACTTTTGGCCCTTTTGGTACTGCTAATGTTGTATTAGAAACCATAAATGTTGTTTCAATAGGAAATAATGAAGTCATATATGGAGGTCAAATTACTGAAGTTTTAGAAAACACTGTAATGTTTCCAACACCTCCTGGATTTCCAATACCATCATGTGACACTTATGAGCTTGGAAGTTATGTATACTTTGCTGTAAAAGATAACGGACAAGGAAACAATGCACCTTCAGATCAATATAGTCCAATCTTAATAAATATTTGTAATGAGATTCCTAGCATAGAAACTTATATTCCATGGACTCTTATTGGTTTTAATGATGTAGAATCATCTAAAGACAAAATAAAGGTAAACGATTAAACCATTATATATTTGCTATTAATCTTTGAGTGTAGTATCGAATTAAACCTTGGTACTACATTTATTGTATTAAATTAAATTGATATACAACGATAGAACATTAATCCAACACTTAATTCTAGGTATTATTCCATTAGAACACCAACATCTCTATTTAAAAATTTTTAAGTGTACCTTCGGAATATATAATTGATATAAGGCTTATTAGAACAGTTTACATGCATTGGAATACGAAAACTATAAATCCACAAGATTTAATTAACATCTCTAGAGGAGACGATAAAATAATCCATAAATACCTATTACAGTTTCAAGAATTAATCCCCCAGCGTATTGAAAGCTTAAAAGAAAACCTGAAAGCTGAAGACAGAAAACAAATCCGTCAACTATTACATCAAATGAGTCCTCAGATACAATTTTTTGGAATTATGGAGCTTGTAAAACCTATTCGACGATTAGAACACGATTATGACACCATGCCAATAGAAGAGTTAAATGCACTAGTTGCCACGGTTATCATTAAGCTAAACTTAGCAATTAAAGATGTACATTTAACACTCAAAGAAAATTTCTAAGAACCACCCTCATGCAAAAAAAGACCATACTTTTAATGATTGCCATTTTCGGGTTTTTAACCTCAAGTAAAGCACAATCATTTACAGAAATCCAACAAGACTCTTTAATGACTATTTGGGAAGACCAAACCCAACAAGACACCATTCGCTTAAGCGCGATGCAGAGGATAGCAATGGAAGGCTATCGTTTTAAGAATCCAGATAGTGCCTTTTATTACGCTCAATTACAATATGATTTTGCACTAACAACAAAACATAAGAATTTTCAGGCGCTCGCTTTAATTACTCAAGGCGACTATTATTTGTTAAAAGGTGACCCAGATAAGGCCTTAGATATTTTTAATATTGCACTGAAATTATCACAAGAACTAAAAGATAGAAAACCAGAATTAATTAGCCTAAGAAATATATCAAGAGTGCTCCAAACAAAAGGAGAAATTGAAAAGTCCCTAGACATTAATTTACAAATTTTAAACATCAGCGAAGAGATTCAGGATTCAACAGGAATTGGAAAAAGCTTAGGAGATATTGGCGAAAATTATGCTAGAAAAGGTGATCTAACATCTGGTTTAGCATACCTTAAACAAGCTAAAAAAATCTTTGTAGAACTTGACGATAAGAGCAGTATTTCTAGAGTACGTTCCTTCATAGCTAATATTTATATGCAACAAGGAAATCTAGACGAAGCATTTAAATTAATTACTCTAAATCTGGCTTATTTTGAAGACATAGGAAACAAAACATTAGCCGCAGGTTGTTTCTCTAATCTCGCTGGTATTTATGTAAACCAAGGCAATACTAAAAAAGGATTGGAATATTTAGAGAAAGCTTTAGAGCATTTCGAAGAAATAGGAAATATCCCATACGTCGCAGGACTTTCTCAGAATATGGGACGGATTTATTATGATGAAGGCAACCTAGAACGCGCAATAGAATACACAACTAAAAGTTTAAAATTATCTGAAATAATTAAAGATGAAAATACTCAAGCCGCTGCAAAGCAGAAAATCGCAATTATTTTTGCAGAGCAAGGGAAATATACTCAAGCAATCTCATACGGGAACGAAGCATTAATCTTTTATCAAAAAACAGATGATATAATTGGCGTTAGTGATGCATCCGGAAATCTTACAAAAAGCTATAAAGCTATTGGAAACTATAAAAAAGCATTTCAAATGAATAATCTTCATTATAAGATGCGAGATAGTTTGAATAGCAAAGAAAACCAAAAAGCAATTATTGAATTGCAAATCCAATCTGATTATGAGAAACAAAAAGCTATAGACGATATTAAAAATCAGAAAGAAATAGCCATACAAGAAGCAAAAACGAAGGCCCAGAAGCGCATTTCTTGGGCTATCAGTATCGGGTTACTATTAACTTCCTTATTGGCCATAGTAATATTAAATAAACTCAAAGTAACGCGTAAACAAAAAGTCATTATTGAAGCACAAAAGAAAAAAGTAGAACAATCTGAAAAGTATAAAGAACAGTTTCTAGCCAATATGAGTCATGAAATTAGAACGCCAATGCATGCGATTTCTGGAATGACAAAAATATTAGAACGTAACGACCATCCAAAGTCACAAGATGTCTTTCTTAAGGCAATGCGCATAAGTTCTGACAATCTTGTGGTTATCTTAAATGATGTTTTAGACCTCTCAAAAATAGAAGCGGGTAAACTAGAAATTGAAAATATTTCATTAAACCTTGAAGCCGTAATAGAGAATATTAATCAAATTCTCAAATACAAAGCTGAAGAAAAGGGCTTGATTTTAGCTTATGAAATCTCTGAGAATGTACCAACTTTGATTATGGGAGATCCAACACGTTTAAATCAAATCTTAATTAATCTTGTTGGAAACGCTATAAAATTCACTAAAAAAGGCAGTATAAACATCTTAGTCTCTTCAATTGACAATCAACTTCATTTTTAAATAAAAGATACCGGAATAGGAATTTCAAAAGATAAACATGAAAGCATTTTTGATGCTTTTGAGCAAGCCAAAGAATCTACGACAAGATATTATGGAGGTACAGGACTCGGTCTTAATATTTCTAAACAACTCGTCGATCTACAAGATGGAAGAATTTGGGTAGAAAGTATAGAAGGCGAAGGAAGTACATTCTATTTTGAATTACCATTAACAATACCTGAAGCAAATGCTATTAGTCTAAATTTCATTTCAGGAGACAAACTAAAAACAATGGCTAAATCCTTAAAAGGGATTCGTGTTCTTATTGTAGAAGACAACCAATTTAATCAAATGATTGCTCAAGATGACTTGTCTTATTATATTGAAGACATCTCTATAGAAACTGTTGAAAACGGTATTTTAGCTATTGAAAAATTTAAAATCAACACCTTTGATATCATTCTAATGGATGTGCAAATGCCAGAAATGAATGGATTCGAAGCGACCAAAAACATTAGAGAAATAGAGACATTAGAAGGAAGGCCATCAAAAACACCTATCATTGCAATGACTGCTAGTTTATTAAAAACAGAAATAGACAGTTGTTACGCTGCTGGAATGGATAACTATATCCCTAAGCCTTACAAACTTGAAGAATTAATTGTACCTATCTTTAACGAGCTAAAGTCGTAGTATGAATTTTGATAAAATTAGATGCTTAATTATTGATGATGACCCTTTTATAAGAGAGCTATTGCAGGATAAGTTAGATCAGTATTTTCCAGATGTAGAAATTCTATCTAGCGCTAGTAGTGGTAAAGAAGGTCTTCAAAAAATTAAAGACCTTAAACCTGAACTTATTTTTCTCGATGTAGAAATGGCAGATATGACTGGTTTTGAAATGCTATCTCAATTATCAGACATTAATTTTCAAACTATTTTTATTACATCATACAGTCATTACGCTATAAAAGCGATTCGTTTTAATGCTTTAGACTATTTATTAAAGCCTATTGATTTAGGTGAGTTAAAAAAAGCAATAAAACGTTTCAAAGCGCATACTAAAGTAGGCCTTCAAAATGAAAACTTATCCTTAGCATTAAAAAATATAGCATGTAAAAGTGCTTCTAATCATATACTAAATTTAAAAACCCAGGATGGCAATTTAAGGTTAGTATTACATGATATTATTCACATTGAAGGTGATAGAAACTACAGTTATGTCTATTTAAAGAATGGAACCAAAAAACTCGTTACTAAGACCTTGATAGAACTTGAAGAATTATTAGATTCTAAAGGATTTTATCGTTGCCATAAATCTCACATTCTCAATGCAAAGCATATAACGTCTTACACAAATGGTAACTTTGTTCAGCTTTCTGAAATGAGACGTATTCCAATTTCGCGTCGTAAAAAGAAACCTTTCGCAGAATGGTACGAATCGTTCAATATTGCCAATGAATAGCTAAAATAAAAACGAACTAAAACAGCGCCTTTAACTCCTCAAAATCCAAACCACCATAATTACCTGAACTCATCAATAACAACGCTTTGTTATCAAAATTATGAGAAAACAAGAAGTCCTTAAAATCCTTTGGATTAGTATAAATAATTAAATCATCACGTTCAAAAGCATTTGCAATTTGCTCTTGAGTGACTTCTTCTAATTTTTTGATTTCTACAGCATGAGGTGAGTAAAAAACTACTGCAACATTTGCAGCGTCTAGAGCACCTTTGTATTCTTTTAGAAACTCGGCATTTAAACTGCTGTAGGTATGCAATTCTAGACAAGCGACTAATGTTCTATCTGGATATTGTTCTTTCAAAGCATTCGTTGTTGCTTCTACTTTACTTGGTGAATGTGCAAAATCTTTATAGGCGACGCTATTAGAGTTTTCTGCTATTTTCTCTAGGCGCTTACTTGCCCCTTTAAAAGTAGAAATAGCTTCGTAAAAGTCATCCTCATCAATTCCCATATGCTGACAAATCCATTTGGCACCAGCAAGATTATTGAGGTTATGCTTACCGAAGACTTCAATAGGCAAATCACCTTCTGGAGTTGCCAGTAATGTTTGTCCGTTTTCAACGCGATACTCAGGCGTCTGATATGCTAATTTTCTAATTTGGTTATCACTTTCTTCTACGACTCGTTTTACTTCAGAATCTTCTTCGTTATAATTTATGCTTCCGCCTTGAACAATACTATCCACAAATATGGAAAACTGCTCCACATAGTTCTCATAGGTAGGAAACACGTTAATATGATCCCAAGCAATACCACTCAACAACGCAATATTAGGTTTGTACAAATGAAATTTTGGTCGTCTGTCAATTGGAGAACTCAAATACTCATCTCCTTCTAAAACAATAAAATCATTGCCGTCTGTGAGTTTAACCATCACATCAAAACCTTCTAATTGTGCGCCAACCATATAATCTACATCACGATCATGATAATGCATCACATGCAAAATCATAGAGGTGATTGTCGTTTTACCATGACTTCCACCTATAACAACACGAGTTTTATGTTTGGATTGCTCGTATAAAAACTCTGGGTAGCTATAAATTTTAAGATTGAGTTCTTGTGCTTTTAATAACTCTGGATTGTCTTTTTTAGCATGCATTCCTAAAACTATGGCATCCAAATTTGAAGTCACTTTTTCAGGAAACCATCCAAATTCTTCTGGTAATAATCCTTTAGCATCTAATCTGGATTTTGAAGGCTCAAAAATAGTATCATCACTACCAGTAACTTGAGATCCTTTATTGTGAAGTGCTAAGGCGAGATTATGCATTGCGCTTCCTCCTATGGCTATAAAATGTACGTTCATGTGTTGAGTTTAGTAGACCTTCAAATATACTAATTGAAGTGATAATAAATAATTTTTTAATTGAAATTTACAGGGCTTGAATAGTCATTTTCTCTTCTTTAAAAACATCTATTTTAGGTAAATCTGCAATCGCTTTATCAATCCATTTTAAAGCCTCTTTTTTATTTTTTCTAAAGGTATTAATCTGTGCTATTCTAAAATAAGCCCATGCTTTAGGGACGCCATCTTTAGCAGAATAGTTATCTATATAAATAAGCAAACATTTCTCTCCTTTATCCAACTGAATATTATACTCCGCACACACTTTTCCAATTTGGTAATGCATGGCGTTACGTTTGTGTTTTTCTCCGGAGGCCTCTAAATTATTGATGGCTTTATTGGGTTGGTTTTCATTTTTGTACAAATCGGTAAGCTTATCATAACACGTCAGTGATCCACCTTCATTAATCGCTAATTTGTAATATTTCTCAGCTAGTTCTGGTTCATCATCATATTCATAAATATAGCCATAAGCCAAGTAACCATCAACTTTAGAAAGCACCTCTAACTCCTTTGCATATTTCAAAGATTTACTCTTGCTACCTCCGATAATTCCTGGTAGTTGCATGTATAATTCTACTAAAGCCCAACGTGCTTCAATATGTTTTGGATCTAATTCTGCAGCATTTAAAAAGGCCTCTTTAACATCACCAATAATACCGAGCGCCTTCATTTTATTAATACTCAATGCTTTCATACCTAAAGCACCTCCATATTTATAGTGAAAATTGGCATTCTTAGGTTTACCATCTACTAATTTTTTATACTGAATAATAGCCTCGTCCCATTTTTCTTGGAATCCATACGTATCACCATACAGCTCAATAGCCTCGAGATTATTTTGATCAGTTTTTATATATGCTAAAAGTAACTGCTCTGCTTTTTTAAACTCTTTCATATCGATGAGTTTTTGTGCATCATTTAAGGATGACTGACTAGACATAAAAAAAGGAATTAAAAGAAAAAATATAAAATGTTTCATGTGTTTTGATTAGAAATTTTGAACGCTTACCCCCTGTTAGCAATTTAAAATAGTAAAGGATGGTACAAGCTCGTTGTATACAAATACCTGAGCAAAAACAGTACCAAATGAATTCAATGTAGTCTATGGTATTGTTTTTGATTTCAAATTGTAAAGATAATGAGTTTACTATTAAAATTATTAACTTCACTCAATCAAACTATGCAATGACTCATTTATTATTTTTTTACTGAAGTCAAGGGCATAAATTCACTAAAAACTTGAATTATGAAGCCAATTATAAGCGTACTAATGATACTATTATGTGCCAATTTTTCAAATGCTCAAACCGAAGACTACGCTAAGTTATGGTCTCAGGTTGATGAATTTGATATGCAAAGCCTACCAAAATCTGCTTTAGAGATTGTAGTCTCTATTGAGAAAAAAGCGAAAGCTAGCAAGAATGTACCTCAAGAAGTTAAGACGTTACTTTTCCGAAGTAAATATGCACTCATACTCGAGGAAGAAGCGCAATTTAAAATTATTGAAGACTTCAAAGCTGCGATATCAAAAAGTGAATCCCCTACAAAAAACGTACTCCAAAATATGTTAGCGACCTTGTATTGGCAATACTTCACGCAAAATAGATGGAAATTTTATAATCGCACTAAAATAAGTGCTTCAGCAAATTCAACAAACAAAGAAGTAGATTTTAGGACTTGGGATTTAGAAACCTTATTTGAAGAGATTCATAAAAATTACGAGCAGTCTTTACAAAACGGACTCATACTACAACACACAAATTTGGATGATTTTAAGGCCATCATTAGTTCTCAAACCAATTCTAAAATTTACAGACCCACACTTTTTGATGTATTATCACATCAAGCCTTACAGTTTTATAAAACGTCTGAAACTAATATCACTCAACCTGCCTATCAATTTAAAATTGATAATCCAAAACTAATTGCTAAATCCAGTGATTTTGCAGTCATGCGACTAGAATCAAAGGATTCAACATCATTACAACTAAACGCTTTAAAAATTTACCAGAGTTTAATAAAATTTCATCTCAAAGATGAATCACCTCAAGCCCTAGCAGACGTCGACTTAGAACGCTTAAATTTTATAACTGAGCACGCTATTTTTGAGGATAAAGAAACGTTATTATTACAAACATTAGACAAAGAAAGTAAAAAATGGAACGCAGCAAATAACAGTGTCGCTGCTTTATATGATTTTGAAATCGCCAATGTATTTCACACATTAGGTCAAACCTACCAAGCTCAATCTCATGAAATCCATCGCTGGAAACTTAAAGACGCGCTTACAATTTGTGATACCGTAATTTCCAACTACCCAAAGAGTCAAGGTGCTCAAAAATGCACCATTTTGAAATCTCAAATTCTAGCGCAAACTCTTCAAATAGTTACAGAAGACATATTACCTATAGAGGACAACGCCTTATCATTAATTACTTATAAAAATCTAAATGATATTGATTTCAAAATTGGTACTGTCACAGATAAAGAATTAAAAGTACTTCGCAAGTATAGACTAACAGAAGAGAAACTCAAGATCTTAAATAAGATGACCGCCTTAGAAAGCTGGACATCCAATTTAAAAGATGAAAACGATTATCAACAGCATCGCACAGAAATCACAATTCCTAAATTAAAAAACGGATGCTACATCATTTTCGGGCAAGCACAAAACGATACTAACACATTCGCATTTAAAGAACTGCAAGTGTCTAACATTGCCTATATTCAAAAAGAAAACAAAGGAGATATTACTTACCAAATCATTGATAGATCAAACGGTAAACCTTTCGCAAATGCCAACGTGACTTTCGAGTATATAAAAGATTATAAAGGAAATTATAAAACAAATAAATTCACTACAGATAGCAAAGGAGAATTTATAGTTGCAAAAGCAGACTATAGGCGTTCTCAAATCAAACTCATCATTGAGGCAGGAAATGACACTGTGCTTTTTGAGAGTTTATATCTTAATCGTTATTATAACTACGGAAGTAACACCCCTAAAAAAATACAATACAAAGCATTTTTATTTACAGATAGAAGTATCTACAGACCAGGACAACCGCTTTACTTTAAAGGGATTGCAATGATAAAAAAACTACACAAAACCGAAGTCTTAGCCAACAAAACTATTAATG
Organism: Psychroserpens sp.; assembly: GCA_034111845.1. Taxonomy (GTDB): domain Bacteria; phylum Bacteroidota; class Bacteroidia; order Flavobacteriales; family Flavobacteriaceae; genus Psychroserpens. Next base: position 23,954 of record JAWUWM010000037.1, on the reverse strand, counting down.
TCAGCCTATTTAATACGAATGGAGAAGAAGTAAATTCTTTAGAATTAGTAACCAATGATTTTGGCTCAGTTTCTGGAGAATTTATCATACCAAATAATGGATTAACAGGTAATTTCTCTATTAGGCTTAAAGGCGACAATAACTTAAATGCTTATGAATCATTTTCGGTAGAAGACTATAAACGACCAAAGTTTGAAGCTGAGTTTACACCTGTTACAAAAACATATAAGGTTAATGACACCATTACCGTAAAAGGAAATGCCCTCGCCTATGCTGGCAGTAATATTACAGATGCTAAAGTGGTGTATCGTGTCTATAGAAAAGTAAACTATCCAAGATGGTACTTTTGGTCAAGACCATCTTTTAATGTTGAACCTCAAGAAATAATACATGGTAAAACCACTACCGATGCAGATGGTAATTTTGAAATAGATTTTAAAGCCCTGCCAGATACAAGTCAAGATCAATCTGCCTTACCCACATTTAGCTATGAAGTCACTGCAGATATTACAGATATTAATGGAGAAACCCGCAGTGCCTCAACTAATGTAAATGTTGGCTATCATGCATTAACTGCTCAAATTAACATCGCAAGTCAATTAGATAAACACGATAGTAAGCAAGTGCTCTCTATTGACACTAGAAATCTAAATGGTGAGTTTGTTCCTGCAAAAGGACTTATAAAAATCTATAAACTTAAAGCACCAAGTGCTGTTTTAAGACCTAGACCTTGGTCAGCTCCAGATTACCAGGAGTTTACTAAAGAAGCTTTTAAAGCCTTATTTCCAAATGAAGCTTATACTAATGAGCATGACCCTAAAAACTGGGACGAAGGAGAGCTTGTGTACTCTAAAGACTTTAATACCGAAACGAAAAAAGAACTCAAATTAGGTAAGATTAAACGTTGGGAATCTGGGGGCTACGTCGTCATCTTAGAAAGCAAAGATCGTTTTGGTCAAGACGTCAAAGATGAAGTACAAACTATGGTTTATAGCGACGATGACAACACCTTAGCAGATAATCAACTGTTTAAGATTGCTACAAATAAGACTTCTTACGGAATTAATGATACCGTAGAACTATTAATTGGTTCATCTGCGGAAGGTTTATTTGTCACTCTAGAAATTGAGAAAGACCATAAAATTATAAGCAAGCAAGTCGTTGTACTTAAAAACGACAAACAAGTTGTTAAAATCCCAGTAATTGAAAACGATTTAGGCGGTTTTGTAGTCCACTATAGCTATGCATTTGAAAATAGTTTTAAAAGCGGAAGACTTAACATTTCAGTGCCTTACCCAAAAACAGATTTAGAAATTGAGACATTAACCTTTAGAGATAAATTACAACCAGGAACCGATGAAACATGGCGTTTCAAGATCAAAGGACCTAAAGGTGACAAAGTCGCTACAGAGCTTTTAGCCAGTATGTATGATGCGTCGCTAGATCAATTTAAAACTCACAACTGGACGTTTAGTCCTATTCAAGGACCAACATACTATTCTCAATACAGGTTAAATTCCGGGAGGAGTTTTGTAATGAATCCCTTTACTGTTGATAATTTAAGACGTGCCTCGGGCAGCTATACCATTCAAAATTATGATGCTTTGAATTTCTTTGGGCTTTATTTTGGACGTAACTCTAATAGAAATTTTTTGACAAAAAGTGCTGTAATGAGTGCTTCCATTGAATTAATGGATGATGGTGTAATGGAACCTAATTCTATTGTTTATAATGCAGACACTAAAAAAGCTATTATTTACAATAGTAAAACTGAACAAAATGGAGGTTATATTACTGCTGAAATAACAGAAAAAGAAGCTACAGAAAAACAAAACTTCGATGACGTAAAAATTCGTAAGAATCTTCAAGAGACCGCTTTCTTTTTTCCGCAGTTACAAACCGATAAAGACGGTCATGTGAGTTTTAGTTTCACAACGCCTGAGGCTTTAACCAAATGGAAATTGCAATTGTTAGCACACACAAAATCGCTAGAAAGTGCAACAACAGCTTTAGAAACAGTGACTCAAAAAGAATTAATGGTGATCCCCAATGCACCTCGTTTTTTGAGAGAAGGGGATCAAATTAGCATTAGTACTAAGATTGCTAACCTTACAGAAAAAGAACTAAATGGTGTTGCAGCACTTCAGTTATTTGATGCAATCACTGGTGAATCTATTGATCAAAAATTATCAAATGCTTATAATGAATTAGGTTTCACCGTTTCAGCTAAAGGAAATACAAATGTTACTTGGAAGCTAGATATTCCATACGATGTGGACGCAGTACAATACAAAATCATTGCAAAAGCTGGAGATTTTAGTGATGGTGAACAAAACGCCTTACCTGTGTTGAGTAATAAAATGCTGGTAACAGAAACGTTACCCATGTGGATTAAGAGCAATGAGACACGAACGTTTACTTTAGATAAGTTGGCTTCGACAGGCTCAGCCACCGCATCCAAAACTTTAAAACACCATAAGTTAACGTTAGAAATGACCTCTAATCCTGCTTGGTATGCAGTACAAGCTTTACCATATTTGATGGAATACCCTTATGACTGTAACGAGCAAACTTTTAGTCGTTATTATGCGAATGCTTTAGCACATCATATAGCAAATAGCAATCCTAGAATTCAAGAGGTTTTTAATCAATGGAAAAGTACAGATGCTTTATTATCTAATCTAGAAAAGAACCAAGAATTAAAATCAATCTTAATTCAAGAAACGCCGTGGTTGCGTGATGCTCAAAGTGAAACCGAACAGAAAAAACGTGTCGCACTCTTATTCGATTTAAACAAAATGAATAACGAATTATCATCTGCGATGCTCAAGCTCAAAAACGTACAAATGAGCAATGGTGCATGGTCTTGGTTTAATGGAGGACAACCAAACCGTTACATTACACAACATATTATTACTGGTTTTGGACATTTAGACAAGCTTAATGTCATTCAGAGCGATAGCGAAGAATCTATGATTAAAAAAGCAATCGCATACCTAGACACTGAGTTTATTCAAGAATATAAAGACATCAGAAAATATAACAAGGATGCAGATTTAGGTAAAGATCACCTGAGCTATACACAACTGCACTATTTGTATATGCGTAGCTTTTTTCCGGAGATAAAAAGATCAAAACGCGTACAAGAGATCACAGATTACTACCAGACGCAAATACAGAAATATTGGTTATCTCGCTCGCTATACGCAAAAGGACTCTTGACATTAGCACTCCATAGAATGGATGATGTAAGCACATCTGCAAAGATTTTAAAATCTTTACGAGAAACGAGTATTACTTCAGAAGAATTAGGAATGTATTGGAAAGCAAATACTAGCTCATGGCACTGGTATCAAGCGCCTATTGAAACCCAAGCGTTGTTGATAGAGGTGTTTTCTGAAGCTGGTCAAGTCATTCAGAGCGAAGCGAAGAATCTCCAAACTATAGACAACCTTAAAATCTGGTTACTTAAAAATAAGCAGACCAACCGCTGGAAAACGACCAAAGCAACTACAGAAGCTGTTTATGCTTTATTATTACAAGGTAGCGATTGGTTGAGTGTGACAGACATGGTAGACATTGTTATTGGTGAACAACACATTGAGCCTTCAAAACTAGAAGATGTCAAGGTAGAAGCAGGAACAGGCTATTTTAAAACGTCTTGGTCTGCTTCGGAAATTAAACCAAAAATGGCCACCATCAAATTAACTAAGAAAGGTGATGGTATTGCTTGGGGAAGTTTATACTGGCAATATTTTGAGGATTTAGATAAAATCACATCTGCGGAAACCCCCTTGAAACTCAATAAAAAACTCTTTAAGAAAACGAATACAGATACTGGTGAACAAATTACAGAGATCACATCAGAAACCGAATTAAAAGTTGGTGATTTAGTAAGAGTACGCATAGAATTACGAAGTGATCGCCCAATGGAATTCATTCATATGAAAGATATGAGAGCTTCAGGATTAGAGCCTATAAATGTCTTATCGCAATACAAATACCAAGACGGATTGGGTTATTATAAAAGCACAAAAGATGCGTCAACTAATTTCTTCTTTGACTACTTACCAAAAGGTATTTATGTTTTTGAATATGATTTAAGAGTTAATAATGCTGGTAATATGAGCAATGGGATCACGACGATTCAAAGCATGTATGCTCCAGAGTTTACAAGTCATAGTGACGGTGTGCGAATTTCAGTAGATAGTGAGTAATTGTTAGGATGTTTGTTAATTTTCGACAAAGTTTAAGGTATAGTGAATAAATCACTATATTGAAATACTAACTAAAAACATATATTATGAATTCAAAAGTATTTTTGGTCTTGAGAATTTTACTCGGGATTTTTGTATTAGTCTTCGGGCTTAATAAATTTATTGAATTTCTACCAGGCCCAGAGGGCATGAGCGAAGACGCTATGACTTATTTTGGAGCATTAGTAAATTCTAAGACAATGGTAGCAGTTGCTATTGTAGAAATCGTTGCAGGATTAGCTTTAATCCTCAACAAATTTGGCGCTTTGTTAGCTTTGATCTTAATGAGCGTATCTGTAAATGCCGTTTTATTTCATGCGGTTTTAGATCCTGGAAACATTGCAGGAGCTTTAGTTTTACTGGCACTTAATATTACTGTACTAATTGGATACAAAGACAAATACAAAGCTTTATTAAGCTAACAGACTAGATATTATAATAAATAAAAGAGACTCATTTGAGTCTCTTTTATTTATAACTGTATTTCAGATAGATTATTTCAACTCTGGCGGAAAGCCCTCAAGTACTTTCTCAATGAGTGCTATAAAATTTGCTTCTCGCTTTTCTGGAGACGCATTGGGTTTGTAATTAGATTCTGAAATTGCTTGCCAAAAGAGCCCGTCATTTTTTTCGTCCACAAAATCAAATACAATTTCTCTACTCAATTGACCTTGTCCTATTGGTATTCCTATTGAAAGACCGCCTCCTGCATTACCTCCACCCCCAGCAAGTCCAACACCAACATTGTTATTACTTTGTTGTTGAAAATCAGTACTCTTTATATCTATTAAAAAATCTGGAGTTTCAGATAGTGTATAACCTTGACTTCGCAACCCATCATCTAATGCTTTAATTAAACGCTTTGTGTCCAAAGCACTCATTCCTGTATTCACATCTGAAAAATAATTATAGGTCTTGTACGTCTTAAAATTTGTGGTATTCTCGTAATCGTAATTAACTCTAATTGACGAACAAGAGTTCAATACGATTACCGCTATAAGAAGATAGACGTTTTTCATTGCTTTTTTATTTTAAATGTAGCAAAAATTATTCCAATGTCACCCATTTTCTTAACCAGTGCGTTAAGGATGGAGTCATTGTTGGAGCTCCTCAAAGAGAGCGACTGACGAGAGCTTGACCCTTTAGAGTTTTTCTACGGAAAAGGGTAACGCCCAATTCCTATAAGCTCAGTGAGCACCTTAAACAAACTAATTAATCGAAAAACTATTCTTCATCCTTAGTATCAACAGACTTTGTCAAGGCAGAAGAAATAATACCAGTAGGTATCGCAACAATCCCCAAACCAATCATCAAAATAAAAAACGTAAACATCTTACCTCCTATTGTTATAGGATAAACGTCACCATAACCAACCGTAGTCAAGGTGATAATAGCCCACCATAAACTATCAAAAATTGAAGAAAAATGCTCTGGTTGTGCTTGGTTTTCAAAATAATAAATACCGACTGCAGCGAAATAAATTAGGATTAATGTGATAAAAATAAATAAAAATATTTGCTCCTTTGCTGATTTTATAGCTCTTGTGAATTGATTTATCGCACGATTGTAGCGTACGAGTTTAAATATTCTAAATAATCTTAAGAAGCGTAAAGCTCGTAGTGATTTTAAATCTACTCCAAAAGACAAATAAAATGGGAGAATAGCAAGAAAATCAATAATCCCAAAAAAGCTAAAAATAAATTTAACTTTTTGGTCTGCAACATAAATTCTCAAGAGGTATTCTATTGTAAAAACAATGACACAAAAAGTTTCTATAATCTGAAGTATATATCTAGTTTGTGGCTCCAAATCAGGTATGGTTTCCATCGAAAATATAACAATTGATGTCAAAATCAATGTCTGAATGAACAACGAAAAAAAACGACTTACTGGATTATCATTAATTTCCACAATGTTTTTGATGTAGGCTTTCATTACTAATGGACTAAAAATATAATAACTAAATATTTACGAAAATTAAATCTATTAACCGTTAAGCATTTTCCAAAGTTCATCTTTCAGTTCCATAATACCTTTTTGAGCTATAGATGAAATAAACATGAATTTAATGGGGAGTGTACCGTCTAATTCTACTTTCATTTCTGCTTGAAGCTCATCATCCAACATGTCACTTTTAGAGATCGCAATCATACGTTCTTTATCCAACATTTCTGGATTGTAACGTCTAAGTTCATCTAAGAGAATATCATATTGCTCACGAATATCTTTAGCATCTGCAGGAATTAAAAACAATAAAATCGAGTTACGCTCTATGTGACGCAAAAAGTAATGACCCAGTCCTTTACCTTCGGCAGCACCTTCAATAATCCCAGGAATATCTGCCATTACAAACGTCTGGTAGTCGCGGTATTCTACAATTCCTAAATTAGGCTTTAACGTTGTAAACTCATAATCTGCAATTTTAGGTTTTGCAGCAGAGACGACAGATAGCAATGTGGATTTCCCAGCGTTTGGAAAACCAACTAAACCAACATCTGCTAATACTTTAAGTTCTAAGGTAATTCTCTTTTCTTCTAAATCCTCTCCAGGTTGTGCAAATCGAGGTGTTTGGTTACGGGAATTTTTAAAATGCCAATTCCCTAATCCACCGCGTCCTCCTTGCGCAATGATTTGCTCTTCGCCATCTTCGGTGATTTCAAATAAGGTCTCATCGGTTTCTGAATCTTTTACAACGGTTCCTAGAGGCACATCTATATAGACATCTTCTCCATCTGCTCCCGTACTTCTGCTCTTACTTCCAGATCCTCCATGACCAGCTCTTGCGTGACGCTTAAATTTTAAATGTAAAAGCGTCCAAAGATTGGTACTCGCGCGAATAATGATATGTCCGCCTCGACCACCATCGCCTCCATCTGGACCACCTTTTTCTATGAATTTTTCACGATGCAAGTGTGCAGAGCCTTGTCCTCCTTTTCCAGAAGATACTTGAATTTTTACGTAGTCAACGAAGTTACCTTCAGTCATAATTTTTTATTTAAGTGTTGAACATTTTGATTATCCAAACACTATTTAGGCAATTTAATACTTAAAATACTGTCTATTAGAATTTTTAATTTGAAACGCAATCAATCTAGGTCTACCAGCGATCAAATAAATAAAACTGCCAATTATTGGCATAAATATTACAAAAAGAAGCCAAATTAGCTTTTCATCATTTCTCACCCTTTTATTGGTAATACTAATTAAAGAACCAACAAATGAAATCAAGAAAAACAAGACAATGATAATCATAAATAACGCTCCCATAATCTATAATTTATCAATCACAGTGTTTAATCGCTCTGTAATCTCTTCAATACTGCCAACACCATCAGCACCAAAGTATTTGTCTTGGGCTGCGTAGTACTCTTTTAATATTGCTGTTTTTTTGTAGTACTCTGTAATTCTATTTCTTATAATAGACTCATCTGCATCATCTTTGCGACCGCTCGTTTTACCACGTTCTAATAAACGTCGTACAAGCACTTCATCATCAACTTCTAAAGCGATCATCGCATTAATTTGCGAATCTTTATCATCCATCAATTTATCCAAAGCTTCTGCTTGAGCATTTGTTCTAGGAAAACCATCAAAGATAAAACCCTTAGCACCAGCGTTTTTCTCAACTTCTGCATTTAGCATATCGATAGTCACTTGATCTGGCACCAATTCTCCCTTATCCATGAAAGACTTTGCTAACATGCCTAGCGCAGTTTCATTTTTTATATTGAATCTAAATACATCTCCTGTTGAGATATGGATTAGATTATATTTTTCCTTTAAAAAATTAGCTTGCGTTCCTTTTCCTGCACCTGGAGGTCCAAATAGGACTAAATTAGTCATGTGTTGTGTTGTTTTTAATTGATATATCGCTGGTAAATCTCTTCCTAGACTATCATAGTCTAATCCATAGCCAACTATGAATTTATTCGGAATTTCCATACCAACATAATGTAATTTATAATCTTTTTTATAAGCTTCTGGCTTGTAAAATAATGTCGCTATTTTTAATTCGTCAACATTTTCATTTTCAAAAATGCGATGCACCTCTTCTAATGTATTTCCAGAATCAATGATATCTTCTAAGATCACCACTTTTCTGCCAGATAAATCTTGTGTTAAGCCGATAAGGCGGTGAATATCCTCAGTTGATTTTAAACCTTCGTAAGAGGCTAACTTAATAAAAGTAACTTCACAAGGTTTAGGATATTTCTTTACAAAGTCACTAACGAACATGAAAGAACCATTTAAAATCCCAACAAATACTGGGATTTCATCTTGTAAATCGTTTGCTATCTCATCTACCAAACGCTGGACAATGGCATCTACTTCTTGTTCAGAAATGAATGGTTTAAAGTATAAATCGTGTAGTTTAATCACCTGATTTTGATTTTAAGAAGCCAAAGATACGGTTTTGATTTACGATTGCCGATTTTCAATTTATGATTTTAGAATATTGTTTTATAATTAGTGTATTTTTGTATTGAAAAAGCGCGGTTTTTTTGATAGATTAGCATCTCTACCACGCTTGATATAAAAGCAATATTCACAAAGAACATGGCAAACTATTTCTCTTCAAATTTTAAACTCGGTATTCTTGGTGGTGGACAACTTGGTAAAATGATGTTGTATACTACACGACAATTTGATATCACCACTCATGTCATGGATTCTAGTGACGAAGCACCATGTAAAATTGCGTGCAATCAGTTTACTTTAGGCGATTTAATGGATTTTGATGCGGTTTATAACTTTGGAAAGCAAGTCGATCTCGTCACCTTTGAAATTGAAAACGTCAATGTTGATGCGTTAGAAAAATTAGAAAAGGAGGGCATAAAAGTGTATCCATCATCGAAAAACCTTCGAACTATTCAAAATAAGGCCACACAGAAATTATTTTATAGAGATCATAATATTCCGACTTCAAACTTTACACGCTTTGCTTACCTATCAGAAATTGAAGATGCTATTGAAAATGGCGGATTACGATTCCCATTCGTTTGGAAGGCTGCACAATTTGGATATGATGGGAATGGTGTGAAAATGGTGCGACAATTTTCAGATCTAGACGGTTTACCAAAAGGAGAATGTATTGCTGAAGACTTAGTACCTTTTAAAAATGAATTAGCAGTAATAGTAGCAAGAAACCCAAATGGAGATGTGAAAACATATCCGGTAGTAGAAATGGAATTTCATCCAGAAGCTAATCAAGTCGAGTATGTCATTTGTCCTGCTCGTATAGACGAAGCTGTTGCTGAAAAAGCAAAAGCTGTGGCGCTTAAAGTATCCGAAGCATTTAAACATGTAGGGCTTCTAGCTGTAGAATTATTTCAAACCGAAAACGATGACATTCTGGTAAATGAGGTTGCTCCAAGACCACACAATTCTGGTCATCAAACTATAGAAGCTAATTATACGTCTCAGTTTGAACAGCATATACGCGCTATTTTAAATCTACCTTTAGGAAAAACAGAAAGTACCGTTGGCGGTATTATGGTAAACTTAGTTGGAGCAGAAGGTCACACTGGTGATGTGATTTATGAAAACATAGCAAAGATTATGTCTCTTGGTGGTGTGACTCCTCATATCTACGGAAAAAAGCAAACACGACCATTTCGTAAAATGGGTCATGTTACCATTGTGAATGAAGATATTAATGAAGCGAGACGTATTGCTGAGGAGGTTAAGGAAACGATAAAAGTTATAAGTAAATAATTATGAATAAAGTAGCAGTAATCATGGGAAGCAAAAGTGACCTTCCTGTCATGCAAGATGCAATTGACATCCTAAAAGTATTTAATATAGAGGTTGAAGTCGATATTGTATCTGCGCATAGAACACCTGAAAAGTTATTTGATTTTAGTAAAAATGCACACTCTAGAGGTATTAATGTTATTATCGCAGGAGCAGGTGGTGCAGCACATTTACCAGGAATGGTGGCTTCATTATCACCACTACCTGTTATTGGTGTTCCTGTAAAAAGTAGTAATTCTATTGATGGTTGGGATTCTATACTCTCAATATTACAGATGCCTGGAGGCGTTCCCGTGGCGACAGTTGCCTTAAATGGTGCAAAAAACGCTGGAATTTTGGCTGCCCAAATTATTGGCTCATCAAATAAAGAGGTACTTAAAACGATTATGGATTATAAAGAAAGTCTCAAAGCTAGAGTAATTGAATCTTCAAAGGATTTAGGCTAAATTAATGCTATAAAAAAGCCTCGTTTTGACACGAGGCTTTAGAGCTATTAATCAATGTTATTGAATTCCTCTATTACTGTAAAATTCAATAACTATGCAAAGATAATTATATTTTCACATGAATGACTTAAGGTTTAGTTAATGATTTTCAAATACTTATGAACAATTCAAAAATTAAAACTTACAAAAAAATAAAAATTACAAATTTTAAAATGAATATCTTAAATACTAAATTCGACACACCCTACCATACAGCTCCTTTTTCTAAAATTAAAAATGAGGATTATATGCCTGCCTTTTTAAAAGCTATTGAAAAAGCAAGAGCCGAAATTGATGCTATTACAGACGCTTCGGAAATGCCAAGTTTTAAAAATACTATTGAGGCCTTAGATTTCTCTGGAGAGGAATTAGATCGTCTATCCAGTATATTTTTTAATTTGAATAGTGCTGAAACTAACGACCAGATTCAAAAGATTGCGCAAGACGTATCTCCTTTACTTTCAGAATTTAGTAATGATATTACGCTTAATGAGGATTTATTTAAACGTGTTAAAGCTGTTTATGATCAAAAATCCAATTTAGAATTAACAACAGAACAACAGACCCTTCTCGATAAAAAATACAAAGGCTTTTCTAGAAATGGTGCTAATCTTTCCGAAGACAAGAAAATAAGACTTCGTGAGATTGATAAGCAATCGAGCACATTAAAACTCAAGTTTGGTGAAAACATATTAGCAGAAACCAATAAATTTGAAATGCACCTCACTACTGAAAGTGATCTTGCTGGATTACCCGAAGGCGCCAAAGAAGCTGCACAACAATTGGCAGAATCTAAGAATATAGACGGTTGGATGATTACTTTAGATTACCCTAGCTATATTCCTTTTATGACGTATGCAGATAATAGAGAGTTACGTAAAAAACTAGCTATTGCTGCAGGAGCTAAAGCATTTAAAGGTGATGAATTAGACAATCAGGACAATGTGCTTCAAATTGCAAAACTACGTCACGAACGTGCTAATTTATTAGGTTATAAAACACATGCTCATTTTGTATTAGAGGAACGCATGGCTAAAACACCTGAAACTGTTGAGAATTTCTTGAACGAACTCCTAGAAAAAGCAAAGCCTGCTGCCGAACAAGAATTCAATGACTTAGAGCAGTTTGCTAAAGATTTAGATGGTATTGATCAATTAGAAAAATGGGATGGTTCATATTATTCTGAAAAATTAAAACAAAAACTATTCAGTTTAGATGACGAACAATTAAAACCTTATTTCAAATTAGAAAATGTAATAAATGGTGCGTTTACTATAGCTGAACGTTTATTTGATTTGAAATTTAAAGAAATTGATACGATAGACAAGTATCATGAAGATGTCTTGACTTACAAAGTGACTGATACAAAAGGTAATTTAGTATCCATCTTTTATGCCGATTTCTTCCCAAGAACAGGAAAACGAAATGGTGCTTGGATGACCGTATACAAACCACAATACATTAAAAAAGGAGTTAATGACAGACCACATATTTCTAATGTATGTAACTTTACAAAACCGACAAAAAGCAAACCTTCACTCCTAACCTTTAATGAAGTTACGACATTATTTCATGAATTTGGTCATGCATTGCATGGGATGCTTGCTAATACAACCTACCCTAGTCTCTCAGGAACAAGCGTATTTTGGGATTTTGTAGAGTTACCATCTCAAGTCATGGAAAACTGGTGTTATGAAAAAGAAGCATTAGAATTGTTTGCGACACACTACAAAACGGGAGAAGTCATCCCAATGGAATTAATAGACAAAATAAAAGCCTCTGCTACCTTTCATCAAGGTATGCAAACGTTGAGACAGATTAGTTTTGGGCTTTTGGACATGTCGTGGCATGGACAAGATCCAACGGCAATAACATGTGTAAAAAATCATGAGTCAAAATCATTCTCAAACACGAAATTGTATCCAGATGTTGCAGAGAATTGCATGAGTACTGCTTTTGCTCATATTTTTCAAGGTGGTTACAGCTCTGGATATTACAGTTATAAATGGGCAGAGGTTTTAGATGCAGATGCCTTTGAATATTTCTTAGAAGAAGGTGTTTTTGATAAAGATGTTGCAAAAAAATTCAGGGATCACGTATTATCTCAGGGTGGCATTGAAGATCCTATGGTTTTATATAAACGCTTTAGAGGAAAAGAACCTAGACCTGATGCGTTGTTGAAACGTGCTGGATTGATAGAGAAATAAGAGTTTAAAAGGTTGGAATAAAAAATTCAACCTTTTGTTTTAAAACAAACTTTCAATAATTACTGAAAGTTTAGAAAATTTAATATATATTTGTAGTAGAAATAAAAACAACTGTGAATTACAACGAAGCTAAACTAAAATTTGTGAGTACCTGGGGAAGTTTAGGAACCCTTTGGGGAATTAATAAAGCCATGGCACAAATACAAGCTTTACTTTTTATTTCAACCAAACCATTGTCTATGGAGGATATCATGGAAGAACTCAAAATATCGCGTGGTAATACAAGTATGAATTTACGACAGTTGATGGATTGGGGGATTGTGACAAAAAACATTATCCCTGGAGAACGTAAAGAATATTTCACCACAGAGAAAGATGTACAAGAATTAGCAAGGGTAATTGCAAAAGAACGCAGTCGCAGAGAGATCCAACCTGTAATAAAAGTTCTTAAAGAAGTATCAGCCATAGAAGACGACGGAACAGCTGAGACGAGAGAACTCATAAAACAAACAAAAGCATTGCATGATTTAACAGAAACTGCAGACGATATGATTCATAAAATGGCAACTCAAAAACAAAACTGGATCACGAAGTCTGTTCTTAAATTCATGAAATAAAAAAATTTAAAACATGGTTTCAATATTTTCTGAAAGTTTCATAACACTAAAAACTATGAAAACTATACTTAAAACATCAAAAAAACTAAATGTAATTGCACTTTGCTTTATCATATTTGGTGGATATGGACTTCCAATAACAGGATTCCTGCAAGTAGCGGCAGCTGTGTTATTTCTAATAGCGTTTCCAAAAAACAAATTGATATATGTCTATTTTATATTAGTGGCAACCTTCTTTCTATTATGGAACCGTAATATCATGCAGTTAACGTGGTTATTCATAATACCTGCATACCTATTGATTCATTTAAGCTATCTCATTCACACTAAAAAAATTTAAAATTAACTTTCAATATTTTCTGAAAGTTTAAAATTCCAAACAATGAACTACAACATCCTAACATATTGCATTTACCTGCCCATAATAGCTGTGATTATGGTAAAAGTAGGTTGGTTGTTTTATACCAATGGCGAAGTATTTCTATTGCATTTATATAAACAAGACGAAACGATCGTAAAACCTATCAACAACCTTTTACTCATTGGTTACTACCTTACTAATCTAGGATATGCAATTATCACAGTAGCATACTGGGAACACATTCAAAGTATACCTGAAATACTTAGCACACTAAGTGCGCATTTAGGCATTATAATCATTGGCTTAGCAATATTGCATTACAACAATGTACTCTGTCTTAACTATCTCGTAAAATCAAAACGTATACTACAATAAACATAAATAATAAACAATGGAAAATTCAAAAATCATTATCGGTTATCTTATTTATTTACCAATCGTCATCATACTGACTATTTACGTTTCTAAAATGTTATTTAAAAATGGCAAATACTTTATGCGAGATATTTTTAAAGGTCAAGAAGATATTGCTTTAGCTACCAATAAACTATTTGAAATTGGTTTCTATCTCATCAATATTGGTTGGGCTTTACTCATCTTAAAAATTAGCTACAGCTCCAAAAACGAAATGAGTACGCAAACGCTTATTGAACTCCTTAGCATGAAAATAGGAGGATTCTCTATCTATTTAGGGGTGATGTTATTTCTTAACTTATTCTTCTTTTTTAGAGGACGTCGCAAATCTAGACAGAATATCAAAACAGTATCTAAGACACCAATTTATGATGTAAGAAATGAACAGTTGAAGTAGAAGTTAAAACACCTCTTTAAAATGACAAATGCTAAAAGAAGTCTATATAAGTTAAACCGAAATCTAATGATATGTAACGCTGTGTTATTTCTCACAGTTTACTTTGGCATGTTATTTCTAGTCGTCTTAGGACTATTTCAAGTGGTATCAAGCCTTATTATTGCTTGTGAATTGAAAAATTTCACATCAAAAATCAAACGATTATTTATAATGTACTCAACAATAACAACAGTATTTCTAATACTAATAGTTACAACTGACTTCATGTATTCTTATAATGATTTTATTCAATTTTTAACTTGGATACTACTTCCAGTAGCACTTGCTTTTTTGCATTTATATATTACCTATTTAATTCAAAACAATGAAAACACTAGAAAACCACACATTATTGTATGATGAAGATTGTCCGTTATGTCAAGTCTACACCTCTGGATTTATAAAAACCGGAATGTTAGATCAAAACGGAAGACAAGCATACAGCACTTTATCTAAAAAAGATCAAAACTTCATCAACCTCAAACGTGCATCAAATGAAATCGCATTGGTTGATAATGAACATAAAACGGTGATTTATGGCATTGATAGTTTACTGAAAGTACTTGGCGTTAGATTCTCATTCATTGAAAAAATAGGACACCTAAAACCTGTGAAATCCCTCCTTAAGAAACTCTATTCGTTTATATCCTATAACCGCAAAGTGATTATCCCAAGTCCAGAAAATAAAACAGATGAATTGCAATGCTTACCGAGTTTCAATATCAAGTATCGCTTATTTTACATTTTGTTTTCAGGTATAGTGACACTATTTACACTATTTTATTTTTCTAAAAACATCTCAATATTACCAAACAAATCCTTATTAAGGGAAGGGTTTATCACTTTTGGGCAATTAGTGTTTCAAGGAGTGCTCATCTATAAATTAGATAAGCAAACGATTCTTAATTACTTCGGAAATGTGATGACTATTTCGCTAATGGGCAGTTTGATGTTATTACCTTTACTAATCATAAATTCGATGGTTCCCTTACATGAAACTATTTTTCTAATAGGGTTTGGAATAACTGTCTTTATAATGTTTTTAGAACATTTTAGACGTGTTAAACTTTTAAAACTACCGAGTTTCCTGTCTTTCACTTGGGTTCTTTACAGAGTACTTATTTTATTAACCATTCTAATTTTAAACTAATGATGACCATAACAATAGCAGGAGGTAGCGGATTTTTAGGACAAATTTTAGAAAACTACTTTACAAAGAAAGGAGACACGGTGTATATCATAACCAGAACGGTAAAACGTAAAAATGATATCTACTGGAATGCAAAAGATCTTGAAGATTGGACAAAAATTCTAGAACAAACAGATGTACTCATCAATCTCACGGGGAAATCTGTAGATTGTAGATACACCGAAGACAACAAAAAGCAAATTCTCAATTCTCGCATAGATGCTACTCACGCGCTAGGATTAGCTATTAATCTGTGTAAGAATTCGCCAAAAGTTTGGTTCAATTCCTCTACCGCAACTATTTATAGACACTCTACAGATAAACAAATGACCGAAGAAACTGGAGAAATCGGAGATGACTTCTCAATGAACATTGCTAAGTCATGGGAAAAAGAATTTTACGCTATTACAAACCCAAAAACCAGAAAAATCGCATTACGCACCTCAATTGTAATGGGTAAAAACGGCGGTGCAACTGAGCCTTTGCAAAAGCTAGTAAAATTTGGTTTGGGCGGAAAACAGGCCTCTGGAGATCAAAAAGTGAGTTGGATTCATGAACTCGACTTCGTCAGAGCTATTGCGTTTTTAATTGAGAATACAAATTTAGAAGGCAATTTCAATTTAGCAGTACCACATCCAACCAATAACAAAATATTAATGACATCTTTTAGAAAAGTGATGAATATACCTTTTGGCCTTTCACATCCAGAGTGGCTCATCAAATTGGGAGCTAAACTCATCGGGACTGAACCAGAATTAGTTTTAAAAAGTAGAAATGTAATCCCTGAGCGCCTATTAAATAACGGATTCAAATTCCTGCACTCAGACATTGAAATTGCACTAGATGACCTAATACATTAATACTATGACATTTTTAAAAGCTTACTGGAAAAACCTAATCCTTATCAATTACGAAGTGGACCCAAAACTATTAGAACCGTATGTTCCACTGGGAACAGAACTAGATAGTTACAATGGTAAATACTTTGTAAGCATCGTTGGGTTTCTATTTATGGACACCAAAGTATTAGGGATAAAATTACCCTTCCATATCAATTTTGAAGAAGTTAATCTTCGGTTTTATGTGCAGCGTAATGGGGAGCGCGGTGTTGTTTTCATTAAAGAAATAGTACCGAAACCACTAATCACTTTAGTTGCAAATTCATTGTACCATGAGCATTATTTTACTGCCAAAATGAAACATAAGTGGTCAGAAGACGAAAACTCTAAAGCCTTTGAATACCAATGGAAATTAAAAGACAAATGGCAGTCTATATCTGTAGAAACAGAAACTGAGTTTTCTTCAATCCCAGAAAATTCAGAAGCGCAATTTATAACAGAACACTATTTTGGTTATACTAAACACAAAACGAAAACCTTTGAATATGAGGTTGTGCATCCGTCTTGGCGTCAATTAAAAGTCAATAACTATACTGTCGATATAGACTTTGAAGCTAATTACGGTTTTCAATTTAAGCACTTAAAAAATTTAAAACCAACATCAGTTATTCTTGCAGAGGGTTCTACCGCTTTGGTAAGAAACAAAAAAACCATCCACAAGTAATAGTTTAGATAAAATCAATTTTTTAGATTATTTTTGAATTCAAATTTTTCAGAAAAAGATATGCCAAAACACATTATCGATCCTAACCAGTGGATTAATCTATATTCAGATTATCTTTTCAATTATACGATCACTCGTGTCAATGACAGAGAGAAATCTAAAGATTTAGTTCAAGACACGTTTGTTGCTGGTTTGAAGTCTATGAAAAATTTTAAAGGAGAAGCTAGTGAACGTACTTGGCTCATTTCGATATTAAAAAGAAAAATTATAGATCACTACCGTAAAATCAATTCTAATAAAGGAAAAGCTGAAATCAGAATATCGTATAGTGGTGAAGAAAGCGAAGGTGATTGGTTAGAAGAGCGGGTCGCAGATCCATTTGACAAAACTGCAGAAGACACTATTGAGAACACTGAATTAGGCATAGCAATTAACAATTGCTTAGAAAAACTGCCAGCAAAACAAGCTCAAGTTTTTGAAATGAAAACAATCTTGAATTACGAAACCGAAGCTATTTGTAATGAATTAGATATTACTGCGTCTAACCTTTGGGTCATTATACATAGAGCAAGAACTGCTATGGCGAATTGCCTAGAAAAAAACTGGTTTTAAATGAGTGCTAAAATTATAATTGCTTGCGAAGAAGCAAATCATGTCTGTGACAAAACACAATACAAAGAGGCAACGTTATTGGAGAAAATCAAATTAAATATTCACCTTATCTATTGCAAAGTTTGTAGAAAATACACTAAAAACAATACGAAGTTAACTAAGCTAGTGACCAGAAAACCTGTGAATCTAGACGCTACTTCAAAAGAAAAATTAAGAGTTACTTTTGAGAAAGAATTAGCTGAGCAAGAGTAATATTCCTAACCATAGTATTGGTAAACTTTCTACCCAAAACGCGCTATAATATTTGTTTTGATTCTTTGTAGCAAAAATTAGAAATAATAGCGTAATTAATGAAATTATTAAACTACTCACTATATATCTAATTGTTATATCATCTTTAAAAAAATTCAGAACATAAAATAACACTAACAGTAATAAGCCAATAAACTTAGTGAGCTTCACTCCTATCTTTTGAGGAATAGTTGCCAACTTCAAACTATCATAATTTAAGTCTCTTATCTCAAAAGGGAACATCAATACCAGCACAACAAAAAAGCACTGTAAAGCTGTAATAAGAACATCATCTATAGTTGTATCAAATTGATTGTTTACCAAAGGTAGAAAAACGGTTACTCCAGTCCATACTATCGCAATGATATATACTTTGAGACCCCCAATACTTCGTAAGTTTTTTTGTTTGTCTATGTACAATGTCTTCGGAACAATTGGTATCGCATATAAAAAAGTTGCCAAACCAAAAATGCTAATGCCTAGTAACGTTTCAAACTCCAGTTTTAGTGCATAATAACACATTAATAGAAAACAAATTCCAGAAAAAACTTGAATTGTCTTTAACCATTGCGCCAAACTGCGATGGTGAAATTTTGCCAATCCGAAGTACTTCACGAAATTGTACCCAGTTATAGATGCAAAAAAAATAAAATAAAGCATATTACCGTCGTAGGGAATATCAAATTGCAAGAGCGTAATCCATGACAAAGCGTATACTGCTAAAGCGACATGGATGCTACTATTGATATAGAAATCGAGTATGGTTTTTAGCACGCGCATTCTACAAAAATAATCAAACTGTTAATAACCTATAATTTTGGTTGAAAAGTTTCATTTTCATTAACAATTAAAGCTCAATATTTCATTATTTTTGCAAAACAAAACACAACACATATATATATTAATGAATACAGCAGATTTTTCACTACGTCATATTGGTCCTAGAGAGGCTGATCAACAATTAATGTTACAAACAATTGGTGTCGATTCTATGGAGCAATTAATCCAAGAAACTATACCTGATGGAATTCGTTTAAAATCAGATTTAGATCTTGACGCACCAATGAGTGAACAAGAATATTTACTGCATATTTATGATTTATCAAAAAAGAACAAAGTATTCAAAACTTATATTGGTTTAGGGTATCACCCAACTATTCTACCTGCAGTTATTCAGCGTAATGTTTTAGAAAATCCAGGTTGGTATACCGCTTACACGCCTTATCAAGCAGAAATTGCTCAAGGACGACTGGAAGCACTTTTAAATTTCCAAACTATGGTCACAGACCTTACAGGTATGGAAATTGCTAATGCATCTTTACTTGATGAAAGTACTGCTGCTGCTGAGGCCATGAGTTTATTATTTGCAGTTCGTGAAAGAGACCAAAAGAAAGCTGGGATCAATAAGTTTTTTGTTTCTGAAAACATCTTACCTCAAACTTTATCACTATTAACTACCAGATCAACTCCAATTGGAATTGAACTCGTCATTGGAAACGAATCTGATTTTGATTTCTCTACGGAATATTTTGGCGCCATTTTACAGTATCCTGGAAAAGATGGTCAAGTAACAGATATTAAAACGTTCATTGAGAAAGCAAATTCAAATAGAATTAAGGTTGCTGTAGCCGCAGATATCATGAGCCTTATCAAATTAGAAGCTCCAGGTAAATTTGGTGCTGATGTTGTTTGTGGAACAACACAACGATTTGGAATCCCAATGGGTTATGGAGGACCTCATGCAGCCTTTTTTGCTACAAAAACAGCGTATAAACGTGACTTACCAGGACGTATTATTGGTGTAACCAAAGACATGAATGGTAATAGAGCCATGCGTATGGCTTTACAAACTCGTGAACAACATATTAAACGAGATAAAGCAACATCAAATATTTGTACTGCTCAAGTATTATTAGCTGTCATGGCAGGAATGTATGCGGTGTATCATGGACCAAAAGGCTTAGAGTTTATTGCCAACAAAATTCATAATAAAGCAACAACGCTTGCTAATACACTTCAAGATTTAGGGTTTGAGCAGTTAAATACGACTTTCTTTGACACGATTCATATCAAAGCAAAGGCGAAAACGATTAGAAAGATTGCTTTAAAGCATAAAATGAATTTTCACTATCCTACTAAAGACAGTGTCACTATCTCATTAAATGAAACTGCAACCATTGAAGATGTAAATACAATAGTCTCCATTTTCGCGAAAAGCATTAAAAAAGATACGATTGTGATTTCTAACATTTCCGAAGGAAATTGTATATCAGGAGATCTAAAACGTAATAGCACATTTTTACAAGAACCTGTTTTTAATTCTCATCACTCAGAAACTGAATTGATGCGTTATATCAAAAATTTAGAACGTAAAGATTTAGCATTAAATCACTCTATGATTTCATTAGGCTCTTGTACTATGAAATTAAATGCAGCGTCAGAAATGCTGCCTCTAAGTTGGTTTAAATGGGGTAAAATTCACCCCTTTGTGCCGGTTAATCAAGCAAAAGGATATCACCTAGTTCTAAAAGCCTTAGAAGATCAATTAACAGAAGTTACAGGTTTTGCAGGTACATCTTTACAGCCAAACTCTGGTGCTCAAGGAGAATTTGCCGGATTAATGGTCATTAGAGCTTACCATGAATCTCGTGATGATCACCATAGAAATATTTGTATCATTCCGTCGTCTGCTCATGGCACAAATCCTGCAAGTGCAGTGATGGCTGGAATGAAAGTTGTCGTCACAAAATCATCTGAAGATGGTAATATTGATGTTGATGATTTACGTGAAAAAGCAGAATTACATAAAGACAATCTCTCTGCATTAATGATAACGTATCCATCCACTCATGGTGTTTACGAATCTGCTATTAAAGAAATTACGCAGATTATTCATGACAATGGCGGACAAGTTTACATGGATGGAGCGAATATGAATGCTCAAGTAGGATTAACAAATCCTGGAAACATTGGAGCAGATGTTTGTCACTTAAATTTACACAAAACCTTTGCTATTCCTCATGGCGGTGGTGGACCAGGTGTTGGACCAATTTGCGTGGCAAAACAACTCGTTCCTTTTTTACCTGGAAATCCATTAATAAAAACTGGAGGAGATCAAGCAATCACAGCTATTTCTGGCGCACCTTTTGGATCGTCATTAGCCTGTTTAATTTCTTATGGATACATTAAAATGTTAGGCGCTTCAGGTTTAAAGAAATCTACAGAAGTCGCAATTCTTAATGCCAATTATATTAAAAAACGTTTAGAAGGCGCTTTTGAAACTTTATATTCTGGAGAACGTGGACGTGCTGCTCATGAAATGATTATTGATTGCAGACCCTTTAAAGCTCATGGAATTGAAGTTGTTGATATCGCCAAACGTTTAATGGATTATGGTTTTCATGCACCAACAGTATCTTTCCCTGTTGCAGGAACAATGATGATTGAACCTACTGAGAGTGAAGGTAAACAAGAAATGGATCGTTTTTGTGATGCTATGATTGCTATTAAGCATGAAATTGATGATATTTCAAAAGAGGATGACAACAATACGCTTAAAAACGCACCACATACATTGGCCATGATTACTGATGATGAATGGTTATTACCATACACACGTCAGCAAGCTGCGTTTCCATTAGAGTATGTTAGAGATAATAAATTCTGGCCTAGCGTACGTCGTGTTGATGATGCTTATGGTGACAGAAACCTTATCTGTACTTGTGCTCCAATAGAAGCTTATATGGAAGAAGCGTAA
Organism: Psychroserpens sp.; assembly: GCA_034111845.1. GTDB lineage: Bacteria > Bacteroidota > Bacteroidia > Flavobacteriales > Flavobacteriaceae > Psychroserpens. Next base: position 2,012 of record JAWUWM010000037.1, on the reverse strand, counting down.
TTATGCGGGTTTGAACGTCGTATTATTTGAAATTTGAAAATTAACATTTAATTAAATGTTAGTATATTGCCGTGTTAGATTATGTCTGACAGGAAACCCTAATTTATGAGTATAAAGATAACTGGAACTGGAAGTTTTATCCCTAGTCGCATTGAAAAGAACGAAGATTTCTATAATAATGAATTCTTAAATGCAGACGGTTCTGCTATAAATAGCCCTAATGAGGTGATTGTTGAGAAATTCAAAGCAATTACTGGTATTGAAGAACGACGCTATATAAAGCCTGAATTGCTGAATTCTGATATTGCATTTTATGCTGCAGAAAAAGCTATTGCTAATTCAAATATCGATAAAGAAACATTAGACTATATCATCGTTGCTCACAATTATGGTGACGTTAGGCATGATGCAGAACAAAGTGATACAGTACCCAGTATTGCATCAAGAGTAAAACACTTATTAGAAATCGCAAACCCAAAATGTGTTGGTTACGATTTATTATTTGGATGTCCTGGTTGGATAGAAGGTGTGATCCAAGCAAAAGCTTTTATCGCCTCTGGCATAGCTAAACGTTGTTTGATTATTGGGTCTGAGACTTTATCTCGTGTTGTGGATAAACATGATCGTGACTCCATGATTTATAGTGATGGTGCGGGAGCAGTTATAATTGAAGAATCTACAGAAGAAGGCGGAATCATATCTCATGAATCTGCCACTCACGCTTTAGAAGAAGCTAATTTTATCTTCTTTGGCGAGACCAATCATCCAGAAAGCAATGATCCAAGACGATACATTAAAATGCATGGTCGTAAAATTTATGAATTCGCGCTGACTAACGTGCCTTTAGCTCTTAAAACATGTTTAGACAAAAGTGAGTATTCTATTACAGATGTAAAAAAGATATTGATACATCAAGCAAATGAAAAAATGGATGAAGCTATTGTAAAACGTTTTTACAAACTTCATGATATGGATATGCCAGAAGGTATTATGCCTATGACCATAAATACACTTGGTAATTCTAGCGTGGCGACGGTTCCAACCTTATACGATATGATATTAAAAGGTAAACTTGAACATCAAGAAATCAACAAAGGTGATGTTATTCTATTTGCTAGTGTTGGTGCTGGTATGAATATTAATGCTATTGTGTATAAGCAGTAATTCTTAAAATTTTTCTTCGGAGAAGTAATAAATAGATTCCCGATGCCTCGGGAAATACATATGTACGACAACACATTTCCAAATAAACGATTTAAGCATACCGTTGAGTTTTTAAAGCAACATGTTGACACGTCGCAATCTATATTAGATTTAGGTGTTGAGAACCCATTGTCTGAAATTTTAAAATCTAACGGGTATTCGGTTGAAAACACTTCAGGAATCGATTTGGATGTCAATACTTCGGAAATAGAAAATTCAAAAAATGAAGTTGTTACAGCTTTTGAAATTTTTGAACATCTACTCTCTCCTTTTACAGTACTCAAATCTATAAAAGCAAATAAACTAGTAGCTAGTATCCCAATGCGATTATGGTTTTCTTCAGCTTATAGAAGCAAAACAGATATGCGTGATCGACATTACCATGAATTTGAAGATTGGCAATTTGATTGGCTTTTAGAAAAAGCAGGATGGAAAATTATTGCTACAGAAAAATGGACCAACCCAACAAAAAAAATAGGAATTAGACCAATTCTAAGATGGTTTAAACCGAGATATTATATCGTTTATGCAGAACGTGTTTCAAATTCCAAATCTTAAACCTCAAATTCCAAATCCTTTTCTTTAGATTTGAAATCATCTATTAATTTTAGTGTATTACATGAACTTCTACATTATCATTCCTGCGCATAACGAAGAAGATGCCATTGCTCAAACTTTAGAGTCTTTGGTCAATCAATCGTTACCTGCAAAACAGATTGTGGTTGTGAATGATAATTCTAATGATGACACCCAACACATCATAGAAAAATATACACAAAACCATTCAAATATTTCTATTGTAAACACCG
>JAWUWM010000036.1:0-68475 GCA_034111845.1 Psychroserpens sp. | reverse complement strand
TTGAATGTGTGAATTGCGAAAATATAACTTAATTTAGTAATTCAATATTTATGTAACCATTAAAACACGAGTTATGGAAAAAATTATATATGTCCCTCTTGCCCTCTTTGCCTTAGTCATTATTTACTCCTCATTTTTTGTGGTAAAGCAAAAAACCGCAGCTATAATTGAACGTTTTGGTAAATTTCACAGCATTAGACAATCTGGTTTAAAAATTAAGATACCGTTGGTTGATAAAATTGCAGGAAAATTAAGTTTAAAAATTCAACAATTAGACGTTATGATTGAAACTAAAACCTTGGACGATGTATTTGTAAGGTTAAAAGTATCTGTACAATACCGCGTTATTAGAGATAAAGTTTATGATGCTTTCTATCAATTAGATTATCCGCATGAGCAAATAACATCGTATGTGTTTGATGTGGTTCGTGCTGAAGTGCCAAAAATGAAACTAGATGACGTGTTTGTTAAAAAAGATGATATTGCATTAGCTGTAAAAGCAGAACTCAATGAAGCCATGTCAGAATATGGTTTTGATATCATCAAAACCTTAGTCACAGATATTGATCCAGATGCTCAAGTCAAAGAAGCCATGAATAGAATTAATGCTGCAGATCGCGAAAAAACTGCTGCTCAATTTGAAGGTGATGCTGCTCGTATTCTCATCGTCGAAAAAGCAAAAGCAGAAGCAGAAAGCAAGCGTTTACAAGGACAAGGTATTGCAGATCAACGACGTGAGATTGCTCGCGGTTTGGAAGAATCTGTAGAAGTCTTAAATAAAGTTGGAATTAATTCTCAAGAAGCCTCTGCGTTAATTGTGGTGACACAACATTATGATACACTACAATCAATAGGTCAACATACAAATAGCAACTTAATATTAATGCCAAATTCTCCTCAAGCAGGAAGTCAAATGCTAAACGATATGGTCGCTAGTTTTACTGCGAGTAATCAAATTGGAGAGGCGATGAAAAATGCACAAAAGAAATTAAACAACTAAAAGAACGCGGTATTAATTTAAAAGTTTCTCAATATTAAGAAGGGTTATTATTTAATATATAATAGCCCTTTTTTATTAGATATCATACAGTATTACGTGGTTTGGGTTCAAACTTCCCTAATAATAATATGTTGGTGTAGAAAAAAGAAGTGTCTTTAAAAAGACGACGTTTTATTGCTGTCTATCACTAATTTTTTTGGTAACCTTTTGCATAATAAAATGATACACCACCCAGGTACCTAAAGCCCCAAAAACAATATGTAGACCATTTAACACGAGATCTGACGACACGTAAACAGCAATAGCTGATCTAATCATTAGTGTTTGTCCAAAACCAATAAAAAAAGAAAAAAGACCTACAATAATTTTTAAAAACACCGTTCTCATTCTATTTAGAGTTTAGATGTACTAAAATAATGGACACTTGTTTCTAATCAAAACAAAGATCGCTATTTAACACTAATTTCAGTCTTTAAATGGATGACGCTCATCCCAATCTCTAACTGGATTAGCATATTTTACAACAGCCTTTAAAATAGCATTTGCAATCACATTATTAGTGTGTTTCAAATACAAAGACATATGATGTGGTTTAGCACCAATAGAGCTTTTAATTTCCATGGCTGTTCTTGCAAAAATGACCTGTTTATAATTGTGCTCAATACCAAAAGACGCCATATCAAATAACATATTGAGATACATTTGGTGGTTGTGTTGCAGCTCTTGATTATACCCTAAAAAATAGGTTTCTAATTTACTATGATTTAAAATTAATGTATAAAAACCGACAAGTTGATTGTCCATGAAATACCCAAATACTTTGAAGTCTTCTTTAAGCTCTAATTTTAAATTGTAAAAATGCTTATTATGCAGCTTAAATGAGTTAACTCCAGCGTTATCAGACACGTTTTCATACAATTGATATAATTGACTACTAAGCGCGCTTACCTCGTCAAGAGACAATGCTTTGCGCTCAATAGTCGTGCTTTTCTTTTGAGCTGTTCTATACCGACTTCGATACTTTTTTTTAAAAGCAGCGACGTAATCTTCAGGCGAAGTCCAACTAGAATTGATATCAAAAATCATATTAGGTTGTACTTGTGCTCTGTACAATTTTTCTCTTCGGAAAAAGGCCTCACTCCCATGAATCGCGTCATCTTCAAAATAGTCCTTAAAACCAATAATCCTGATTTTCTTGTTATGCTCGGTTTTGATTTGTTTTGTTAAGGTATGTAAGCCTTCTGAAACACAATCTAAAAACTGATCTTGTGTTATATATTCTGAATTAAAGTAGAACCCATGTTGACCAGTATGCATTAAATTACCGACGATGAGTGCATTTCCTTTAACAATTTTTGAGATGAGCACTTTTCCGCAGCGCTTAAAAAAAAGATTAGACGTTTTTCTAAACACATCATCAACATACATTTCAACCCGTTGAATAATAGCAATACCTACTAAAATTTCCGAAGAAAAAACACCCAGAAAATAAGTCGATATATTACTTGGGCTAGACTGTTCTAGCGCTTTTAAAAACGGACGTTTTAAAAAAAGGTCTTTAACAGGAAGTACGTCCCAAGAGTCAGGTAAATCGTTTTCAGAATTGTATAATTTGAAGTATATCACAATAAAAATTAGAGGCTAAAAATCATAATTTTCAACCTCCAGTTGTGTTAAATTTTTAAAAAATTATGCGGTCCATCCAGAAATAATGCTTCCCATGATTGTTAAGCACACGATCCAATACCCTGCATTAATAGCAATATACTTAAAGCTTTTACGCTCAAATAAACTATTAATACCAATTATTGGTAAAGCAAACATAACACCTGCAATAGCTCCATGTAAAGCACCATGCTTAAATGTACGCCATGACCCTTCAAACTCTTCAAGAAATGCTTGAGTAGTTGCACCTTCTAGGTTACCTTCTGTTAAACCCAAAACTCCAAGTTCGTGAACTACTAAAAAGTTTGAGAAAAACGCTAATAAAAGCGCTAATAGGAACGATACACCAAAAATGATAGCCATATTACCGCCTTTCATTTTGACTTCGGTCATTTCTGCTTCTCGCATCCAGGTTATACCAAATACTTTTGGATTATACCAAACAAAGCCTAAAACCATAGGCACGACTGCAGCAACAACAATTGCTAAATAATTAAATTCCATGATAAATATTGATTAAAGTTAGTATGTTAAATGTACAAAAAAACCTCAAAGTACGTGTCTTTGAGGTTTTTGATCTAAATATTAGAGACCTAAATAGCGTTTGCTTCAGCTACTAAAATCTCGTTTTTATCGTCTTTAGCTTTCGCTATAAACTCGTCTATTTCTAGATTGCGTTCTTGTCCGTTTTTTAACAACACACTCAAAGTAATCAGTGTTGCAATTCGTGTTCCCGCTTTTTTAGCAGCGGTGTTAAATAAAGGCTGCAAATCTTCATAACTGACGTCTTGCGCGAGTTTTAAAATTTCGGCTTTAGATTTTAGCTGCTTCTCTTCTGGTACGTTGGTGTATTTTTTACCGAGTTGCTTAATCACTTCAATTGCTGGACGCGTTTGTTGTGATTGCTGTGGTTTATTTTGCTGCGGTTTCGGTTTTTGTTTCGCCCAAGAATCACGTAAACCTACAATTTTATTAAATACGAGATGTTCCGCTTTAGAATCTGTATCTACATTGAAATACCCTAAACGTTGAAACTGGAAACGGTCACCACTTTTAACAACTGCTAAACTTGGTTCTACAAAGGCTTCAATCGTTTTAAGTGAATTTGAATTTATAAATTCCATGAAATCTTTGTCTTGATGACTATCTGGCGCTTCATCCATAAACAAACGATCATATTCTCTAACCTCTGCTTTTATAGCGTGTTGAATTGATACCCAATGTAAGGTTCCTTTGACTTTCTTTTCGGTATCTGTTGTATAGGTGCAGTGGACTTCTGTGATGTGTCCTTCTGTGTCTTTAACAACACTTTCGGCTTTTATGATGTAGGCGTTTTTAAGTCGTACTTCACCGCCTAATTTGAGTCTAAAAAACTGATTACTTGCCTCTTCTTTAAAATCTGCTTTTTCGATATACAACTCCTTAGAAAAAGGCACTTTTCTAAAACCTGCGTTGTCATCTTCTTGGTTGTTTTCTGCTACTAACCACTCAACTTTATCCTCCGGATAATTAGTAATAACTACTTTCACAGGATCTAACACCGCCATCACTCTTGGTGCCGAGTAATTTAAATCCTCTCGAATACAAAACTCCAATAATGACACGTCAATTATGTTTTCACGCTTGGCAACACCCACTTTTTCTATAAATGTTCTGATAGAATTTGGTGTATACCCACGACGCCTTAAACCTGAAATTGTAGGCATTCTTGGATCGTCCCATCCAGAAACCAACCCCTGTTCTACCAATTTGAGCAACTTTCGTTTACTCATAATCGTATAACTGAGGTTTAAACGTGCAAATTCACGTTGTTTTGGTTGTATAGGTAGCTTATCTGCTGCATAGCCATACACTTGTTCCTTAAACCAGTCGTAAAGCTCTCTGTGAGGCTTAAATTCAAGAGAACATAAACTGTGTGATATCTGTTCTATGTAATCACTTTCTCCATGAGTCCAATCATACATTGGGTAAATACACCAATCGTTTCCTGTTCTATGGTGGTGTTTCTTTAAAACCCGATACATCAAAGGATCACGCATATGCATATTAACATGCTGCATATCTATTTTTGCTCGTAAAATATGTGAACCTTCGTCAAATTCTCCAGCTTTCATTTTTTGGAATAAGTCCAAGTTTTCTTCTACAGATCTATTGCGATATGGACCATCAACTCCTGGTTGGGTTGGTGTTCCTTTTTGCTCTGACATGGCTTCACTAGACTGAGAATCGACGTAAGCTTTTCCATCTTTAATCAATTGAATAGCCCAATCGTACAAGGTTTGAAAATAATCTGAAGAGTATAATTCATTCGCCCATTCATAGCCCAACCATTGTATATCGCGCTTTATAGCGTCAACATATTCTTGTTCTTCTTTTGCTGGATTAGTATCATCAAAGCGGAGATTTACTGGTGCATTATAGGTTTCACCTAAACCAAAACTAATTCCAATAGCTTTAGTGTGACCAATGTGCAAATAGCCATTAGGTTCTGGCGGAAAACGAAAACGTAGTTTATCTTTTGACAAACCATCTTTTAAATCTTCTTCTATAATGTGCTCTATAAAATTAAGCGATTTTGTTTCTTCAGACATGTGTTTTAAACTAGTAGGCAAAGTTATAAATATTATATCAATTCAACATTGAAAATAGATACGATGTATAATTGATAATTGCGTTATATCTTTGTGATAAAATAAAACGTTTTGGGAATAATTAAAGTTGAAAATATAAGAGTTTTTGCACACCATGGTTGCTTAAAAGAAGAAACCAAAATTGGAAGTGATTATCGCGTAGATATTGAGGTGAAAGCTGATTTAAAAACGTCGGCAAAGACAGACAAATTAAATGATACGGTTGATTACGTACTTCTTAATAAGATTGCTAAAGAAGAAATGCAAAAGCCCTCAAAACTTTTAGAAACGGTAGCAAAACGGATGTTATCTCGAATCTTTTCTGAAGAAAAATTAGTTAAAAAAGCAACCGTAAGTGTTAGTAAATTGAACCCACCAATTGGAGGCGATGTTGAAAGCGTCACAATAAAAATGACCGAAAGACGAAAAAAGTAAGTGTTTCTGTTGTTAGACGGTAATTTTTTATAAATTTGCTGTCTTGTTTGTAAAGAACAGATGAGATATCTTTTTTATGAAAGATAGTTAAGGTGTCGTGGCCGAGTGGCTAGGCAGTGGTCTGCAACACCATCTACAGCGGTTCGAATCCGCTCGACACCTCAAAAAAGAGTTACTTAAGACAGTAGCTCTTTTTTTTATGCCAAATTTTAAGAAAGTTTTTATTACAATATTTAGCGGATCACATACGAAGATTGGCAAACTCAAGAAACCTTCAAGTAATACATGGAGGTTCTTTTATAATCAAAATTGATTAATAATTTTGATAAAGTAAAACATAGGCAACGAGAAATCTAATAATTATAAGATTTCTCCTCATTCTTCAATCGGAGTGACAGCTATTAGTTATACTTTGATGAGATTCCTGCTTTCCCAGGAATTCGTTAATTAAACCAAACCGCATAACGCTGTCGTCTTAATTCTAGAGCCAAGGTTTTTTCTATTTTGAGTGCTTCTGCTCTAGTTGTTATTGGATCAATATGATTGTAAAGACTTGGTCTTAAATAAGAACCATATTTTTCAACGATATTAGCTGAAATCTTATAACCTTTCTTATTTCGATACCCTGTTTTATGCTGTATAAATCGCTCCTTAGGTGTTTTGCTAGTCATCCCAACATAGAGACATTCTAAAACTCCATTAAATTGGGGATTAGCTTCTCTAAATTTTCTATTTTCTGTAAAGACGCGCTTAGATAATTCTACAACATAAATACGGTATTCTATTTTTGCCATCGTTTAGAAGTTTTATAAACGGTGCTCTATTTCCTCTTGAAGTCGTTCTTTTCCCTTCGGAAAAAAGCCTTGTACTAATAATAATAATCCAAAGCCTAAAATAACCAAAGCAATAACTTTCTTTGTTTTAAATATCAATCTTGGGGTTAACCTGTTTCTAAGGCGCTTTGCAACAGCAATTTTAATTAGATCTGTCAAAAAATAAACGATAAGTATCGTTGCTACAAATACATACAACCCTTCTTTTGTTTCGGTTATTGCATTTCCAGCAGCTATAAAAATTAACCAGCCAATAAGGACTCCTACATTAATGAAATTAAGAAAAAAACCTTTGATAAATAATTTACCATAGACATTTTTTTGAATTTCAACTTTATAGTATTCTTTAACAATAGATCTAAATGATTTGGATGTTTTTATGAACGATACAAAGCCATAAAAAACTAATAAAACTCCTCCAAAAATAAGAAAGTTTGGATCATCTTTTAATTTATTAATAAGATTATTGGTACTATAAAAAGCAAGAAGAATAAAAATTACATCTGCGAGAATGACTCCAAAATCAAATATTAAAGCACTTTTAAATCCCTTTGTAGCACTAGTTTCGAGCAGTACAAAAAATACTGGTCCAATAGTGAAGGCAAGAAATATTCCAAAAGGAATAGCTGCTAAGATATTATCAAACATAATTTAAAAAAAACTTTCCTACAAAGCTAATAAAAAAGTCTCGTACTCACGACGTTGAGTATCTATTTAGTTGGCGCGATTAATTCTACCTCCAAAAGTGGTTTTCTCTTTAATGTGTTCGGGATTACCGTAAATATTAACATTACCACCAGCAATCACTTTAGCATCAACTGTTTTTGTTGCGTTAATATCTGCCTCTCCAGCTGCTCTTATATTGACTGTAGTATTTTTAGTTTCAAAAGATTTACCTTCATAAATACCTCCTGTATTCAATGTAATGTTTTGTGATATTGCTTTACCTCTAGTTTCAATAATACCTCCAGAGACTGCTTTAATATTGACTTGATCTACATCTAAACCTATTTTTAACTGTGCACCTTCTTGTGCGCGTAATTCTATTTGATTTTGCTCTATAAGTTCATTAGAGGTAATATAAGCACCTTCATTGCCATCAATAATATCTAAAGTTTTATAATACACAGAAACAAAAGTGTTAGTACCATTGAAAATTTTATCAAATTTCATACGAATTTTAAGTTTCCCATCTTTATTAATTACTTCTACATCTTCAATATCATCTCCTTTAATTTCAATCTTTGATTCCTCTGCTTTAATAAGATTTACAACAATTAGGTCGTAAACTTTCACTTCGTTAAAATCTCCAACTGCTTTTTCTTTTGGATTTTGAGCGTTTAACAGTATTGCAAAAAATAATAAGGTCGTGGTAAAAATAGTTCTCATAGGGATATATTTTAAAGATTTATGTTTGTTTGCTGTAATAAAGAGATCAGCTAAAGTAAGTTGTTACAGTTTAGACTTAAATAAATAACTATTATTTAAGATCGTATTTTCTAACTGTAATTATTTACCATATTGATTCACAATTATTTACTGTAATAAACATGATTAAGCAATCAAAAGCGAGGGTATATTGCTTACCAATGTAAGATTATTTCCATAGAAAAAAGAACTTTAAAATAACTATCACACAAATGTACATAAAGACTAACATCAAAAAAGTGATGCTAAAAACACTAATTCTACGCTATAAATTACTGTGCTACAGTCACCGCAGTACCTGTGACCGCAACCACAGCATAATTAGTTGCTAATATTTCAATTTCAACCTTAATTCCAACAATGGCATTAGCACCTATTTTTTTTGCGTTCTCCGTTAATGTGTTAAATGCTATTTCTTTAGTCGTATCAATACTACCTTGAAGTGCTTTGTAATACTTTGACATGCTAAATCCCATGGACAACTTTTCTTCGTTGATAGCAACACCAGTAACGATACCTTTATAATCCGCTATTTTAAATCCTTCAATAGAGTTTGTTGTCGTTAATATCATATGTTTATGTTTTTATATACGTATCTTTTTCTTCGGAAATGTTACAACTAAAGAAAAAGTGCTACTAAATTAAATATTTTGTTACAAATACGTAATGAAATAGCACTATTAATCTAATTTATAATATTTCCGTAGTGAAACTATTACGCGTCTATATGTTTACCAATCAAGGTGAAATCGAGATGTTTTTTAACTAAATCTGTATTTTTAACTTTAACAATAACCTCGTCACCAAGTTGGTACATGATTTTTGAGTTTTTACCAATAAGAGCAAAATGATCTTCATCAAATTGATAGTGATCATCTTTCATATCACGAACGCTGACCATACCTTCACATTTATTCTCAATAATTTCTATGTAAATTCCCCAGTCTGTCACCCCAGAGATAACACCCACAAAATTCTCGTTTTTATGTTCTTCCATATAACGAATTTGCATGTATTTGATAGAATCTCTTTCCGCCTTTGTAGCCAGATTTTCCATATTACTAGAATGATTACATTTATCTTCAAACGCATCTTGACTTACTGATTGGCCACCATCTAAATAAAGCTGCAATAAACGATGTGCCATCACATCTGGATAGCGACGAATAGGTGATGTAAAATGACTATAATAGTCAAATGATAAACCGTAATGACCTATATTATGAGTAGAATATTCTGCCTTACTCATCGTACGAATCGTTAAAGTATCTACTAAGTTTTGTTCCTTTTTACCGTTAACGTCTTTTAGTAAATTATTTAACGATTGAGACACACTTTTACGATCTTTAAAATCTAGTTTATATCCAAAACGACTAACCACATTTTGAAGTGCTGCTAATTTTTCATCTTTAGGTTCATCATGCACGCGATAGATAAAGGTTTTCTTTTGTTTACCTATAAATTCACCTACTTTTCTATTTGCTAATAACATAAATTCTTCAATCAATTTATTAGCGTCTTTACTGGTCTTAAAATGAATCCCAACCGGATTTGCCTCGTCATCTAAATTGAATTTTACTTCAACCTTATCAAAAGAAATAGCGCCATCATTCATACGTTTTGCACGCATAATTTTAGCAAGTTCATCTAGTTTTAATGTGGCTTGAGCAACTGCTTGTGTTGTTTGATATTCCTCACCACTTATAGCAACGTCTGCAGGAATAGTTACATCTATTTTACCAGGGTTGTTAAGTACTTCAACTCCGTTAAGTCCTAAATTGTTTTCTATTATAGCCTGTGCTTCTTCATATGCAAAACGTGCATCAGAATAGGTCACGGTTCTACCAAACCACTGATCTTTAATTTGGGCTTTGTCATTTATTTTAAACACTGCAGAAAAGGTATACTTCTCTTCATGTGGTCGTAATGAACAAGCGCCATTTGATAATACTTCTGGCAGCATTGGCACCACTCTATCTACCAAATACACAGATGTAGCACGCTCGTAAGCTTCACCATCTAAAATAGTTCCTTCTTGTAAATAGTGAGAGACATCTGCAATATGAATTCCAATTTCAAATAAACCATCGTCTAACACTTTAAAAGATAAAGCATCATCAAAATCTTTAGCATCTTTTGGATCTATGGTAAAGGTTAAATCTTTACGCATATCACGACGTTTAGCGATTTCTTCTTTAGTAATCGACGTATCTATGGTATTTGCAAATTCTTCTACTTCATGCGGAAATTCTAATGGTAACCCATATTCTGCAAGAATAGCGTGAATCTCAGTATTATGTTCTCCTGGTTTACCTAAAACTTTGAGGACTTTACCAGAAGGAGAATCTGCTTTTTCTGGCCATTCTTCAAGAGATACTAATACTTTATCACCTTCTTCTGCTTTATTAATCTTATTAATAGGCACAAAAATGTCTTTGTACATTTTGTTACTATCAACCACCACAAAAGCAAAATTCTTTTTTTCGTTGATTTGAATAACACCAACATATTCGGTTTTTGCACGTTTAATAATCTCAGTGACTTCACCTTCTTTCTTACCACGGTTTTTACGTTTGTAAGCATAGAATTCCACCTCATCTCCATGAAGGGCTTTGTTCATGTTATTTGAAGCAATGTATACGTCATCTTCAAAATCGTCACAGATAATATATCCAGAACCTCTGGAAGCCATATCTACACGACCTATATGATACTCGGTATTCACAATGGCTTTAAATTTACCACGCTCTACTTCTTCAATCTCTTTCTTAGCCTTAAGCTCTTGGAGTTTCTTTATAATTTGATTTCTACTACTGGCATCATTAACACCTAGTTTAGCAGCAATTTGTTTATGGTTGAAAGTTTGGTTTCTATCTTTTTTTAAAATACTTAGAATTGTATTTGTAAGGTTGGAAATCTTATTATGTGAAGGCTTCCTTTTTTTCTTATTTGTCATTTAAATTGTAATCATTTTATTCCTTTGAAATAAGGAATCTTTTTGTTTTTAATAACTTAATTCTTATAGCGAAGAAGTTAACATTTTCACTTTAACTATATTCAGTGATTTTGTTAATGGAAGTATTAAGTTTCTGCAAATCTACGGTTTAATTATTTAATGGAGTTTCTAGAATGTTAAGTTAATGAAAACGACCTGTTAAATTAACAGGTCGTTTGACTATAATTTAAACCTATTATCTACTCTATAATTAGCTTTTTAGAGCTTTTCCCTTTGTTAGTTGTAATCTCAACAATGTAAGACCCACTTGATAATGTAGAGGTATTTACTATATGTTCTTCGGAAGTTAAAACCACTTGACCTAAGGTATTATAAATAGAAACTTTTTCTAGTTGAACTGAAGGGTCTAATTGGATTGTGAATTGGGTTTTTGCTGGGTTTGGATAGATACTTAAACTAAATAATTTATTTTCGTTTAAACTTAAAGTAGCATTAACCTGATCAATAATTAGTTGAATTTCTGCAGCTGTAGGATTGTTTTCATCTACAAACGTACCATTATTTAAAGCTGTTGTATAATTAACACCTTCTATTGCTCCAGAAACTCCACTGATACTGTTTAATTGAGCTGCTGTAACATTTATACCGTTTGTATTTCCTAAGATATCATCGATTACTTCTATTGTAGCTAATTCTGAAGCTATACTATATACTCTAGCTAATCCTGCATTGTAACCATTTCCATTGTAAGATGGCCCACCAGTTATAATTGAATTTCCATCAGAAGTCATGTCAATACTAAAACCTAATCCAAATTGTGGAACTTCTCCTAAAATATCTTGACCAACTTGAATCCAATCTAGATTGTTAAAATAAAATATCTTTATTTGTCCTGAGTCAATTCCATTAGTATCATTTTTATGTGCACCAATTGTTAATAAATTTCCATTAGAAGACAAACTTATTGCGGTTCCAAATCTATCCGCTTCTGCATCTCCATCAATATCCTGTCCAATTTGTGTCCAAATACCAGATTGATTTTCAAAAACTCTTACATGACCAGATATATATAAAGGAGTTCCTGGACTATTTGAACGAGCACCTATTGCAATTATATTTCCATCTGAAGATAGACTTACACTCCATCCAGATTTATCAAAGTTATCCTCTCCATCAATATCTTGCCCAATTTGTGTCCAAATACCAGATTGATTTTCAAAAACTCTTACATGACCAGAATCTTGTCCATTTCCATCATTGTAAGGAGCTCCAATCGCAACTATGTTTCCATCTGAAGATAAATTTACGTTTGATCCAAATCGATCTTGGCTGTCTTCTCCATTAATATTTTCTCCAATTTGTATCCAAACACCACTTTGATTTTCAAAAACTCTTACAAGACCAGTATTAATTCCATCAACATACCCTCCTTTTGACCCAATGGCAATTATATTTCCATCATCTGAAATACTAATAGTCCAACCAGAATCTTCACCACTGATTTCTCCATCAATATCCTCTCCAACTTGTATCCAAACATCACTTTGATTTTCAAAAACTCTTACATGGCCTCTACCTTCATTTAAATAAGCTCCTACTGCTAAAATATTTCCATCAGAAGATAAATCTACACTGGTACCAAAAAAATCAACTTCAGATTCACCAATTAAAGTTTGACCAATTTGTATCCAATCTCCATTATTATTAGCAAATACTTTTACACTACCGGATGCTTCTCCATTTAAATCAGCACTAGGCGCACTTACAGCTATAATATTTCCATTATCAGAAATGCTAACATCTATTCCAAATTGATCACTAATAAATTCTCCAAGTATATCCTGCCCAATTTGAACCTGGCTCCACCCTAAAAAAGGCAACACTAAAAAAAGAAACGTAATTTTTCTCATAACTGTTTTATTTTCTTACAAATATACGTAATCATTTAATTTCAACTCAAACTTTCAAACTTTCAAACTTATCAACATATATATACATAACATCAGTTTTCTTTTAAAATTTAAAAATAAAATGGTGGTTATTATAGTGTGTTAATAGCTACTATAACTTTATTAGCTTTTACTTTGATTAGTGACTTATAAGAACTACTTAATACTTAGTTAACATTAACTTTACATTTAAAAGTCTGATTGTAAAGCTAAATTAGAACGCTATTAACAGCTGTTGATAACCTATATTGACAACTTAAACTTAATAAGTATTTCACTTTTTTGTGTTGGTATCTCATAATACGAGGTATAATAACTTAGCTAGAAAAAACGGTTAACTAATTAGGTTTATAATATTAAGTCAGTGATTGTGAAAATTATTGGATAATCCTAAGAAAACTTTTAAGTACTTAAGATAAGATATGAACAAGTAATGAATACAAATAACTATAGATGTTAACAACGCTTATTTCTGAAGAAAAGAACATCTTAATCAAACTTAAATGTTATGAATAACTATATGGTGTATACTATGATTTTGTTATTAGCAATTATTAACTTTAAGGTTTTAAATAACATATTATATTATGACGATTTCAATAGGTAATGATCATGCAGGAACTGAGTATAAACGAGCGATTGTATCACATTTAGAGGCTAAAGGATATACTGTTAATAACTACGGTACAAACGAAAACGACAGTGTTGATTATCCAGACTACGTGCATCCTGTTGCTACTGATGTTGCTGATAATAAAGTAGATTTTGGAATTTTAATTTGCGGAAGTGCAAACGGTGTTGCAATGACTGCCAACAAGCATCAAAAAATAAGAGCTGGTATTTGCTGGACTACAGAGATTACAGCACTCACAAGACAGCATAATAATGCTAATATTTGTTGTATTCCTGCACGATATACTGCTGTGCAACAAGCGATTCAAATTGTGGATACATTTTTAGATACCGAGTTTGAAGGCGGACGTCATCAAAACCGTGTCGATAAAATACCTATTTCTTGTTAATAGTTAATTAGATGAGTCATTCAAATTCTCATAATCATTCGCATTCTGATGCTGATTTAAAAAGTAGAAACCTTATTATTTCTATTTTTTTAAACATCGTTATTACAGTTGCGCAAGTTATTGGTGGATTACTATCAGGAAGTCTATCTTTATTAAGTGATGCATTGCATAACTTTAGCGACGTTGTGTCGCTAATCATTAGTTATATAGCTAACCGACTTTCAAAACGGGAAGCCTCTCTTCAAAAAACATTTGGGTATAAACGTGCCGAAATATTAGCTGCTTTTATTAATGCTGCCACCTTAATTATTGTAGCTATTTTACTAATTATTGAAGCTGTGAAACGTTTTCATGAGCCGCAAGAGATTGAGACTAATTTAGTGATTTGGTTGTCTTTAGTTGCTATTTTAGGTAATGGACTTAGTGTGCTTTTACTTAAAAAATCTAGTGAATCTAATATGAATATGAGAAGTGCTTATCTTCATCTGTTAACAGATATGATGGCAAGTGTAGCTGTTTTTATTGGTGGGTTATTAATGAAGTATTATCAATTGTTTTGGGTGGACAGCGTTTTAACTTTTGCAATTGCATTATATCTCATTGTTATGGGTTATGATTTATTAAAAAATTCAGTGAAAGTATTAATGTTATTTACTCCAGAAGAGATTGCTGTTAAAGATATTGTTAAGGTTATCCAGACCATAAAAGCTATAAAAAATGTGCATCACATACATATCTGGCAGGTCAATGAAGATGAAATTCATTTGGAAGCTCATATTGATTTTGAGGAGAATATTACCTTATCTCAATTTGATTTAATATTAAGTGAAGTAGAGGAGTTGGTATTTCATAACTTTGGTATAAACCATGTTAATATTCAACCAGAGTACGGTAAATCTGATAGTAAAGATGTGATTGTACAAGATTAAATAATTATGATAGACATAAAAGTAAAAACCTTTAACGAACTAAACACTCAAGAACTTTATGACATCCTTCAATTACGAAGTGAAGTTTTTGTTGTAGAGCAAGATTGCGTGTATCAAGATCTTGATGGTAAAGATGAAAAAGCATTACATATTATAGGTTTTAAGGATAATAATGTAGTTGCTTATACAAGAGTATTTAAATCAGGTGATTATTTTAAATACGCCAGTATTGGTAGAGTAGTGGTGCGTAAAAAAGAACGTGAATATAAATATGGTTATGATATTATGAATGCTTCAGTAAAAGCTATAAAATCACACTATAATGAAACAAAAATTAAAATTTCTGCTCAAACGTATTTGAAACGTTTTTATAATAATCTAGAATTTTTTGAATTAGGAGAGGGTTATCTTGAAGATGGAATTCCGCATATTGGGATGATAAAAAATTAATTACGCTGTTTAACTTCACCAACATAAGTAATTAAAATCTCTACGCGACGATCCAATTTAGGTTCACCACCTAAAGGGAATTTTCTGCGCATCCCAACATATTTCATACGTCGTTTATTAACGCCTTGTTTTGCTAGATAATCATAGATAAATTTTGCTCTAGCAACAGATAGATTCCGTTTTTTAGTTTTTCGATTAATAGCATCCCTACTATTTTTTGTGCAACACACATGACCTTGAATAGTAAAATATAAATCCTTTCGTTCTACTAGAATTTTAGCAATTTCTTTTAATGTTTGTTTAGATTCAGGCAATAGTTTACTGTAACCTGTTTTAAATAACATATTATTAAGCTCAAACTTGTCTCCAACTTTAAGTTCGCCCTTAAGAAGCTCTGTAGCTTCTCGTTTTTTAGCTTCTACTACTTCTGCTGTTTCTTTAACTTTGGGAGGAAAGACAGAGGATACAATGATTTCTACTTTACGATTTAGACCTCGTATTTTACTTAAATCGTTCTCTTTGATGAGTTTTAGTAAAATTTCACCTTTACCGTCTACATTTGTAATTACAGACTCGTCAAACTCATTATTAGAAAAAATAGTTTTTATAGAGTTGGCGCGATCTTGTGACAGTTTTAAATTATAGGTGTCAGTACCTCTATCGTCTGTAAATCCATAGATAGAAACTTTACCAATATCCATACTTTCAATTTTAGATAAGAACAACAGTAATCTGTTGTGTTCTGTTGGAGGTACTTCAAAATTATCAGTTTCAAAATAGACCTCATGAGTCATCTCCTTTTGAGCCATCAAAAGTTGGGATAAGAGCAAAGATATAAGTAGTAATTTCTTCATAATTATAACCAAAGTAATAATTAAATATCGTTTATTTTTTTTAAAAAATTTCAAACATGTTTTTAATCTAAATAACCTAAGTAATTAGAGGGGTTTTTAAGTATTTCAACACCTTTATTAATTTCTATATTATTGTTAATATAATACGTATATAAACCTTCTCTATAGAAATATCGTTTTACAATTTCATCTGATAGTAAAGACATTAATTGTGTCTTGTTATCGTCAATAGCCTTGTCTTTGTAGGTGTTTAAAGAGGACATTAAATTAGAATAATCACTATCAATTTCTTCATTTAATTCTTCTTCTTTAGCCACTGACAGCGCATTAGCAAACGCTTTTTCGGTTTTAGTTTCAAAACTAAAATTATTTGCTTTCAAGAATTTTTTAAAGTCTTTAAAGTTAGATTCTGTAAATTTAAAACCCCCTAAATCTGTTACTGTATTGTTATAATAGAATTCAGTACCATACTTAAAAATTAGATTTTCGTCTATAATTGCTTTGGTCATAGAGCTCAATTTAGTAGCCTCCATTTCTAAATCTGGTTGTACACCTCCACCATCATAAACTGTTCTTCCTTTTTTAGTTTTAAAGGCATTGTAGTTTTCTTGTTTTGTTCGTGTGGCTTTTCCATTTTCGTCACGATTCCAGTAATCAAGCGCTTGGATACAGCGACCAGAAGGCGTGTAATATCTAGAAATTGTAATTTTCATCTGTGTACCGTAAGTGAGCTTTTTAGGGCGCTGTACAAGTCCTTTTCCAAAACTACGCGCTCCAATAATCACTGCACGATCTAAATCTTGTAAAGCACCAGATACAATCTCACTTGCAGAGGCACTTGCACCATCAATTAGAACAACCAAAGGAATTTCGGTATCCATGGGGTCGTTTTTAGTGTAATAGGTTTTATTGTATTTTTTAACTTTAGATTTTGTGGTGACGACTAATTGATTTTTAGGTACAAAAATATTAGTAACATTTACAGCTTCTCTTAATAAGCCACCAGGATTTCCACGTAAGTCTAAGATTAGTTTTTTAGCGCCTTGATTTTTTAAATCCTGAAGTGCACTTTTAGTCTCAGATGATGTTTTGGCGTTAAATTTCCGAAGCACAATATATCCAGTATTTTCATTCACCATAGAGTAGTGTGGTACTGCGTGAATATCTACAGCCTCACGTTGTATCGTTGCGTTTTGAGTTTTACCTTGTCTGATATATGTAACATGAACACTAGTTCCTGCACCACCTTGTAAAAGGTTTCCTGCATCGTCTTTAAAATCTTCAACTACAATGTTATCTACTTTTATAATCTCGTCTCCAGCTTTTAAGCCCGCTTTATCTGCTGCATAATCTTTATAAGGTTCTACAATAACCAGTCTATCTTTAAGCGTCAATACATTAGCACCAATCCCAGTGTAATCTCCTGCGTTATTAATTCTTGCAGACTCTACATCCTGTTCGTTATAATAATTGGTGTATGGATCTAAATCTGCAAGCATACTTTTAATAGCAGTATCCATTAAGTCTCCAGGATTTGTGTCATCAACATAGTTCATGTTGAGTTCTTTAAAAAGTGTCGTAAAGATTTCAATTTGCTTAGCAATTTCGAAAAAGTCACTTTTAAAAGCTGTTCCACTAAAAAATATAGTAAGCGCTAAAAGCGGAACTAAAACACGTTTTTGTAATAGTTTTTTCATGCGGATATCATTATTATCTTTCAATAGTTACGAGAACATATAAATAATCAATTTGGGTTATGATTACTCGTTTATAGTTGATGTTTCAAAACTATCTATTCATTTATTTAGAGTTCATTTTTTTAGAAAACGTCTCTAAAAGTTGTTTCATTTTTATATCTATGGAGTCAAAATCCGTTCCATCTTTACCAATGTACAAAATCATTAACGTATAACACGATGAAATGTTGTTAAAATACGAAGCTTTATTAAGTCGATAAGCTTCTCTTAATAAACGTTTGATACGATTTCTATCTACCGCATTTTTAAAATTACGCTTACTTACAGTGACGCCAGTTTTAAATTGAGTATCATCATCAAACTCTGTTTTTAGATACACCATTCGCAATGGATATGCGCTAACCGATTTCCCTTCAGAGAACAGCTGTTCGATTTTTTTTTGGCTTTTAAGCTTTTCTATTTTAGGGTAAGAAAATGACATCTAGGATAACGCTATTTAGTCCGTTTTTATTAGTTTAAGGTACATTCGTGTAAAACAAATAAAGTAAATTTAAACCGATTGCTAATTGTTTTCAAGCTATAATCGACCAAATCCTTGATTTATTCAATAAATGTAGTAAAAACAACCTCTTTAAATGGTTATTTTAAAATCCTTATTCGTAAAAACTAAGAAAGATAAAACTCCATAATATGCGTTTTAAATAGTAACACTTATAATACCTAGTAAACCATTTTGGTATAGATGGTGTAATTACAATAGTGTACACATGACTTAAATCATGTTTTAAACCTAAACTTTAAAGTAACTTTAATACCACTAAAACCATGTATTATGGGAAATTTAAACGTTACTAAACTTTCAAACAAGAAGGATAAAGCTAATTATATTCATCATTTAACTAAAGATATTGAAGCTTTAGAGTTTATGATTGATAACCATATGATTGAAAAAGCACCAATTCGTATTGGTGCAGAACAAGAATTTTGTCTCGTAAATAAAGAGTTTTTACCAATAGGAAATGCGCTCCAGCTATTAAAAGAAATCGATGATGATCACTTTACGACCGAAATTGGAAACTACAACTTAGAGATTAATCTAGATCCATTTGAACTTAAAGAGGATTGTTTTTCTAAGCTTCATCAGCAACTTAAAGACTTATTGCATAAAGTAAAAACCGTAGCAGAAAAACACCACACAAGAATTGTGCTTACAGGGATTCTACCGACCTTATCTCTTAAACATATTACTATTGCTAATATGACCCCAATCCAGCGCTATTATGTGCTTAACGAAGCTATAAAAGAATCTAGAAAGCAAGATTTTAATATTCATATTAAAGGTATTGATGAACTTAATTTATTGCACGACTCTGTCATGTTAGAAGGGTGTAACACAAGTTTTCAAACTCATTTACAAATTAATCCAGATGATTTTATTAAAAGCTATAATTGGGCTCAAGCCATTTCTGGACCAGTATTGAGTGTTTGTACAAACTCTCCTTTTCTCTTCGGAAAAGAGCTGTGGAGCGAAACGAGAATCGCACTATTTACCCAAAGTGTAGATACGAGAGCTAATTCCTTTTTATTGAATGAAAAACAATCTAGAGTAAGCTTTGGAAATAACTGGGAAACCGGAAGCATTACAGATATTTTTAAAGATAATGTTTCAAGATTTAGAAGTTTGGTAACCGCTGAGTTTGAGAAAGACAGTTTAGAAATGCTGCAAAATGGTGAAGTTCCGAAGTTAAAAGCCTTAAATCTTCATAATGGGACAGTGTACCGTTGGAATCGCTTGTGCTATGGTGTTGGAGATGGAAAACCACATCTAAGAATTGAAAACAGGTATATTCCTTCTGGGCCAAGCACTACAGATGAAATTGCGACTATGATGTTTTGGGTTGGTATTATGGTTGGGCGACCAAAATCTGAAGATAATATTCATGAAACCATGGATTTTAAAGATGCTAAATCCAACTTTTTTACCGCTGCAAGATATGGAATGGCTGCCCAATTTAACTGGAAAGGAAATCTAATATCTAGTAAACGCCTAATTTTAGATGAGTTGTTACCAATGGCTTATAGAGGCCTTTATAAAATGGGAATTTCTCCTAAAGACGCTAAGCACTACTTAACCGTCATAGAGAACAGAGCGAACGTGCATAATGGCTCTGAATGGCTTAAGAAAAGTTATAGAAGTCTATTAAAAAAGAAAAAACCTATTGAAGCGTTACAAGTATTAACATCACATATGTATTTAAAGCAAGAGCTTGACTATCCTGTATCTACCTGGAATGTTTTAGATAAAAATGTTCATACCACGTTTAATATTGATAAAAAAGTGGCTCACATTATGAACACAGATTTGTTTTCTGTAGATAAAAAAGACAGCTTAGAATTGGTCATTAATATGATGAAATGGAAAAACATTCATCACATGCCAGTGATAAATAACAACAAAGAATTAGTTGGCTTATTAAGCTGGTCAGATATAAAAAATCACATTAACGAAATTGAAGAAAGTACCAAATCTGTTCAAAATTTCATGAAAGATGAACTTATAACGATTACTAAAGATAAACCTTTTGCAGAAGCAAAACGGTTAATGTTAGAACACAATGTTAGCTGTCTTCCTGTTGTAAAAGGAAAGAATTTAGTAGGTATATTAACGTCTAATGACCTTTAATATATGGCAGAAGTCTATAATAAGTCTCTTAGTAAATTAACGTCAATACATCGTGTTTTAGGCCATATTAAAGGGATTAATAAAGGCGCTACAACTGTTTTTTTTGCTGGAATTCATGGTAATGAAACCGCTGGTGTGTTTGCACTAAAAGGGCTGTTTAAAACAATGACACCCAAAATGGTTTCTGGAAGTGTTTATGGAATTTCTGGAAACCTCAAGGCGCTAGAACAAAACCAACGTTATATAGATAAAGACTTAAATAGACTTTGGACAAAAAAGCAATTAGAATCTTTAGAATTTAAAGAAGATTTAAATGCAGAGGATGACGAGCAACTCGAGTTGTATCTATTAATAAAGCATATTATTAGCGCTAATTCTGGGCCATTTTATTTTATTGATTTTCATACAACATCAGGTAAGACACTTCCTTTTATTACGATTAATGACGCACTAATTAACAGGAAGTTTTCTAAGTTATTTCCCGTTCCTATTGTTTTAGGCATTGAAGAGTATTTAAACGGACCTTTACTGAGTTATATTAACGAATTGGGATACGTATCTCTCGGGTTTGAGTCTGGTCAACATGATGAAAAAGAAGCCATAGATAATTGTATTTCTTTTATATATTTAGTTTTATCACATTTAAAACTTCTCAACGAGAAAGACTTAGCAAAATATCAAGCACATTACCAGCAACTTCAAAGAAACGCCAATCATATAGCTGACATTTTTGAGGTGGTTTATCTATATCGTATAAAAAAAGATGAGGTGTTTATAATGAATTCTGGTTTTAAGAGCTTTCAGGCTATTAGTAAAGGCACCGTTTTAGCAACCAGTAATAAGGAGTTAATTACATCTACATATAAGGCTAGAATTTTTATGCCATTATACCAATCTCAAGGAGAAGAGGGTTTTTTTGTTATCAAGCCTATTAAGTCTTTTTTCTTAAAATTGTCGGCAGATTTGCGTATTCTAAAATTTGATAGTTTGTTGGTATTGTTTCCAGGAGTATCATGGAATAATGATAAGAAAGATAGTCTCAAGGTTAATTTAAAGGTGGCTAAATTTTTCACTAAATCTATTTTTCACTTGTTAGGTTATAGAAATAAACATATAAACAAGACACATTTGTTACTTTATAATAGAGAGCGCGCATCTAAAAAAGAGATGTACAAAAACGAAGGCTGGTATTAAAAAAGCCAGAACAATTCAATGTTCTGGCTTCATTTAATATATGTAAATCTATTATTCTGTAAGCACTGGATAGACGTTATTGTCGGGTTTCACATCTGCCATTAACCCCTTAGGATCAATTTTTACAGATTGTACCGCTTTAGAGGTTTCTAAGGTATAGGTTGGATACGCCCAAGCCCAATCATCTTTTATAGTCGCCAAGGTTGGTTTTGTACCACGCATCATACGCAACGGTATATAAAAAGCTTCAGTAGAACCGTCTGTATAAATTACTGTTACATCCAATGGCATTGGCATAACGCCTATACGTGCTAGAGATATTGTACTACCTTCTACTTTAGTTACAGCATAATCTATAGTATTTGTTGTTTGTGCAAAATCGATGAGGTACCAATCTAATTCTAGTCCAGAAACACGCTCTGCAGTGCGCACTATATCCATTGGTTTAGGATGTTTAAAAGCAAAATCATCATAATACTTTTTAATGGTCGCTTTTAAATTATCATTACCAATAATATATCCTAATTGTGAGATAAAAACAGCTCCTTTACTATATGCTGAAATTCCATAAGCCTGATTAATACTATAACGATCTGCATGTGTTGTTAGTGGTTGCTCAACACCAGAATTTGCTAAAAAAGAATACCCACGATAAGATCTACTTAACGGATTTTCTTTTTTTTCATCCATGATCTCGTTCATAGCTAGACTAGAAATATAACTTGTAAAGCCTTCATCCATCCATTCGTGCTTTGCTTCATTTGTCGCCAATAAAAACTGAAACCAAGAGTGCGCCATTTCATGAGCTGTCACACCAACTAAACTACCATAACTACGTTTTCCTGTAATAAGTGTGGACATAGCGTATTCCATTCCGCCATCACCTCCTTGAATCACAGAGTACTGCTTGTATGGGTATTTTCCAATATGCTCACTAAAATACTGCATCAATTCAACCGTTTTAGGTTGCATTTTTTTCCAGCTTTCTAAGTTCTCTTTTGGTAAATCTTTCTTATATAAAAAGTGAAGCATTGGCCCATCAGGAACTTGCACGGTATCGTGAATATAATCTTTATCGGCAGCCCATGTAAAATCATGAACGTTTGGTGCGATAAAATGCCATGTGTTTGTTTTTCCTTTCTGTTTTTTTACTTTTTCTTCGGAAATGTAGCCATAACCAATCTCGTCTGCATTTTGCAAATTACCAGTACCACCAATAATATAATCTTTATCAATTGTGATTTTTACATCAAAATTCCCCCAAACACCATAAAACTCACGTGCTATGTAAGGATCTGCATGCCACCCTTCTGTATCATATTCAGCCAGTTTAGGATACCATTGTGCCATAGATAAAGCAACACCTTCTTCACTGTTTCTGCCAGAACGTCTAATTTGCACAGGTACTTGACCATTAAAAACCATATCAAAGTCAACAGTTTTTCCTGCTTTAATAGGGATTTCTAAATCCACGATCATCACAGTGCCTTCTATTTCATAATCAAGCGCTTTGCCATTAAGTTCTAAAGAAGATACTTTTATATAACCAATTTCGTCTGCTTTTAATTTAGAAATACGACTTTCAAAAACAGGTTTTTCTTTGGTTCCAAGGTTATTAGTCATTCTACCATCTGGATCTGAGATACTTTTTAAACGCGCATCCATTTCACTATCTGGTTGAAAAGCATTGAAGTATAAATGATAATACACACGATTTAAATCGTCTGGTGAATTGTTGGTGTATGTTATCTTCTGCGTTCCGGTAAATTGATAGGTTTTCACATCCATATCAATGTTCATCTTATAATCGGCTTGTTGCTGCCAATACTGGTCTGTCTTGTACTCTATGGTGTTGTCTTGCGCACTAATTTCCGAAGAAAAAAAAGAGATGCATAACAGTAAGAGTGTGCTTAATTTGAAGTTCATAATTGTTTTTTCTTCTATATTATTTAAAATTCGCCATTTGTGATGCCAGAATCAATGCATTATACGCATTAACTATTCTACCAGATGTAGATATTTCATTAAGTGTTTTTAATTGTTTATCTTTTCCTATAGTTACTTTAGTTTTTATTGGTAAACCAGAATCCATTAATACCTTCTTTACTTGTGATGCAGTTAAACTCGGGTATTGTGAGCGCACTAAAGCAGCAACACCTGCAACATTTGGTGAAGCCATTGAAGTACCACTATTCATTTTATATTTGTTTCCTGGCATTGTAGAGTAAATATCACTTCCTGGAGCAAAAACGTCAACATTGACTTTGCCGAAGTTAGAAAAATCAGACACCAATGTAGAACCGTATTTGTTAGTCAATGAACCAACAGTTATTACATTATCTGAAACTTCTGGACCAACACCAACCGCATCATTAGGAAAATTAGGAGCAACATCAATATCTTCACTGTCATTACCTGCAGCATGAACAAAAAGCACATCTTTTTCTGCAGCATATTTGATAGCATCTCTTACCCATTGGCTATTTGGTGAGAATGATTTACCAAAGCTACCATTGATGACCTTTGCACCATTATCTGCAGCATATCTAATAGCAAGAGCGATATCTTTATCATATTCGTCGCCATTAGGAACAGCACGAATGGCCATAATTTGAACATTATTAGCAACACCATTCATTCCTGTATTATTATTACGCTCTGCTGCAATAATTCCTGTTACGTGAGTTCCGTGATTTTCACTGTCTTTAATTGGTCTAGGATTATTATTCCCATAACCTACTTTGTCGTTTAGATCATTTGGATTATCACCAGTTGTGCGTCCTTTTAGGTTTTTGTTGAGGTTAGCGTTAAGTCTGTCATTGATGCTTTCTAATCCTTCTTCAAATTCTTTTTTAGCACTGGCGATAGATTCTAAATCGTTAGCATAAACAAATTGTGCAACTTGTACAGCTTGACCTAGTTTTTCATCTTCGGTTTTAATAGCGATAATTTCTTTTTTAGTGTAGTTCGTTTTTCCAAAATGTTTGGTTAAAACGTCATCTGCTACTGTTATTAGCTGAAGGGTTTGTTCATAGTTGGTTTTATAACCTAAGTACTTTTGATACTCTGTATTGTAAAGTGCTTCTGCTTCTGCATATCTTGGTGCGCTTTTGTCTCCTGCTGCTAAAAGTCTAACGTATTCTAATTGCTCATCATAGCCATCACCAAGAAAATTCCAGCCATGAATATCATCTATATAACCATTGTTGTCATCATCTTTTCCATTGTTTGGAACCTCTTTTTTATTGGTCCAAAGCACGTCGTTTAAATCGTCATGATCGATGTCTGTACCACTATCAATAACAGCTACAATAACTGTTTTTCCTTTTCTGTTTTTAATAATATCACTATATGCTTTATCAACACTCATTCCAGGAATGGTGTCTTGTATTAGATCTAAATGAGACCATGTGTTTTTCTGACTTTCAGAAAGCTCTACTTCTTTTATAGGCGATGTATCAATATTTTCTATTGGTGTAGATAGCACTACTGAAGTTGCGCCACAACCAAATAAAATTGCGGATAAGAATACGATGTATAAAAAATGTTTAAATAAGTACTTCATGTATTTTGTTTTATTGTTTTTTTGAAGGCCACATGTTGTTCGCTAATTCAAAATTTCGCGATTAACATGCAGATTTCATGTCGTTAAAAGTGTTGTTTTAGTTAAAAATATCGTTTGTTGTAAAAGTGTCTTTTAGCCGCACCCCTTTTTCGGTATGTTGTACTGTTATAATTTCATTGTGAGCATCATGCTCTAGAAATAAATAATAATTGTGATCTGCTGCAAGGTTTAAAAATCGCTCTTTTTCGTCCAATGTCAATAAAGGTCGCGTATCGTACCCCATGACGAACGGTATTGGTAAATGACCAGCTGTAGGCAGTAAATCTGCCATAAAACATATCGTTTTCCCTTTATAATTAATCATTGGGATCATTTGTTTTTCGGTATGACCATTAGCAAAAAAGATATCGAATCCTAGTTGAGAGTTCTTCAATATATCTTCTTGTGGAAGGTTGGTGAATTTTAACTGACCACTCTTTTCCATTGGTAAAATATTCTCTTTTAAAAAAGATGCTTTTTCTCTTTTATTTGGTTTGGTTGCCCATTCCCAGTGATTTTTATTACTCCAAAAATCTGCGTTTCTAAATGCGGTTTCGTAGCCTGTTTTATCGTTATTCCATTGTACACTTCCTCCGCAATGGTCAAAATGTAAGTGCGTCATAAATACATCTGTAATCTCATCTTTATGGAAACCATGAGTTTTTAGGGAGTTGTCAATAGAGTCATTTCCCCAAAGATGATAATAACCAAAAAATTTATCACTTTGTTTATGTCCCATCCCTGTATCGATTAATATCAATCGGTTGCCCTCCTCAATAAGCAAACAACGTGCCGAAATATCGATCATATTATTAGCGTCTGCAGGATTAGTTCTGGCCCATAGAGACTTAGGTACAACGCCAAACATAGCACCTCCATCTAATTTAAAATTACCTGCATTAACGGGGTATAATTTCATCTCTAAAAATAATTGAAATGCAAATTACTAAAAGCAAGAAACATTACTTGACTTTCATACTATTTATTGAGACATTTTTAACATTTTTAAATTGTTATAATCTCATATATACAAGTAAAAAATTACTTTTACATTAGAAAATTAAATGGAATGAAAAATAAAACTAAAAAAAGCAGGATGAAATTATTGATGTTTGGTCGTGATTTTAAGCCAGACGAACGTGTGATTCTAAGAGATTATTTGGCCATTGAAAGAACCCGTTTAGCTAACGAGCGTACACTGTTATCTTATATACGATCTTCATTGTATTTGCTTTTGGGAGCAATCGCTTTCTTTCAGCTTAAAGAGTTTTCTAATTTTAGGTATTTAGCATTAACAGCCTTAATTTTTAGTGCCATTTTTTTTATAATTGGAGTTTATAGATTCTTACTGCTAAAGAAGAGCTTAAAAAAAGTATATTATAGTTCTGAAGACATGATAAGTGAGAAGGATTAATCCGTATTATTTTTCTTCGGAATGACCTCTTTTAGTCGTTTTCCGAAATCTAGTAGTGCTTTGATTTCTTTAGTACTCGCCAAACGTTGTTTGCTAAAAATGAGTAAACTACTACCATTAGATTCTATGTGATAATAGGGATTGCTTTCAAAAAAGTGAATTAATTCATTCGTAAAAAAGGTTTTTATATCTTCAACATATTCACCTATTAAATGGAATCGCTTAGAGAAATCTGGATGATCATCAAAATTAATATCAGTAAAACCAGCAATAGCATATACTTTATCCATTATAGTTTCTCTATCTAGTGAGAATATAGGAATCGTTTCATTTAAATCGATATGAAGCATGGTTGTTCTTACGACTTCTTTAGCTATAAACTCACCTTCAGAAAATTCGATATCAAATAATTTAGAGTCCGAATTGTCGTCTTTTATTTCATTATAAATATAGTTGGCTTGCTTTGTTTTAAAAAACAGAAAAGGATCTAAAAAAGCAGTATTTTTATTTTTATCGGCACTATAAGTAAGGTTATAATCTTTTGCAATTGCCTCAAGGTTTTCTTGTCTTTTTGTTAGATTATACCCAAACAATTTAGGTACAGCCACAATTTTTCGAAGCGCAAAAGGGTGCTTAGAATCTGCATCGTGCATATCTAAACCAACAATATCAAAATGACCACCGTTTTTAGTGAATGTACTTTGATAATTATTAAGGTTTTCCATAACGGTATGATCTACGAAATCACACATAGAAAAATCTACTATGACATCGTCATCTGTAGCTATTGTATCCAGTTTTTGCTTTAATCTATAAAAATTGGCGAAGGTGCAAAAATGCTTTACACTAACGTAATAATTGGATTTGTTGTCATCTTCTTTAAACATTAATACGTTTGGTTTTATCCAATGTCTTAAAAACAGTGTGACGTTTTTATTGATGATAAAATGTATAATTACAGTGATGATAACACCTGCGGTGATACCTAAAATCAATCCAAACTTTAAGGTCGTAAGAAGGGTCACGAAAAAGATGATGAGCTGTTCTTTTCCTACAGAAAATATTTTCTTTATTAAATCTGGTGATGCTAATTTGTAACCCGTATACACTAAAATAGCCATAAGAGCTGGCAACGGAATACGAGTTAACTGTGAGCTAAAGACCACAATAAAAACGACAAGAAAGAAGGCATGAGAGAAGTTTGCAGATCGATTACTACCGCCATTATTAACATTTACAGAACTTCGTGCAATTACAGTAACAACATTTAAACCACCTACAAAACCGCTAGCAATGGTTCCAAGACCTAGAGCTTTTAAATCTCTATTTACGTTAGAACGACGTCTTTCGGCATCTAATTTATCAACAGCTTTGATGCTTAAAAGGGATTCTATACTTGCAATTAAGGTTAGAGATAGAACACTTCCCCAAAATGCTAGACCACCAATTTTCGCAAATGAAATTTTTGGTAATTGAGTGGTGATTTCAGCGAATGAAGGAATTGCAGGGATCATATACGCTTTTGCAATTGGGTTATCTTGGTGCAAAACCAATTCAAAATAGTAACTAAAACCAATTGATAGGATAACAATCCACATAGGAGCAGGAATTAAGTGCCAATACTTATTTCTGAGTTTTGGGTAAAATACCATAATGGCTAAACTTATTAAGCCTGCTGCTGCAGCATAAATGAGACCTGTATTTTCGTAATGTAACGCGTCGTTTATAGTGTAAGGAATTTCAATTAAGTAATCAATAGTGTTGTCTCTAGTAATTTTATGGCCAAACATAATATGAAATTGTTTTCCTAGAATAATAAGGCCAATAGCAGCAAGCATTCCTTGGATGGCAGAAGATGGAAAGAAGTCAGCAAGGTTTCCCATTCTTAAAAACCCAAGTAACATGATTAAAACCCCAGAACAAATTATGGCAGCATAAGCACCTTCTAAGCCAAGGCTCGTAATGGCGACTAAGGTTACTCCTACCAATCCATTTCCGGGCCCCGTAATGGTTACGTGACTTCCTCCTAAAATAGAAACGATTATACCACCAACGATTGCTGTAATAACTCCAGAAATGGCAGGAGCATCACTGGCCATAGCTAGTCCTAATCCTAGAGGTAAGGCAATTAAACTTACCACAAATCCCGAAAATATATTTTTAGGGAGCTGCTTAAAAAAGAGCGCTATATTATTTTTTTTTGGCCTCATTGAATGATTAAAACGTCGGTTGGTAACTCAGATAAAATATATTCGATATCATGCGGGAAAATACGATCCCAAAAACTAGTTTTGGTTGGTGCATTCATCACTAATAAATCTGCTCGAACATATTGGGCATAATGGCCAATACTATAGCCTCGTGTTCCAAATATAGATTGTGTTTTTGTTATAATATTTGATGTATAGTCTTCAGGTATTTGTGCAATAATGGAGTTAACTCGAGAATCTTCTCGCATTTTTAGACGTTCTTTAATGATGGCAGATTTACGAAGCGATTTATCATCATCGATACTAACAGCGACCTCTTGTTTCGTTATTTCTTCAACAATCGTGATTTTTTTAGATTGTAATTTATGAGACATGTAATACGCAGTAGTAATTGCTTGTTTCGTTTTTGGATTGTCGAGTCCGTTAACAACAATATGTTTACAAGGTATGCGCAGCACCGAGGGCTTTATAAGTAAAAGAATTGAGCAACTTGCTTGTCTCGTAATTTTTCTAGCAATGGTTCCTAAGTAGTATTGTACAAAGTTTTCTTTTTGAAGTGCTCCTAAGATTAATAAGTCCACTTTTTTTTCTTCGGAAACTGATAAAATTACATCTACAGGGTTACCTGTTTTAAAAACGAGCTCATAGTTGAGGTTTTCTTGTGAGAAAGGTTGAATAATGTCTAGAATCTGTTGTGTTTTGTCATCAGATTGTTCACCAACATGAATAAGCACCAATTTACTCTCAAAAAAGAGCGATAATCGGGCTGCTTCGTAAAGGTTTGCTTTTAGGTTTGGAGAAAATGCGATACCAATACCTATGGTTTTAAAAATTTCGTTAGTCAAGTGCTATAAAATCAATTTCGTTGGTAAGTTAATATTTTTTTTGTGTCTACTAAAACATTTCTGCTCCTCTTAGTTTTTATCTGCTTTTTTAGAACAGTTACTATACTTTTCAATTATATTTAACTTTCAAAATAAAGCAACATGTTAGAATTAGCTGGAATTATAATATTAGGAATATTAGCGCAATGGGTGGCTTGGAAATTTAAAATCCCGGCGATACTTCCATTGATTTTAATTGGACTTTTAGTTGGACCAATTGCAGCTGAGTTTTTGAGTGAAAATGGCACCAAATGGATTGAACCTATTTGGGATAATGAAAAACAAAGAGGGTTGTTTCCAGGGGAAAGCCTCTATTATTTCGTGTCTTTAGCGATAAGTATTATTCTTTTTGAAGGCGGATTAACTTTAAAACGATCTGAATTAAAAAATGTAGGACCTGTAATTACCAAGTTAATTACACTTGGTTCTGCAGTGACGTTTTTTGGAGCGGGAGTTTTGGCACATTATATTTTTGAACTAAGTTGGGATTTGTCGTTTTTATTCTCAGGTTTAATTATCGTTACAGGCCCAACGGTAATCACTCCTATATTAAGAAACATACCACTTAAAAAAGATATTTCAACCATTCTTAAATGGGAAGGTATTTTAATTGATCCTATTGGGGCCTTAGTAGCGGTATTAGTATTTGAATTTATTAGTGTTGGTGGTGATAGCGGATTCACAAAAACAGCGCTCATTGAGTTTGGTAAAATTGTATTGTTTGGTACTACATTTGGCTTTACGTTTGCTCACGCTTTAGCTTTCGCAATTAACAAAAAATTTATTCCACATTATTTACTTAATGTAGTATCACTTTCAACGGTTCTGTTAGTATTCGTAGAATCTGAATTATTTGCACACGAATCTGGTCTTCTTGCTGTTGTTGTTATGGGAATGGTTCTTGGAAACAGTAAATTAGATAACCTCAAAGAACTCCTATATTTTAAAGAATCTCTTAGTGTACTTTTAATTTCGATATTATTTATACTGCTTGCAGCTAATATTAATATTGAAGATTTAATGTTATTATATACCTGGAAAACAGCATTACTCTTTGGGATTGTGGTATTTATTATTAGACCACTAGCAGTATTTTTAAGTACTCAAGGCTCCAAATTAACACTTAATGAAAAATTCTTTATAAGTTGGGTTGGACCTCGAGGAATTGTAGCTGCAGGTATTGCATCTCTTTTTGGAAGTAAATTGCTAAAACAAGGTGTCGAAGGTGCCGAGTATATTACGCCATTGGTTTTTATGATTGTATTAGGGACTGTATTACTTAATGCAACAACAGCCCGGTTATTTGCTAAAAT
Source organism: Psychroserpens sp. (assembly GCA_034111845.1). GTDB lineage: Bacteria > Bacteroidota > Bacteroidia > Flavobacteriales > Flavobacteriaceae > Psychroserpens. Next base: position 37,325 of record JAWUWM010000036.1, on the reverse strand, counting down.
GGTTGGAGTTTTTTTAACAAAGTCTAATGGTACATTAATTGTCGGGGCTTCTAAAGTATCCAGGCTTATTGGTCATTATTTAGAATCTAACGGAAGGCATGTGGTTTTAATTGATAGTAATCAAAGTAATATTGATAAAGCGAAAGAATTAGGGCTAGAGGCTTTAAACACAAATATTTATTCTGATACCTTAATGGATAATATAGAACTGAATGATGTTGGTTATATGATGGCACTAACAGCAAGTAGTGATATAAACAAATATGCTATCAATAAGTTTGGAAAGCAGTTTGGAGAGAACGGTTCTTATAGATTAGTTAGCGTAGATGAAATGCGTGATAGTAACAATAATCCTCACGAAGGCTTGTTTTCACATACAGATGATTTTGCAACGCTTAGCAGTGTGGTTAGAAAATTCCCCAGTATTCAAGAAATTGAGCTAAAAGATAAGGCGCATTATGAAAGCTTAATTGAGCTATCTGACAATGATAAAGAGATTATTCCGCTTTTTATTAAAAAAGCAGAATCTGAAATTATAATTATTTCTTCTTATAATAAAGACGTTGAAGACATCGGTGAAAATTGGTATTTAGCGTATTTAGGGAAACCATTTGATGTTGAGACTATCGCTCAGGAGGAATAAAAAATTCCTGCGGATTGTGCTGAATTCATTTTAATTAGGCAGGAATCTCTTTTTATAATGTGTGATTTAATTTTCTTCGGAAGAAAGACATACTCTAATGGAAAAGAGATTTAGTATCATCAATTAACAGTGCTACCGAAGCTTTTTAAGTTTTTTTATGTTGTTTACATTAGAAGGAATTTCAAAACCGATAACAACTAGAAAAGTGGTAATTCAATATAAATAATAAGGTGTTATGCCGAAGACATAAAAGCCCTGAGTAGATGTTTTTTAAAGAAGGGTTTATTGTTTTTTTAGCCATGAGACTCCTTTTTTAATCATAAATTCTTATTTCATTTTTGAATTTGTGAATATTTGGTTTCAAAGGAGTTTAAGAATCAATCATTCAATTTCAATACCGCCATAAACGCTTGTTGAGGTATTTCTACATTACCTACTTGACGCATACGCTTTTTACCTTTTTTTTGCTTTTCTAAGAGTTTACGTTTACGAGAAATATCTCCACCGTAACATTTGGCAGTTACATCTTTACGCACGGCTTTAATGGTTTCACGAGAAATAATTTTTGCTCCAATTGCAGCTTGGATAGGAATATCAAACTGTTGTCTTGGAATCAATTCTTTCAACTTTTCACACATTTTCTTCCCAATATTTTGAGCGTTATCTGTATGAATTAATGCAGATAATGCATCAACTGTTTGACCGTTTAATAAAATATCTAAACGTACAAGCTTAGATTCTTTGAGTCCTATTGGAGAATAGTCAAAAGACGCATAACCTTTAGAAACCGTTTTAAGACGATCATAAAAATCAAAGACAATTTCAGCAAGAGGCATTTCAAAGGTTAACTCTACACGCTCAGGAGTTAAGTAGGTTTGATTTAAAACCGTACCACGCTTTTCAATACAAAGTGACATCACATTACCAACAAAATCAGATTTTGTTATAATGGTGGCTTTAATAAATGGTTCTTCAACACGATTTACTGTTGTTGGTTCTGGTAAATCTGAAGGGTTGTTTACAATAAACGCTTCATTAGGGTTTTTGTTTGTATATGCATTGTATGATACATTAGGAACTGTTGTAATAACCGTCATATCGAACTCACGTTCTAAACGTTCTTGGATAATTTCCATGTGGAGCATTCCTAAAAATCCACAACGAAAACCAAAGCCTAAAGCAGCAGAGCTTTCTGGTTGAAAGACTAAAGAGGCGTCATTTAACTGCAATTTTTCCATAGAGTTACGAAGCTCTTCGTAATCCTCTGTATCTACAGGGTATATACCTGCAAATACCATTGGTTTGACATCTTCAAAACCTGCAACAATAGTAGTTGTAGGATTTGCAAAATCTGTAATTGTGTCTCCAACTTTAACTTCTTTTGCTGTTTTGATACCTGTTATTAAATACCCAACATCACCAGCTTTTACACTTTTCTTTGCAACTTGAGTTAACTTTAAAGTACCCACCTCGTCTGCAAAGTACTCTTTACCTGTTGCTGCAAACTTTATTTTTTGTCCTTTTTTGATTTCACCATTAAAAACTCTAAAATAAGTTTCAATACCTCTAAACGTGTTGTAAACAGAATCAAAAATCAAAGCCTGTAACGGTGCATCTACACTTCCCGTAGGTGCTGGAATACGTTTGATAACTGCTTCTAGAATATTTTCAACTCCAAAACCAGTTTTTCCACTCGCGTGAATAACTTCTTCTGGATCGCATCCTAAGAGCTCAACAATATCGTCGGTAACCTCTTCTGGGTTGGCACTTGGTAAATCTACTTTATTCAGTACAGGAATAATTTCTAAATCATTTTCTAAAGCGAGGTATAAATTAGAAATAGTTTGTGCTTGTATACTTTGAGCTGCGTCAACAATCAATAACGCACCTTCACAAGCAGCTATAGATCGAGACACTTCATAAGAGAAATCTACATGACCAGGAGTATCAATAAGGTTGAGTACATATTCTTGTCCCTCAAACGTATATTCCATTTGTATAGCATGCGATTTTATTGTGATTCCACGTTCGCGTTCCAAATCCATACTATCTAAAAGTTGGTTCTGTTTTTCGCGATCGGTGACAGTACCTGTAAAATCTAATAAACGATCTGCTAGTGTGCTTTTACCGTGATCAATGTGTGCAATTATGCAAAAATTCCTGATGTGCTTCATAAACTCTAATTCATCTCCGTTAAGATTTGCAAATATAATCGAATTATCACGCATTCAATATCATTAATGTTTACAAAAAGGATATTAAGTACGGAAAAACCGTAAATATGATTCAAAAACAAATGTTATATTGCAATTCTAAACCCAATTTAATTTGAAACTCCTACATATTCTAACAATATCTTTGTTATACTCATTTTTGAGCTATGGGCAGGACTATTCTATTTCTGGGAAAATATTAGATACAAATGATAATGTAATTGAGTTTGCAAATATTATCGTTTATAACGAAAGTCAAAGTGAAGTTCTAAAAGGAACATCTACAGATACAAACGGTTTTTTTATTTTGAATAACCTCGAATCCAGCACCTACATTCTTAAAGTTAGTTTTATTGGCTATCAAACTTATGAGCAAAAAGTTGTGCTTACAGGGGGTTTAGATTTAAAAACTATTAGACTAGAGGATGATATAGAAGGCCTAGATCAGGTTACAATTACTGCAAAAAAACCAACACTTACACGAGAAGCAGACCGACTTATTTTTAATATAGAAAACTCAGCTTTAGTTGAAGGTAGTATACTTCAAGTTCTTAAAAGTACGCCTGGTGTGCTGGTGTTAGGTGATGAGATCACGGTTAAAAACTCAAACCCTACGGTCTATATTAATGATAGAAAGGTGCAATTATCTGCAGAAGATTTAAATCAGTTATTAGAAGGCTCCTCAGCAAGCTCTATTAAATCTATTGAGGTGATTACAAATCCTTCAGCACGATATGATGCAGAGAGTGGTGTAGTTTTAAATATCGTGATGAGTAAAAATCTTATTTTGGGCTATAGAGGAAGTGTCAATACAAATATTACACAGGGTGTGTTTCCGAGGTATGATGCAGGGACAAGTCATTTTTTTAAGAATAAGTATGTTAGTTTCAACGTGAATTACAATTATTCTAAAGACAAGATAAATAGAGATAATGACGACACAGTTAATTTTTTAGATAATTCAAATACTTTAGAGCAGAGCTGGAATTCTGACGTCAATAGAAATAGATGGTCTGAAACGCATAACCTAAACACTAATTTTGATTATTTCTTTGATGATAAGAATACCATAAGTCTGTCCTCAAGCGCTTTGTACATACCTTACTTTAAATACAGTATTGATAATAGTACAACCATAACAGATAATACCTCTGATTTTTTATCGCGTTTCACAGCAGATAATTTGTCTCGAGATAATAAGTATAACGTAGGTGCAGATCTTAATTTTAGACATAGCCTCTCTAAAGGATCACTCGTGTTTAACGGCCATTTTACAACCTATAACTACGAAAAAAAACAAGGTGTTGTAAGTAACTTTTTTGATATTAATAATGATTTTCAAAGCGCCTCTGCATTTAATACTAATGCCAATCAAAACACTCAAATTATTGCAGCACAAATAGATTATAGTTTACCCATAAATGAGAGTTCAGAGTTTGAAGCGGGGGTTAAGACCTCCAACATAAAAACAGATAGTGATATCACCCAATTTGATGTCGATCTCAATACAGGAAATGAAACTGTGGACGCCCTAAACTCAGATGCCTTTGATTATGATGAGAACATCTATGCAGGGTACGCTAATTACGCATCAAATACAGATAAATGGAGTATCAATGCAGGTTTACGTGTTGAGCAAACCAATATAGAGGGCATTTCTTTATCTACAAACCAAGTCAATACTCAGGATTATTTAGAGTGGTTTCCAAACGCTAGCGTACAGTATAATATTAGTGATAGTTATAATGTGTATGCTAATTATAAACGCAGTATTGCGCGACCTAGTTATTCGAATTTGAACCCGTTTCGTTTTTTTATTAATGAAAATTATGTGGTCTCTGGAAATCCTAATTTAGTGCCAACTTTCTTAGATCACGCGGTTATAGGCACCACATTATTTAATGATTTATTGGTTATTGAAGCATACTATCAAAATTATGATGGCGCAATATCAGAGATTCCAAGGCAAAACAATGCAACTAATGTTATTGAATATATCAGTGTTAATTTTGATAAGACTGTAGAATATGGTTTTGATTTCGGGATTGATTTATACCCTACTGAAAATTGGAATGTATATTTCGTAACCTCAATTTATAATATCGAGGAAGAAACTGATTTTGGTAACGGATTCGTCACTAAAAGTCAATGGTCAAATTATTCTGCGCTCAACACCAGTCTAACTTTATTAGAAGATAAGAGTCTAAATATAGGATTGTCTTTAGTGTTTAATAGTAAAAACATACAGGGCTTTCAATTAGTTGAAAACCGCCTAATATCCGAGTTGGCGGTATCCAAAACGATATGGAATAAAAAAGGAATTGTGTCTCTATCTGTTAGTGATATATTTAATTTACATGATTTTGAAACACAGACACAATATCAAAATCAATTTAACAGACAAATGATTGATGTGGATGATCGTTATATCAAATTAGGTTTCCGTTATAAATTTGGAAATACACGCTTAGAATCTAATGAACGCACTAATGATTTAGAAGAACGCGATCGTTTAAATAAAGTGGGTAATTAATTTTTTTCTACGGAAAGATTATGCAACTTAATCCTTCCACTCTGCTATAAAGAGGTATAACAATTTATTTATTTCAGAACGTCAATCCTTTCAGTCTTGCCATTCTGCAATAAATAAATTCGTATCACGACCACCACCATTATTTCTATTTGAAGAAAAGGCTAGATATTTTCCATCATTAGAAAACACAGGAAACGCATCAAACGTTTCACCATGAGTGACACGCTCTATGTTTTTACCATCAAGATCGATGAGGTACAGATTAAATGGAAACCCACGCACTGCTTCAAAATTAGACGAGAATAAGATTTTCTCACCAGAAGGATGAAAAAACGGACTCCAATTAGCGTTTCCTAAATCGGTTAGTTGGCGTAAATCACTACCATCTGCATTACAGATGTACAATTCCATTTCGGTTGGCTCAACCAAACCTTCAGTTAATAAATCTTTGTATTCTTTGATCTCTTGTTCTGTTGTAGGGCGAGATGATCTAAAGATGATTTTTGTTCCGTCAGGAGAAAAGAAAGCACCTCCATCATAACCTAACTCATTGGTGATTTGTTTTACATCGCTGCCATCAATATTCATGGTGTACAATTCTAAATCACCACTTCTCGTTGAGGTAAATACAATTTTATCACCTTTTGGAGAGACTGTTGGCTCTGCGTCATAACCAATTTCATTGGTCAATTGCTTAACGATATTACCTTCTAAGTCGGCTACAAAAATATCGTAGCTATCATAGATTGGCCAAATGTATTTTCCGTTTTTACGTAAAGGTGTATCTGGACATTCATCTTGTTTTAAATGTGTAGACGCATAAATTATGTGCTTATTATCTGGTAAAAAGTAAGCACATGTTGTTCGTCCTCTTCCAGTAGACAACATTTGAGGAGCAATACTGTCTGTAAACGTCTCATTAGCGTTCATTAAGAACATTTGGTCACATCCAACATCCCAAGCTTTATTATTAGATTGAAATACTAATTGTTGGTCATCAAAGCTCCAATACGCTTCTGCATTATCACCACCAAAGGTCACTTGACGAATCGCTTTAAAGTGCTTTTCTTCAGGATAGATTAAGGTGTCTTTACCAGCTTCTATTAGTTCTTCTTTATTGTCTTCGGAAGGTCTTTTAGACTCATTTTTACAACTTAAAAATACTATTGTTATTAGTACTACAACTATGGATTTCATATACTCTGTTTCTCCTACAAGGTTTTTAAAACCTTGTAGGTATGATTGAATTATTTACTTAATTTTGTGTAAAACTAAGATATATGCGTTCCAATCACCTAATAATTGTTCTTTTTTTGACGGTTTTGACAGCTTGCAAGACAAATTCCGAAGAAAAAATTAAAGCTGTAACCATTAAAGAAGACGTTGCTTTCTTAGCAGATGATAAGCTCGAAGGTCGCCAAACAGGTACTGATGGAGAGGTAGCAGCTGCAGCGTATATAGCACAACGTTTTGAAGATTTAGGCTTAACAGCAAAAGGAACAAAAGGGTATTTACAAGCGTTTTCGTTTAAACCAAAAACAGATCCACATCAAGAAGTAAATTATACGGTGATAGATGGTGATAGTTCAATTACAGGAACTAACGTGATTGGGTTTTTGGATAATAAAGCAGAACACACCATTATCATAGGAGCACATTATGATCATTTGGGTTATGGTGCAGAAGGGTCTCTGTTTAGAGGCGACACAAAAGAAATCCATAATGGAGCAGATGACAATGCAAGTGGTGTTGCAGTACTTTTGAATCTTGCTCAAAAACTGAAGTCTGCAAACAAAGGAAACAACTATTTATTCATGGCTTTTTCTGGCGAAGAAATGGGTTTATTAGGTTCAAATTACTTTAATAAAAAACCTACTATAGAATTGTCTAAAGCGAATTATATGCTCAATATGGATATGGTTGGACGATTAAAACAAGATAGCACACTAGCGGTTTATGGCGTTGGGACATCTCCAATTTTAAAGCAAGTGGTAAAGGCTAATAACTCTAAATTTAAAATTATACAAAATGAATCTGGAGTGGGACCAAGTGATCATACGTCTTTTTATAATAGTGATATTCCTGTGCTGCACTTTTTTACAGGTCAACACGAAGATTATCACAAGCCTGGTGATGATACTCAAAAGCTAAACTATGAAGGGATGGAAACTATATCATCTTATATATTTGAGATTATTTCAGATCTAGATAATAATGGAAAATTACCGTTTAGAAAAACAAAAAATGAAAGCGAAGAGGTGCCACGTTTTAAGGTGGGTTTAGGTGTGATTCCTGATTATCTTTTTGATGGAAAAGGGATGAGAATTGACGGGATTAGTGAAGACAAACCAGCACAAAAAGCAAAGCTTCAAAAAGGAGACATTGTTATAAAAATGGGTGATAGTCTAGTAACAGATATGATGAGTTATATGCGCGTATTATCTACATTTGATACTGGTGATACAACTAAAGTTATCGTAAAACGCGGTGATGATGAGGTTGAGGCTGATATTGAGTTTTAAATTAAGCTATTTATCATTTAGAAAGTATTCGGACAATTGTTGGATAAACTGAAGAACCTAAAATAAAGAATAAAGATTCTTCGCTATGCTCTGAATGACATAAAATTATAACTATGCTAAAAACCAAACAGGACATCATCAATAAAATACATCTAATTATTTCAGCATGTATTGTTATTCCTACTGCATTTATTTATGGTTTTAAGCCAGAATTAAGCTTTGATATGTTTCTAGAAACTGTTGACGAGCATAATTTCTACAAAGCTGTAATGGGATTGTATTTAGGCTTTTCAACGTTATGGGTTTTAGGCGTTTTAAAATCTAGTTATCTAAAAACAGCATTGATTACTAATATGATTTTTATGTTAGGCTTAGGATTTGGGAGAGTTTTAAGCATAGCAATTGATGGAATGCCAACTTCAGGGTATATTTTTGGAACAGTTGCGGAACTTTTTTTAGGTTGTTATGGTTTATGGGTTTTGAACAACTTAAAGACCAAGTGATTATTGCTTCATAAATACCAAGACACAAAACAGCAAGATTGAATAAAACTTTAGCTGCTTTTTTATTCTTTTTGCAAAATGCTAATTTTTAAATTCAAATGAATCTATAATGGCTAAAGCTTCATTTATGTATTCGTCGTAAATATTGGATCTAACTCTATATTTTAACTCGTAAATAATTTCATTATTAGTTAAGAAAAAAGTAATTTCTCTCATAGGTCTATAATCGCGTCTTTCATCTAACTCAACAATTATTGCAGTACCGTTTTTTTGTATTTAATGATTTTTGTTGAAATCGAGTTTCATTGGTGGATGTAGTAGCTCGTTCTTTTTTGTCTTTAATAAAATCATCTATGGTTTTACTTTTGTCTCTTTCATGATCTAGTTTGTAAATCGTAAGGACATTGTCAAAGAAATTCCTATCTCTTTTTAAATATAATTTTGGGGAGAATGAAGGATATCCATGATTATCATGATTGTGCCACTCTTTAGGGTATTGCAATGAAAAATCATCATTTTCATAAACTCTAATTTTTTCAGTTTGAGTGGATTCAGTATTAGTAGAACCGCAACTAAAAAAGCATAAAATTAATATTGTGTAGAACTTCATTTTTAGTTTTTTTCTCGAATAGAATTTATTATTAGCATTGCATCATCGTGATATTCTTCAAAGAGAGTTTCTCTCATTTGATAATAATAGAATTTAAGATGACCATTGTTCATAAAATAATAGGCTTCATTCTTGTAAACACCTGGTATCGTCTTATAAGTTATTATAGATACCATTTTATAGATAAATTTAGAACTAGATTCTAACTTAATTAACTTAAAACTCTTTGTCTTATGACTTCTAAAAAGCGAGTTACCATGATTTTTTAATACATTTTCAATGCTGTCACGAGCTTGTAGTTTGAGATCATTCATGTTAACAGATACATACTCGGTCTCATTGAATTTATTATTTGTTTTTCTTAATCTTTTAGGTTGAAAAAAAACATAACCTTGTGCTCCAATTTTCATCCATGTTTTAGGATAACTTACCGTTAATTTTTCTGTTTTAAAAGTTTTTATTTTAACAGATTTGTCAATTTGAGAAAAACTAAAATTTAGACTAAATAGACAGAGTAGCGTAAGAAATATTTTTTTCATAATTACTAATGTATACCTTTCAATTAGAATTACCTAAAAAGCTGTAATTTTGCGCAAAATAAAATGAGTTTGGTAAAAATAGGCGATATAGAGCTTTCAGATTTCCCATTGTTGTTAGCACCAATGGAAGATGTGAGCGACCCACCGTTTCGTGCATTATGCAAGGAGCAAGGTGCAGACGTGGTGTATACTGAATTTATTTCTAGTGAAGGCTTAATTCGTGATGCTGCAAAAAGCGTCATGAAGCTTGATATCTACGAAAAAGAACGACCTGTTGGTATCCAAATTTTTGGAGCTAATATGGAAAGCATGTTGCAGACGATTGATATTGTTGAGCGATCAAATCCAGACATTATAGACATCAATTTTGGGTGTCCTGTAAAAAAAGTAGTGAGTAAAGGCGCAGGAGCAGGTATCCTAAAAGATATTTGTTTGATGGAACAATTAACTGCTGAAATGGTAAAACGCACCAATTTGCCTGTTACCGTGAAAACACGTCTAGGTTGGGATGACGATTCTATAAAAATTGTTGAGGTTGCTGAGAGATTACAAGATGTAGGCTGTAAAGCGATTTCTATTCACGGACGAACACGTGCTCAAATGTATAAAGGCGATGCAGACTGGAAACCCATTGCAGCTGTGAAAAACAATCCAAGAATGCATATTCCTGTTTTTGGAAATGGTGATGTCACCACACCAGAACGCGCTATGGAAATGCGAGATAGTTATGGACTTGATGGTTGTATGATTGGTCGTGCATCTATTGGAAACCCTTGGTTTTTTAAGCAAGTGAAACACTTTTTTAAAACTGGAGAACATTTAGCACCAATCTCAATGGCAGATCGTGTGGATGCTGCAAGACGTCATCTTCAAATGTCAATAGATTGGAAAGGTGAACGTTTAGGCGTTTTTGAAACCAGGCGTCATTATACCAATTACTTTAAAGGGATTCCTAACTTTAAAGAACACAGAATGAAAATGGTCACAAGTGATGACTCTGTTGATGTATTTGCTGCTTTTGATGAGGTGTTGGAGTTGTTTGGGAATCATCAGTTTTCTTGATAGCGCAAAGTTGTTGAGTTGTTTTTTGTTGAGTTGATACCCCTATTTGTTTCTTAAAGACTTTTTCACTGAATACTGCACACTGATTTACCCCTTAACCAAATCTCGTGTAATCCTTTGCGACGCTAACTTAGAAGCCAAAATCCCTAATACGACTATCGTAATAAAAACAACAAAGAAATTTATAAGCTTTAGCTCTACAGGATAAGCGATAGATGAGGTTAGCATAACAAGTGAAAACTGTTGTTGTAAAAACACAATTACAAAGCCTAAAATTAATCCAATAGTGCCAGCAAGAATAGTCATTAAACTACCTTGTAAAAAGAAAATACGTCTGATATCTTTTGTGGTGGTTCCTAAATTAAAGAGTGTGTTTAATGATGCTTTTTTATCTAAAATCATCATGATTAATGCGCCAATGACATTAAACAGCGCAATAATAATCACTAAGGTGAAAATGAGATAAACAGCAACGTTTTCGGTATTGAGCATTTTGTATAGCGCATCGTTTAATTGATCCCTATTTTTAATAATTACGCGATCTCCAAAAATTGTTTTTATTGCTTCGGAAACTTCTATGGTGTTAGTATCTTCTTTTAATTTAAACTCTACTGATGATACTTGATTTTTATCATAATTTAATAAATATCTAGTAGTTTCAATATTCGCAAATATATATTGGCTATTCAGCTCTTCGTTGATAGCTAAAAGTCCAACATTATAGGTCTGTAACGAATTAAAAGCACCTTTTACAGATGTGATTTGTCCTTTTCCTGGTTTTGGGACATATATTTTTTGATTCCTGGTAAGGTCGAGGACACCATAAGAAAGGTTATAGGCGATTATTCCACCTGAAACAATTTGATTAGTGCCTTGTTCTAGCCAATTTCCGGAGTACACCATAGAATCAATAGGGGTTACTTTGGTATAATTTTCATCCACACCCTTCATGGTAACGATTTGTTTTTTACCATCAAATTCTAAAATAACGCGTTCTTCTATCGTTTTAGAATAGCTTTGAATGTCGTTTATAGCTTTAATCTTTAGGGACTCTTCTTTTGATATGAGAAATGATTTACCCTCTAATGGAAATAGCTTTAAATCAGGGTCTACAATAGAGGTATATTCAAGGCTAAGATTTTTTAGTCCAGCAAAACCAGAGAGTACAATAAATAGTGCGGTAGCAGCAATTACAGTTCCTGAAGCTGCAATAATGGTCATAATGTTTATAGAATTGTTGCTGCTTTTAGAAAACAGGTAACGCTTTGCTATGTACAGGGAGAAATTCATGCTCTTATTTGTAAAAGGGAGATCAATTTTACGATACCACTATGCTTTTTAGACTTTTAAAAAATCGATTATTTCTTTTTACGTTTTGCTAAAAGGTCGGCTTCTTTGATAGGATCTTCTTCTCTTTTGAGAGAGCGTTCTATGCCGTCAATATATTCTAAAGAGTCGTCAATAAAGAACTCTAAGTTAGGCATACGACGTAATTGGTTTTTTGTACGTTGCGCCATTTCGTGACGAATTAAAGTCGTATTTGAGCGAATCCCTTCAATGAGTTCTTTTCCTTTACCATTAGGAAATACGCTGAGGTATACTTTGGCTACAGATAAATCTGTGGTCACTGTTACTTTGCTTACAGAGATTATAACCCCTCGCATTCCGCCATCTTTAGCTGCTTTTTGTAATATATCTGCGAGATCTTTTTGTAAAACTCCGCCAATTTTTTTCTGTCTTTGTGTAAATTCTTCCATTGTATTAAATTTAAGTCGTTGTTACGTCATCATCAGTCATTTCAATATAACGACTTTTACTAAAACTAAAACCATGTTTTGGTTTCCATCTGCAAAAGTAGGCGATAATTAAGGATTATGTTAACTTTGGATTAATAAAATGATTGTGAACGATTTAAAAATTGGTTCCCTTTCGATCGCTATTGGGATCACGGGAAAGAAACAACAGATACCCGATTTCGCGGGCAGTAAATATGAAAAAAATAGAACATATAGGCATTGCAGTAAAAAACATTGAGGCATCAAATGAGTTGTTTGCGTCTCTCTTCGGAAAAAAGCACTACAAAACGGAAGCTGTTGAAAGTGAAGGCGTAATTACGTCCTTCTTTAAAAATGGACCCAATAAAATTGAATTGTTGCAAGCTACTAATGACGATAGTCCGATAGCGAAATTTATAGAAAAAAAAGGAGAAGGTATTCATCATATCGCTTTCGCAGTAGCAGATATAGAGAAAGAAATTGAACGATTAAAAGCAGAAGGTTTTAAGATGATTCATGACAAACCCAAGAAAGGTGCAGATAATAAGCTCATTGCTTTTTTACACCCCAAAGCGACAAATGGTGTTCTGATTGAGTTGTGTCAAGAAATTGACTCGTAAATTGCATTAAATTTCTTGTAGAGTTTTAAAATATGTAGTAATATTGCAAACCCTTTAGAAATAAAGATATTGGTATAACTATCAATTGGTCCTATAGCTCAGTTGGTTAGAGCACCTGACTCATAATCAGGTGGTCCATGGTTCGAGTCCATGTGGGACCACAAATTTTAAACCCTTCATTATGAAGGGTTTTTTTTATGTCCCATCTAATTATTTCAACTTCTATATCGAAAAATCTCTTCTGCAGATAAAGTGTTAGTTCTCCCTTATATAATGACGTTTCTGTAACAAAATTATAGATTTAAAGACAAACACTAGTGAAAGCTATCATAACCTAAACTCGAATAATTGAATTTAACTACAAATCCAATATCATTAATTGACTTGGACGTTTTAAAGCAAGCAAAAACCAACATGCTAAATATAAGTTGGGCGATGCGTAATGTGAATAAAATTGGTGGTACGTTAGAAACTGGGATGACTTTTGTGCCAGAAAAAGTATTGGTTAAATTACAAAGTATGACTCAAACCGCTTTATTGAAAATCATTAAGGCTAACTTACTAACGATTCAGAAAAACAAATCTTTTAAAAAACCATCAAAGCTTACTTATAAAAGTATTGTTACTGGCAGTGGAGCGCTTAGCGGGTTTTTTGGAGCCACCACAGGTTTTGGTACAGCAATTTTTGCTTCAGAATTAACACTCACTACTAAGTTTTTAATGCGAACCATTATGGATATTGCACGTAGTGAAGGTGAAGATATTTATACACTAGAAGGGCAGATGGCATGTCTTGAGGTATTTGCTTTAGGAGGAGAATCTAAAGATGATGACGGTCTTGAAACAAGTTATTATACAACGCGTATTGCTATAAATTCTGCGTTAAATAGCGTGTCTGCCACTGGTGTAAAAGTAGGATTAGATACATTAATAAAAGGAGCAAGCACATTAGGCTCTGGCGCATTAAGTAATTTTATTTCTAAAATAGCAACACGATTAAGCCTTTTAATTAGCGAGAAATTTTTAGCACAAGCTTTACCTATCGTTGGCGCTATTGGTGGAGGCAGCCTAAACTATGTCTTTGTAGATCACTTTCAAAAAATGGCAACCGCACATTTCTCTATAAAACGTTTGGAGCGTCATTATGGCGAAACGCAGGTCAAATTGGCTTACGATACTATTAAAATTTCAAACGCGGTAATAGAATAGGCTCAAAACTTACTGTTAAAACAAACCCTAAATTATAAAGCGGTTTCCAAATCCCATATAAGAGGAAGAAAGTAATACACAATAATTGAAAGCAGTATTATTGATACAATATTCATCCACACGCCTTTTTTAACCATGTCTTCAATTTTTAAATAACCAGACCCAAAAACAACAGCGTTTGGCGGAGTAGCAACAGGAAGCATAAAAGCACATGAGGCTGCAACTGTAGCACCAACCATTAAGAAATAGGGGTGTACGTTCAAAATGGTAGCTAATGGAACTAAAACAGGTAAAATCATTGCTGTTGTTGCTAAATTGGAGGTGATTTCGGTTAGAAAATTAACTGCTGCAATAAGTATCAGTAGTAATGCGAATAATGAAATCGTTTGAAGGTTAGTCATTTGCTCACCTAACCATAAAGCTAGACCACTAGAATCAAAACCTAAGGCTAGAGCCATTCCTCCTCCAAACAATAACAAGATACCCCAAGGTAGTTTTACAGCATCTTCCCAGTCTATTATTCTTTTATCTTTTTCTTTATTTGGGAGTATAAATAATACAATTGCAAATAGTACTGCAATTATGGTGTCATCAATAGCAGGAATAAACTGTTTTATTAAAAATGAACGTGTAATCCAAGCTATAGCAGTAAGTGAAAAAACGATAAGCACTGTTTTTTCTTCATAAGATAATGTTCCTAAATCTTTAAGTTGTCTGTTGATTTCGTCTCGCCCTCCAGGAAAAGCTTTTTGTTTAAACTTAAAAGCGAATTTTGTCAAATAAAGCCAACAAAGACCTAATAGAACAAGGGTTATTGGAAACCCAAATGAGAACCATTGCGCAAATGTTATTTCAACACCATAGGCTTCTTGAACCACACCTGCGAGAACTAGGTTTGGAGGAGTACCAATGAGTGTTGCCATTCCTCCAATAGACGCACTATAAGCTATAGATAACATTAAAGCTTTCCCAAAAATTAAGTTTTCATCTTCCTTGGTGTTTGGATTATCTCTTAATTGTGCAACAATTGCCATACCTACGGGTAATATCATTACTGCAGTTGCTGTATTAGAAATCCACATAGATAAAAATGCAGTAGCAATCATAAATCCTAAGATGATATTGACAACATTTGTACCTACGAGTTTAATAATTGTAAGTGCTATTCGTTTATGGAGATTCCATTTTTCAATAGCAATAGCTAAAATGAAACCACCAATAAAGAGAAATATATATTTATGACCATAAGATGCTGTGGTGTCTTTTAAGCTTAGACCTCCGCTTAATGGGAATAAAACAATGGGAAGTAATGCTGTTACTGCAATAGGCAATGCCTCTGTAATCCACCAAACAGCGACCCATACAGCTGATGCTAAAATAGCGTTTGCAGGTTGGCTTAAACCTTCTGGGTGGAAGAATTGTAGTATGATTAAGAAAAGCGCTGGGCCAAGTACGAGACCAATTTTTTGTTTTGTTAGTTGCATTTAAATTTAATTAAAGATGATGTCTGCTGCATGTTCTGAAGTGATTTATGTTTGTATACTAAGATATTGGAATTACACATAAAACTACATTTAAATGGTTCACATAATTAACGCTAAAATCAAAATAATTTGATAATACATTACAAATTTTGTTTAATGTAATCAATTAGTTACTTATAGTGTAAAATGTTGATTTTTTTTGAAAATTTATATCGTAAAAAATTCCTTTTTCTGGTTTAAAACCTAATTTTTAAACGAATTCTAAACACTTCCCTACGAATTCTAGAAGCGTCCAAATTTTACTTAAGTCTCATTATATATTTGAAGTATCAAACACCACATATAGTTTGAATTTGTTGATAGAGAAAATGATAATTTTTTTCTTTATGTGAGAAATAAAATAAAAACATAGTTTTAGCTATGGTTTTATTTTCTTCTGAAACAGAAACACAAAAAGTGCATTTTATTGAAAACCAAATTCAAACTATTTGTGGTGAAATGTATAACCCATAAAACAAAATATTATGAAGACTTTAAAGAACACCCAAAACGAAAACAAAACACAAACAAGAGTATCTAAACTTTTTCAAGCAGTAATGATTCTTGCCATGCTATTTATCGCCTCAGATATTTACGCTCAAAACCAAGAAGTAGAATTTGATGTCTACACAAACTCAGCAGCAAAAGCATCACAATACCTTTTAGGAGATGATGTCGCATTTAGAGATTGTGCCTCAGTGCAATGTGAAAAACTAACAACGATTAACATTGGAACCAAGGTGAGGTTACTAGCAAAAAGCGAAATACCTCAAACCATTAATGGCATTACTAGTAGGTTTTATAAAATAAAAATGGGACCACAAGTAGGATGGATTTGGGGAGGACTCATCTCACAAAAAACTATGGTAAGTCAAATGAATCCAGAAATTAAGTTCGTCTTTGGTGAAGCAGGAGTAGATTATAAAGGCTATAAGCGTTTCCAGATTAGAGCTGTAAAAAACGGAATAGAACTAGATAAAATCTTTGTAAAATCTGAAACTTTAAATCATGATTTAGTGAGCATTATCAACAAACAAGATAACACGTACGGTACAGATGTTATTACACTTTGTAATCCTGATAGCGAAAGCTGTGACGTTACAAGTAGTAATTCATACATTGTATTTAAAAACAATAAATTGATGCAAACAACAACCTTAGTAGCCTTAGAAAAAACAGAATTAGAACAAGATAATTACGCAGTAATCTGTGAATTTGACAATAAATAAAGAGTTAGTTAATTGATGTTTAGTGATTGTTTTTAGCGCTGTATCTCTTTATGAGTGCAGCGCTTTTTTTAGTAATCAAAAAATAGAAATACTAGAAGTATAAAAAAATGCGTTCAAAATTGTAAGTTGCATAACTTAGCCTACTGAAATATTGAGCACTACTAAAATCAAAATGGTTTTTTCAGTGAAAGTACGTTGTGGAGCAATACGCAATACTTTTAAAAGCAAAAATTTATTTTATCCAATTGAAACCTAAAACAATATATAATCTAGTCTTTTTTTTCTTCGGCATAGCGCTTGTTTTAAATTCCCAAAACAAACAACTTCAAGCTTTAACCTTAGAAGATGGTTTGCCACAATCTCAAGTGTATGCCATAGCTCAAGATCATAAAGGCTATTTATGGTTGGGGACACAAGGCGGGGGATTAGCCCGTTTTGATGGGGAAAAATTCAAAGTCTTTAATGAAACCAATGGATTAGTATCTAATTACATAAATGCAATTGAAACTCAAAATGATACTTTATATATTGGCACAAAACAGGGGCTTTCTATCAAGCTTAAAAACAAGTTCTTAACTATTGAAACTCCAGAAGTTAATAAGATGTATGTATTGGAGAAGCAAATGGTATTACTTACCATAAAGGGAGTGTATATAATTGATAAAAACTTATCAGTAAAAAAAGTAAATCTACACCCAGAAATAGATGACTTTCAGATAAACGACCTCCTTTATTTTGATAATAGTTTTTGGTTGGCAACTCAAAATGATCTTTGGAAATTTCAAGGTCAAGTATCAACTGCCAAAAATATTCAGAAGATTGAACACGGTGATTTTAAATCTATAATTGGATTTGAAGATAAAATTGTAGCATCAACATTTAATGATGGTACCATCGTTTTTGATTCTCGTGATTTTAATGATCAAATCCTTATTCGTGAGCCACTTAGAATTAACAGCGTGACACTTATAAAAGATCAACTTTGGATAGGTACGCAACATAACGGCGTTTCTGTAATAGATACAAAGTCTTGGTCAGAAACCCTGGTTCTAAATACAACCAACGGCTTGTCTGTTCCTAATGTAAAACAAGTTTTTAAAGATAAACGATCTAATATATGGATAGCGACCTCTGGAGGAGGACTGTATAAGTATTACCAAAATAGTTTTAAGCATTATAATACGGAAACTGGCCTCAACGGAAATCGGGTCTATGCAGTTCACCATAGCAATAAAGCGATATGGGTTTCAAATTCTGAAGCTGGCTTGATCCAAATTGACGATTTCGGAGTCCATGATATTAAGATTCCCGAACCGTTTTCTGAAGTAAAAATAAAAACCATTGCTAGCGATAAGAATGGGAATATTTGGGCAGGCTCTGACGGTAGAGGTGTGCTTTTTAAAGGTGCAGTTTTTCGAGATTCTATGGTTATAGATACCATTTTGAAAACAACGGTTACATTTCCGAAGAGAGAAGAAATCACTAAGGTGTTGAGCACAGATAATGGGTTTCCGTTTGATTGGATTAGAAAAATACAGGTGACCAATGATGCCGTTTACGCAGCAACATATTCTAGCGGAATTGTGAAGTTTAATTACAATCCCAAAACGGATGACTTACAAGTTTTTAAAACGTTTGCTAAGGATGACGGGATAGATGACTTATATATTAGGGATATGATTTTAGACTCTAAAAACCGGTTGTGGTATGCAACTAAAACCGGACATTTAGGTTATGTTTTTAACGATGAGGTCATACATTTAGGGCTAGTTTTAGAACAAAATGCGCAGTTTAATTCTATCGTTTTTAAGAATGAAATACTTTATTTGGGTACCGCAGGAAAAGGGGTTTGGTGGTCTGATGACCAAAACTTCCGCTCATTTAAAAAGTTAGAAGGCGCAAAAAAAAGTGCTTCAGAAAATATATATCAACTTATTTTTGATGATGAGGATTATCTTTGGGTTGGCACAGAACGTGGTGTCGACAAATTAGAATTAGATAAAGACAATATTATAAAGGATGCATTTTTATTTGGAGGAAATGACGGATTCCTTGGTATTGAAACCTGCTTAAATGCTGTGGATAAAGATGACAAAGGTCATTTATGGTTTGGTACGTTGTACGGTTTGACAGAATATCAACCTAATGACATTGCTCTTAATATTGAAAAACCCAAGCTCTTTATACAAGACGTTAAGGTGGAGTTTGAAAGTTTAGATTCTATTAATATAAGTGTATGGATTAATTCTAGTAAGGTTCTACAACTGAATCCAGATCAAAGACAAATGAGTTTTTCATTTAAAACGGTTGATTTGGACCATCCAAATGGAGTGGATTACCGTTATAAATTGAATAAGAATGAGTGGAGTCCTTGGTCTAAGAATAATACTCAGGATTTACCAGAACTTAATTTTGGGGCTCATGATTTTTTGGTTCAATCAAGAAACTATCGTTGGAAAGAGAGTGAGGTGATTAAATTTTCGTTTTTTATTGAAAGTCCGCTGCATAAAAAGCTATGGTTTCAGTGGCTACTCTTTGGAATCTTAGTTTTAGGGCTTGCTTTTTTAGTTCATCAATATATTAAACGCTTGAACCGAAAAAATTACGAAGAAAAAAAGAGGCTAGAATTAGAAAATCATTTACTGACTTTAGAACAGAAGGCGTTACGCTTGCAAATGAATCCGCATTTTATTTTTAATGTCCTCAATGGGATCAAGGCTATGGCACCAACAAAGCCAGATAAGATGAATGAGACCGTTAATAGTTTTGCAACATTATTGCGAGAGACCTTAATGAATTCCAGAAAAGATACTATCTCTTTAGATCAAGAGGTAAAAACAATACGTCATTATATAGAGGTAGAACGCTTAATGACAGAAAAACGATTTGAGTATCGCATTGATTTAAAAACAGATTTAGATGCTGAAGAAATATTAATTCCGCCGATGCTCATACAGCCCTTTGTTGAAAACGCTATTAGACATGGTATTTTAAAAGGACCTAGACATGGCGAATTAACTATTGAATTCACCAATAGCGAATCTATTTTACAAGTTACTATAATAGATAATGGTGTTGGAGTTTTTAATTCACAGCAGCAAAAACCTAAAACAGATCATCAATCTATGGCTTTAACTGTAACTAGAGAACGATTAGAATCTATCTTTGGAAAAAATGCTTTGGAGATGTCTGAAATAAAATTAGAAGATGGAAGTATTGGTGGTACGACTATTGTATTTAAAATCCCATTAAAAACAGATTATTAATTATGCTAACAGCGATCATAGTAGAAGATATGAAGGACGCAATGCTGCTTTTAAAAAGCGACATTGAAAGTCATCATTCAGATATTAAAATTATTAGCACAGCGCAAAGTGTTGTAGAAGCTGCTAAAGCCCTTAGGAAAGTGCAGCCAGATATATTGTTTTTGGACATTATGTTGGGAGATGGTACTGGATTTGATGTGTTGGAGATTTTTCCGGACTTAAAGTCGAAAATTATATTTGTTACAGCGAGTGATGAATTTGCGATAAAAGCATTCAAGTTTGCAGCAATAGATTATGTTTTGAAACCGTACGCGCACACAGAATTAGCAGACGCTATAAAACGTGCAAAGCAACAAATACAACCTAATAAGGAACGGTTAACTATTTTAAAAGAAACCTTAACAGCGCCAGAAAAAAAGCCAGATAAAATTTCACTTCATACGTTAGATAAAATTATCATCGTCAATTTAGAGGATATTGTACGCTGCGAATCTGATAGTAATAACACAATGTTTCATCTTCAAGACGGTAAAAAAGTATTTGTGACTAAAACTTTAAAATATTTTGCAGATTTATTGAAGCCAACTGGGTTTTTGAGAATTCACCAAAGTCATTTGGTTAATTTACAATATATAAGTGCGTTTATAAAAACAGATGGAGGATATCTAATGCTAAAAAACGGAGAAAATGTTCCAGTTTCCGTAAGAAAAAAAACAGAAGTAATTGAAATTTTAGATCAAATGCATCGTTGACTGCTTTTTATTGAATAATTCGTAAAAATATCGCCTTCTAATTTTCTTAAATAAAACTTGTAGAAGGTATTATAACAATTAATTAAACTAAAAAAATCATGAATTTGTTTAGTTTATCGCAAAAAATCATATATTTGGCTCTTAATATAAATTTAACGTAAACCGCTGAAATCCTACCTTTCATCGATTATTATTGCGTTTCGTGGATGTTTTTTCGTTATTTTATTTCGTTGAGACCTTTTTTTTTATACATTTACACAGTAATGAAAATACAAAATAAGAAAATTTTCGCCTCAATCTTATTTGTTTTAATAAGTTTTGTATGCGCTTCACAGGGTGGTAATCCACCACCGCCTATGCCGCCGCCACCTCCAGGTTTACCTATTGATGGGTTTACTTCTTTGGCTTTGGCTGTTGGTGCTTACTTCGGGATAAAGAAGACCATTCAAAACACTAAAGACTAATTACAATCGAGCTTCGTAGAGTTTTTGTATATATTTTCCTAAAACATCAAATTCTAAATTTATTTTAGAACCTTTCTTCAAATGCTTAAAATTGGTATGCTCATAAGTATACGGGATAATAGCAACACTAAAACTATTTTTTTCAGAATTAACGACCGTTAAACTCACACCATTAATAGTTGCTGATCCTTTTTCAATAGTAACATTACCTAAAGTCGCATCGTAGCTAAACGTATAGATCCAACTTCCATTCTCTTCTTTAACACTTTCACATATTCCAACTTGATCTACGTGACCTTGCACAATATGCCCATCTAAGCGATCACCAAGTTTCATAGCGCGTTCTAGGTTTACAATATCGCCTTGCTGTAAATCACTAATATTAGTTTTATCAATAGTCTCTTTAATTGCTGTTACTGTATAATGTTTGCCAGAAATAGCGACGACGGTTAAACAAATGCCATTGTGAGCAACGCTTTGATCGATTTTTAGTTCGTGAGTAATACTGCTTTTAACAGTTAAATGCAGATTGCCTTGCTCCTTATCAAGTTTTGTAACAATCCCTAAATCTTCAATAATACCTGTAAACATAGTTTCGAATAATTGGTTAAATTTGCAAACACAAAATTACACACATTAGAAAACATCTTAATGGAAAAAGAAAAAAAAATAAAATTAGGGATTTCAATAGGAGACCTTAATGGGATCGGATCTGAAATTATACTCAAAACTTTTGAAGACATTCGAATGCTAGAGTTTTGTACACCAATAATTTTTGGCTCCATTAAAACGATGTCTTTTTTTAAAAAACACTTCGATAGCGGTGTGAATTTTCACGGTATTAATCATACAGATCAAATCGTTGACGGGAAAGTTAATGTCGTCAACGTTTGGAAAGAAAATGTAGATATTAATTTTGGTGAGGAAGATTCAAAGATTGGAGAATATTCAATTAAATCCCTAGAAGCAGCAACAAACGCTTTGAAAGATAATGCAATTGATGTTTTAGTTACTGCTCCAATTCACAAGCATAATATCCAGTCAGAGAGTTTTAAATTCCCAGGACATACAAATTATTTGGCTGAAAAATTAGGAGGAAAAAGCCTAATGTTCATGATTACGGATACCTTAAAGGTTGGCCTACTTACAGATCACGTTCCTGTAAAGGATGTGTCTAGTCAAATTACTGCAGAGCTCATAAATGAAAAAGTAAATACGGTTTATAAATCTCTAGTTGAAGATTTCGGAATTAGAAAACCTAAAATTGCAGTTCTAGGTATTAATCCACATGCAGGAGATAACGGAGTTATAGGGGAGGAAGACGATGCTATTTTAAGACCTACGTTAGAAGCAATAAAAGATAAAATGGTATATGGACCATATTCAGCCGATAGTTTCTTTGGTTCTAGCAATTATAAAAACTTCGATGCCATTATAGCATCTTATCACGATCAAGGCTTAATACCTTTTAAAACGATCACCTTTGGTCATGGTGTAAATTACACAGCTGGTTTAAGTAAAGTGAGAACCTCACCAGATCATGGTACTGCATTTGAAATAGCAGGAAAAGGTGAAGCAGATAATGGTTCATTTAAGGAAGCTGTCTTTAAGGCGATTGATATTTTTAATAGCAGAGAAGAATACAATGAGTATGCTAAAAACCCATTAAGAAAAGCACCTAAACGCTTAGAAAAACCAACACGACCAAGAGATAAATAGGTTATCAACATTTTTTGTTTATAACCATAGTTTAATTAATTAATAGTTATATATTTGCAGCCTCAAAATGAATGCGAAGATGAAGAAGCCTTTGAAGGAATTTACGATACCGTTTATTGGTCTCAAAGCAGAAAAGCACCATTTTGATTATCAGATTGATAATAAGTTCTTTGAGTATTTTGAGTATGATGATTTTAATGATGTAGATGTAAAAGCACAGTTGCTTTTTGAGAAAAACACAACGTTCTTTGAGCTATATTTCGATATTTCAGGTACTGTAAATGTAAACTGTGACCTCACTAACGAACCTTACGAACAATTTTTGGAAGGTGAGTTTAAATTAGTAGTGAATTACGGAGATGAGTACAATGATGAATTTGAAGATATACTAATCATTCCTCACGGAGAATACGAAATTAATGTGGCACAGTATATATATGAGTTAATCATATTGTCAATGCCAGCAAAACGCGTTCATCCAGGAGTTGAGGACGGAACATTAGATTCAGATATACTTAAAAAATTAGAAGAATTAAGCCCTAAAAGTTTAGGCGAAAAAGAAGAAGCATCAGAGGAAATTGATCCTCGTTGGAATACATTAAAAAAACTATTAACGGATAAATAACATATAAAATGGCACATCCAAAGAGAAAAATATCGAGAACAAGAAGAGATAAAAGAAGAACACATTACAAAGCTTCTGTTCCTACGATAGCAACTTGCCCTACTACGGGAGAAGCACACCTATACCATAGAGCGCATTGGTTCGAAAGTAAACTATATTACAGAGGTCAGGTATTAATTGACAATTCTGAAAAAGAAGAAAATTTAGCATAAGTTATTATGCATGCATACAAATAAACGCTCAGCAATGAGCGTTTTTTTTATGTTTAATTTCTCAAAGTCTTAAAAACGACTTAATTTGCGCTATAATCGGTGAAAGTTTAGTGATTTCATTAAAATTATATCCTTTTTTAACGATTCTTATCTATTTAAGATTGTTTTTTAAAAACCTAGTATGAGTAAAATCACAGCTGCAATTACAGGAGTAGGGGCATATGTACCTGAGTACAAATTGACCAATAAAATTTTGGAAACATTAGTTGATACTAATGATGAATGGATTACTTCCCGAACAGGTATTAAAGAGCGCAGAATTCTTAAAGATGAAGGAAAAGGAACATCCTTTTTAGCCATTAAAGCAGCTCAAAACCTTATCGATAAAAACGGGATTGATCCTTTAGATATAGAATTAGTCATCGTTGCAACAGCAACACCAGATATGAAAGCCGCCGCAACAGCATCTTTCACAGCAACTGAGATTGGCGCAACTAATGCATTTTCGTTTGACTTAGAAGCAGCTTGCTCAAGTTTTCTCTTTGGAATGTCAGTGGCTTCAAGTTATATTGAGTCTGGAAAGTATAAAAAGATCTTACTCATAGGAGCAGACAAAAACTCATCTTTTATTAACTATAAAGACAGAGCAACTTGTATCATTTTTGGTGATGGTGCTGGAGCAGTCTTGTTCGAGCCAAATCATGAAGGTCTTGGAGTTCAAGATGAACTATTAAGGAGTGACGGAAATGGACGTGAGTTTCTTCAAGCAACGTATGGAGGGTCTTCATATCCAATTACTGCAGATACATTTGACGAAGGAAAACATTACATATTTCAAGAGGGAAAAACAGTATTTAAAAATGCAGTTTTTAATATGGCAGATGTTACAGAGCGTATCATGGAGCGCAATAATATAACTAATGATGATATTGCGTGGTTAGCAGCACATCAAGCTAATAAACGAATTATAGAAGCTACCGCTAAGAGAGTATCATTAGATTTGTCTAAGGTTATGATGAATATCGAAAAATATGGAAACACAACATCAGCTACCTTACCTTTGCTTTTAAATGATTACGAATCACAACTTAAAAAAGACGATAAAATTATATTCGCTGCATTTGGTGGCGGATTTACTTGGGGCTCAATTTATTTAAAATGGGCTTATAATTCATAACAAACTAATTAAAACGACTATTAATTATGGATATTAAAGAAATTCAGAACTTAATCAAATTTGTTGCCAAGTCTGGGGCAAGTGAGGTTAAATTAGAAATGGATGATATTAAAATTACCATTAGAACAGGAGGAGATGAAAGAGGGGAATCAACGACCTATGTTCAACAAATACCTGTTAATCAAACCTTAGCTCAACCACTACATTCAGCGCCTATTCAGGCAGCTGTGCCAGTATTAGAAACACCAGCAGATTCAGAAGATTCGAAATATATAACTATAAAATCACCAATTATTGGTACATTTTATCGCAAGCCATCACCAGACAAACCAATGTTTGTTGAAATAGGTACTTCAATAGGTGAAGGAGATGTGCTTTGTGTTATAGAAGCGATGAAATTGTTCAATGAAATTGAATCTGAAGTATCAGGAAAAATCGTTAAAATTTTAGTTGATGATTCTTCTCCAGTAGAATTTGATCAACCCTTATTTCTAGTAGATCCATCATAACCAAATTTGTCTCGAAAATTCGAGACCAAATTACATGTCCTTACGTTAAGGACGTTTGGCTCCGAAAATTCGGAGGAAATTTAAATACCAAAGAGTTATGTTTAAAAAAATATTAATAGCCAATAGAGGGGAAATTGCATTACGTGTAATTAGGACCTGTAAAGAAATGGGGATCAAAACTGTGGCTGTATATTCTACAGCAGATGCAGAAAGCTTACATGTTAAGTTTGCAGATGAAGCAGTTTGTATTGGACCTCCGGCAAGTAGCGAATCCTACCTTAAAATATCAAATATTATTGCTGCAGCAGAAATCACAAATGCTGATGCTATTCATCCAGGTTACGGGTTTTTGTCAGAGAACGCTAAGTTCTCAAAAATTTGTGAAGAGCATGATATCAAATTTATTGGTGCATCGCCAGAGATGATTGATAGAATGGGAGATAAGGCAAATGCTAAATCAACGATGATTGAGGCAGGTGTGCCTTGTGTTCCAGGAAGTGAAGGCGTTATTGAGGATTTTGAAGATTGTATTAAAGTAGCTCTAGAAACCGGTTACCCTGTAATGCTCAAAGCATCTGCAGGTGGCGGAGGAAAAGGTATGCGTGCCGTTTGGAAACCAGAAGACCTTCAAAATGCTTGGGAATCTGCAAGAGCAGAATCTAAAGCAGCCTTTGGAAATGATGATATGTATATGGAGAAACTCATTGAAGAGCCAAGACATATCGAAATTCAAATCGTTGGAGATTCTACGGGTAAAGCATGTCATTTATCAGAGCGTGATTGTTCTATACAAAGACGTCACCAAAAATTAACAGAAGAAGTACCGTCGCCATTTATGACTGCTGCTTTACGTAAAAAAATGGGTGAAGCTGCTGTTAAAGCTGCCGAATATATTAAATATGAAGGCGCAGGAACAGTAGAATTCCTGGTAGATAAACACCGTAATTTCTTCTTCATGGAAATGAATACACGTATCCAAGTAGAGCATCCAATTACTGAGCAAGTTATTGATTTTGATTTAATTCGTGAACAAATATTAGTAGCTGCAGGTGTTCCAATTTCAGGAAAAAATTATTTACCACAATTACATTCTATTGAGTGTCGTATAAATGCAGAGGATCCTTTTAATGATTTTAGGCCATCACCAGGACGCATTACAACATTACATGCTCCAGGAGGTCACGGGGTGCGTTTAGATACTCATGTTTATGCAGGGTATTCTATTCCGCCAAATTACGATTCTATGATTGCTAAGTTGATTACAACTGCGCAAACGCGTGAAGAAGCGATTAATAAAATGAAACGAGCTTTAGATGAATTCGTTATTGAAGGTATTAAAACAACCATTCCATTTCATAGGCAGTTGATGGAACATCCAGACTATCTATCGGGTAATTATACCACTAAATTTATGGAAGATTTCGTGATGCAACCGGTTGAAGAAGACTAATATATAAACTCCGAAATTAACGTTTCGGAGTTTTTTTATGCTGTTTCCCTTTTCCGCATAAAGCTTCAAAGCGTCAGGCTATCCGCTAAATCTTTTTTGAAAAACAAAAAAGGATACCGCTTCTATCCTTAACAGATGTTATTTTCAGTGTATAGTATTTTGATTTTACTACTTTTACTAAACAACTAAAATAATAACACTTTTGAATTTAAGTTACTGGGAAATAAAATCATGGCTCACTAATATTGACTATACCATAGTTGGTAGCGGTATCGTTGGGCTTAATTGTGCGTTACAGCTTAAAAACCGCTTTCCTAAATCTAAAATCTTAATTCTAGAAAAAGGACTATTGCCACAAGGTGCAAGTACAAAAAACGCAGGATTTGCTTGTTTTGGGAGCTTAAGTGAAATTATTGACGACCTTAAAACACATTCTGAAGAAGAGGTGTTTGAACTCGTCAAAAAACGCATAGATGGACTGCAGTTGTTGCGAACTACTTTAGGGGATTCAGCTATCGATTATCAAGAACTTGGAGGCTACGAGTTGTTTTCAAATATAGACGGTTTATTAGAAGCTTGTGAAGCTAAAAAAGACGTCATCAATGTATTGTTAAAGCCTTTGTTTAATGATGATGTTTTTAGCTTTAAATCAAACACATTTGGTTTTAAAAATTGCAGTGACAATTTAAGTTTTAATACATTTGAAGGTCAAATAGATACTGGAAAAATGATGGTGTCATTGACGCAATTAGTATTGAGTGCGGGAATAAAAATATTGAATAGTAGTGTTGTCGAGGAATTTTCTGAAAACCAAGATTCAGTAAAAGTGAAAACCAATCAGTTTGAGTTTTCTACTTCAAAGCTATTAATTGCAACAAATGGCTTTGCTTCACATTTAGATATTTCAGAAGTAAAACCAGCAAGAGCTCAGGTTCTAATTACAAAACCAATAGATAACTTACAGATTAAAGGTGCATTCCATTTAGATCAAGGCTATTATTATTTTAGAAATATTGATAACCGTATTTTATTTGGAGGCGGACGAAATCTAGATTTTAAAGGCGAAGAAACAACTGAGTTGGCTCAAACCGATCGCATCCAAAACAAATTAGAAGAAATTTTAAAATCTACAATTTTACCAAATACACCGTTCGAAATTGAGCACCGCTGGAGCGGAATAATGGGAGTTGGACAACAAAAAAAACCAATCGTTAAACAATTATCTACTAACGTGTATTGTGGCGTTCGTCTGGGCGGAATGGGAGTTGCAATTGGTAGTTTGATTGGAAAAGAATTAGCAGATTTACTATAGCCAATAATAATGAAATTCTTCAAACGTTTTTTTAGATTTGTGTTCAAGACCTTATTTTGGCTGTTCGTGTTTTCAATAGTAATTGTCTTCATCTTTAAATGGACACCTGTGCCAATAACACCTTTAATGGTGATTAAAAATATAGAACAAAACGATGTTAGTAAAAAAGGCTGGCAGCATGATTGGGTGCCTATTGAAGAGATCTCTAAGTCCCTACAACTCGCAGTAATCTGCAGTGAAGATCAAAATTTTTTGAAGCATCATGGTTTTGATGTTAAGGCTATTGAAAAAGCATACGAAAACAACAAAAAAGGCAAGCGTCTAAAAGGCGCAAGTTCTATAAGTCAGCAAACCGCAAAAAACCTTTTTTTATGGCCACAGCGTAGTTGGTTGCGTAAAGGTTTAGAGACATATTTCACGTTTTTGATTGAATTAATTTGGAGTAAAGAGCGTATCATGGAAGTGTACCTCAATAGTGTAGAAATGGGTCCAAGAATATATGGTGCAGAGGCTGCATCACAGTATTGGTTTAAGAAACCGGCTTCTAGTTTATCAAAACAGGAGGCTTCTGCGATCGCTTCAATATTACCTAATCCGTTAAGATATAGAGCAAATCCTGCATCCTCTTATATTGAAGGTCGGAAAGTATGGATTATGAAGCAAATGAATTATTATGGACCATTAAATTACCCAATACGCGATGACAAAGACCAATGATATTAAGCAAAACTTGTATGATCAATGTCAATCATTTATTGATATCCGTTTTCATACGATTCAACATACCATAAACGAAATTCAAGAATCATTAACTTCTGAGACTAAAAGTTCTGCAGGAGATAAGCATGAGACAGGTCGTGCAATGTTGCAGTTAGAACGAGAAAAAGCAGGCCAGCAATTGGCAGAAATTCAAAAAGTCAATCAATTATTATCTAAAATTGATGTTTCTAAATCATCTAATAGTATTGGACTAGGAAGTATAGCTTACACAACCCAAGCTAATTATTTTGTTGCCGTGAGTGCAGGAGAATTTACAGTAGCTAATGAAAAATTTTATGCAATTTCAGCCAATACACCAATTGGTAGATTACTTCTAGGAAAAACAACTGGTGATAAGATCCAATTTAGAGATCAAAATTTTGAAATTATTACCATTATCTAAAGACATTCTAAATCCTTTTCGACTTATCTTTAAAATATGAAAATTATACTTGTTTTAATTACCAGTCTATTAATAACGGTTACAGGTTTTGCTCAAGAAGCAAAGACTACTGTTGCTGTAGATTTTAAAATTAGAAACCTTGGAATGAACGTGGATGGTCATTTTGATAAGACATCTATTACAACTAATTTCACATATCAAGATATAACACAATGGGTTTTATCTGGACATGTAGTCGTCAACACGATTGATACAGATAATGAAAAACGCGATACGCATCTTAATAGTGATGATTATTTTGATAGCACGGTCTATCCTGAAATAACTATAGAAGCCACAAATTTCAAAAAAACAGCAGAGAACAAATATGATGTAACCCTTAATCTTACCATCAAGAAAACGACTAAATTTATGACGGTGCCAATGGAGATTATCAACAGTAATAATAGTCTCAATCTAAAAGCATATTTTGAAATTAATAGACTTGATTTTGAGGTTGGAGAAAGTAGTTTCGTGATGTCAAATACAGTAAAAATCAATATAAGTTATACCTTAAAAAAAGAATAATTTGAATTACAAATCATCTCAAATTGATGTCCTTATAGTTGGAGGTGGATTGGCTGGTTTATCTAGTGCGATTCATTTATCAAAGCAGAATTTGAGCGTTTTAGTTATTGAAAAAAACAGTTACCCTAAGCATAAGGTTTGTGGTGAGTATATTTCTAATGAAGTTTTACCATATTTAGATTTTTTAGAGGTTGATGTGTTTAAATTAGGCGCAAAAAAGATTGATAAATTTCAATTATCTACACCCAAAGGACAACTAATTTCAGCAGATTTACCATTAGGGGGATTTGGGATAAGTAGATTCTGTTTAGATGAAGCTTTGGCAAATAAGGCGCTTGAGAGCGGTGTGGAAATTTTGCAAGATGTTGTTGAAGATATTCAGTTTTCTAATGATGAATTTTCTGTAGAAACAAAAAATAACGCTGCTTTCAAAGCTAAAATAGTTATTGGAGCTTATGGTAAGCGTGCAAATCTAGATGTAAAACTGGATCGTAAATTCATAAAAACCAAGTCACCATATTTAGCAGTGAAAACCCATGTAAAAGGCGATTTCCCTGAAAATTTAGTAGCGCTTCATAATTTTGAAGGCGGTTATTGTGGTGTTTCTAAAGTAGAGGATGACAGCATCAACTTATGCTATATTACAAATTACGAATCGTTTAAAAAACATAAAGATATTCAGGAGTTTCAAGAGCAAGTTGTTTTTAATAATAAACATTTAAAAACTATTTTTAAAGAGACTGTTCCTGTTTTTGATCAACCTTTAACGATTAGTCAAATTTCATTTGAAGATAAAAAACCTGTTGAAAACCATATCTTGATGTGTGGAGATACAGCGTCATTGATTCATCCTTTATCTGGCAATGGGATGAGTATGGCAATTAGAAGTGCACAAATAGCATCTTTATTAATTATCAAATTTTTTAATTCGGAACTATCTAATAGAGAAGCCTTAGAAAAGCAGTACCTTAGAGATTGGAATACCGCTTTTAAGTTCCGTCTAAAAACGGGTCATATCGTGGCTGATTTGTTTAATCAACCTAGAATTTCTGAACTATTGATGCAAGGCCTAAAATGGTTTCCGGATATTTTACCTCATATTATAAAACGAACCCACGGAAAATTAATGACAATCAAATGAGTGGATTAGTTAGTACAAAATATAGAAGCGAGGAAGAAGAAATCATGGATGATTTGGATTATAATGGTCCAATACTTCATGATGCACTGGATAAATTAGCTAAAATTAATCAATGGTTAGGAGGAAATATTGTTACTATTAATGGATTGAAAAAAGCACTCCAAAATCATGATAAAAGTAAATTAATAACACTAATAGATTTAGGATGTGGTGGAGGAGATATTTTGAGAGAAATATCACGATATGGCAAACGAAATGGTTACCGTTTTAACTTGATAGGTATTGACGCTAACCCAAACACCGTGGATTATGCTAATCAGCTATCAGGAGATTACGATAATATTGAATTTAGAACAATTGATATTTTTTCTGAAGATTTTGAGCAACTTGATTATGATCTAGTATTAACTACATTGTTTCTTCATCATTTTAGGGAAGATGATTTGGTTAATTTTTTAAAACCTGTTTTAGAAAAGGCTAAATTAGGAATCGTGGTTAACGACTTACATAGACATAAATTGGCGTATTACCTTTTTAAATTACTGAGTACAACAATTAAAAATAAGACTATCGTTGAAGATGGATTAACCTCTGTATTGAGAGGGTTTAAAAGAACAGAATTAGAGGATATATCACAACAATTAAATGCAAATTACAATCTGCAATGGAAATGGGCTTTTCGTTTTCAATGGATATTGAAGCAAAAATAATATGAGCGTAAAAATAACGGCGGTAGCAAAACAGCTACCAAAATATACTAGAGAAACTAAAGATATTATTCCCTTTTTGAATATTTGGTTAGCCGATCAAGACGATCGTTTTAAACGAAAAGTAATCAAGCTTTTTGAGAACGCTGGAGTGGATAGGCGCTATTCTATAATGGATGCAGAGGACGTGTTTTTGAATACGTCTTTTGAAGAAAAAAATGAGATCTATTCTCGTGAAGTTATACAATTGGCCGAACAATCATTAGTAAAAGCTTTAGACAAAGCAAAGCTAAAACCAACAGATATTGATTATATCATCACTGTAAGTTGCACAGGGATTATGATTCCGTCTGTAGATGCCTACTTGATTAATAACCTAAAGATGAAACAGGATATCGTAAGACTTCCAGTGACTGAAATGGGTTGTGCTGCAGGAGTTTCAGGAATTATTTATGCAAAGAATTTTTTAAAAGCGCATCCCAATAAACGTGCAGCAGTAATTGCTGTAGAATCGCCAACGGCAACATTTCAGCTCGATGATTACTCCATGGTAAATATTGTAAGTGCTGCTATTTTTGGTGATGGCGCTTCAAGTGTGATTTTATCATCTTACGAAAATGAAGAAGGTCCTAAAATTATAGACGAAGCCATGTATCATTTTTATGATGCTGAAACTATGATGGGTTTTAAGCTCGTAAATACCGGTTTACAAATGATTTTAGATAAAGCTGTTCCTGAGACAATTTCAGAACATTTTCCTATGATTGTCCATCCATTTTTAGAACGTAATAATATTTCAATTGAAGATATAGATCATTTGATTTTCCATCCTGGAGGTAAGAAAATTGTCCAAACTGTAGAAGATTTGTTTGGTTCTCTTGGCAAAAATATTGACGACACTAAAGACGTTCTTAAACTTTACGGAAACATGAGTAGTGCGACAGTATTATACGTTTTAGAACGCTTTATGGATAAACAATTGCCTAAAGGCGATAGAGGCTTAATGCTAAGTTTCGGACCAGGATTTTCGGCACAACGCATATTATTAGAATGGTAAATGAATTTGTCATTCAGAGCATTCCGAATATATTCGGAGTTGAAGAATCTTTTAACTATTGATTTATAAAGGAAATCTCTTTTTATGGGAAATAATTATGAAAGAATTCAAAAATAAAAACTATTGGGCACTAATTCTAGGAGGCTCATCTGGATTAGGTTTAGCTACAGCAAAAAAACTAGCTAGACATGGCATGAATATTTGTATTATTCACAGAAACTCAAGAGCGCAAGAAGATGAAATCAATTCAGAATTTGAAACTATAATAGCTGAAGGGATTCAATTCAAATCGTATAATCTCGATGCTTTTAAACCTGAAAAACGAGAACAAGTCATTTCAGAATTAAAAGAATTGTTTTCTTCGGAAGATAACATAAGAACATTCGTTCATAGTGTGGCCAAAGGGAACTTGAAACCTATGATTTCCGAAGAAAAACCAACACTAAAAAACGACGATTTTAATTTGACAATTAATGCGATGGCTATTAGTTTATACGATTGGACTAAAGCTATTTTTGAGGCGAAATTATTTGCTAGTGATGCTCGAATTATCAGTTTTACAAGTGAAGGAAATACGAAGGCGTGGCAAAACTATGCCGCAGTGTCTGCCGCAAAAGTAACTTTAGAGGCCATTTCTAGAAACGTTGCTTTAGAGTTTGCGCCCTTTGGGATTAGAGCAAATTGTATACAAGCAGGTGTTACAGATACCGCATCATTACGAATGATTCCTGGAAGTGACCAAATTAAAGAACATAGTTTAAGGCGCAACCCATTTAAGCGCTTAACACAGCCTGATGATGTCGCCAATGCAGTATATTTATTGTCAAAAGATGAAGCGAGTTGGATTAATGGATGCGTGATTCCTGTGGATGGAGGCGAACATATATCCTAGAATTAAATTGAAATCAATGGGCCACCTTGAGCGGAGTCGAAAGGTCTTATAAAAAACATATTTGAATTGAACAATAACCAAATCATATCATTATTACCATATCAACAACCATTTCTATTTGTTGATGAATTAACGATGATGTCTTCGGAAGGGATAACAGGACATTACACCTTCAAAAAAGACGCGTATTTCTATAAAGGTCATTTTAAAAACAATCCAATTACGCCAGGTGTAATTCTTACCGAATGTATGGCGCAAATAGGACTCGTATGTCTGGGAATTTATATACTGAAAGATCAACTATCTGAAGACAATCAACCGCAAGTTGCTTTGACGTCAAGTCAGGTTGATTTTTTTCTTCCTGTTTTACCAGGAGAAAAAGTGACAGTCATTTCAGAAAAAGAAGTGTTTCGTTTTAATAAATTGAAGTGTAATGTCAAGTTATATAATGAGAAGAATGAATTGGTATGTCGTGGGAAAATCTCAGGAATGATGCAAACGGGTTGAATTATCCTGCAAGGTTTTAAGAACCTTGTAGGTATGATTAAAAAGTTTTATGTAAAGTAAAATTGAACGTTTAATTAAAAAAGATTCCTGCCTGCGTAGGAATATGGTATGAGTAGAGTCGTCATTACAGGATTAGGAGTCGTTGCACCAAATGGAGTAGGACTCGAAGCGTTTTCAAAAGCCATTAAAAATGGGGAATCTGGAATCACGTTTCATCAACAACTTGCAGACTTGAATTTCTCGTGCTGCATTGGTGGTATTCCGCAAATTTCCGAAGAAAAGAAACTAGAATATCTAACACCTTTACAACTAAGAGGGTTTAATAGTTCAGGCATTTTATATGGCTGTATGGCTGGAATTGATGCCTGGAAAGACGCTGGATTAGAAGTAGATGCTAATAGCGAATTAGATTTTGATAGTGGAACTATTTTTGGTACGGGAACCTCTGGTGTAGAAAAATTTAGAGAAGCCATTTATAAACTAGATGACAAGCAGGTCAAACGACTTGGAAGCACGGTAGTGGTTCAAACTATGGCTAGCGGAATTAGTGCATTTCTCGGCGGAATTCTAGGATTAGGAAACCAAGTAACCACAAATTCATCAGCCTGCACGACTGGAACTGAAGCTATTTTAATGGGTTATGAACGCATTAAAAACGGACAGGCAAAACGAATGCTTGTTGGAAGTTGTAGTGATGATGGCCCTTATATTTGGGGTGGATTTGACGCCATGCGCGTCATGACATATAAGCATAACGACTCTCCAGAGCAAGGCTCCCGACCTATGAGTGAAAGCGCTTCTGGGTTTGTTCCAGGCTCAGGAGCAGGTGCTTTAGTTTTAGAATCTTTGGAGAGTGCACTACAACGAAATGCGACTATTTATGCTGAGGTTTTAGGTGGAAATATCAACTCTGGAGGACAACGCGATGGCGGTACAATGACAGCTCCAAATGCTCAGGCTGTGCAACGTTGTATTAAAGATGCTATTATAAATGCTAATATATCAGCAGATGATATCGGTACCATTAATGGTCATCTAACAGCGACTTCAAAAGATGGTTTAGAAATTGAGAATTGGACCAAAGTCTTACATAGAAAAGGGGATGATTTTCCATATATTAACTCTTTAAAATCTATGGTTGGTCATTGTTTGGCAGCAGCAGGAAGTATTGAAGCTGTTGCAACCGTACTACAGCTTAAAGAGCAGTTTGTATTTCCTAATATTAACTGTGAGGATGTGCATCCTGAGATTTTAGGACTAATTTCTGAAGAAAAAATAATAACTAAAGCATTGAAAACCGACTTAAATATTGCAGCTAAAGCTAGTTTTGGTTTTGGCGATGTAAACGGTTGTGTTATCTTTAAAAGATATAATTAAACTATGACAAAAGAAGAACTAATCGCAAAATTAAAAACCATTGTTCAACCTTACATTCAGGATGAAGAAGCCTTTAAGAATCTTTCTGAAGAGACTGATTTTATCAACGATTTGAAAATTAATTCGGCGAATCTAGTCGATGTGATTTTAGATGTAGAAGATGAATTTGATATTAGAATTGAGAACGACGATATGGAAAAAATGATATCTGTAAGAGCAGCAATGGACGTCGTAAATGAAAAATTAGCAGTAAAGTGATAGGCAATGATATCGTCGATTTAAAATATACTTCTTCTAGTTGGTCTCGTCCTCGATTTTTAAATAAAGTCTTCACTAAAAACGAGCAAACGCTTATTTTTTCTTCGGAAAATGAACATGAAACCCTATGGTTGCTTTGGAGCATGAAAGAGGCTGCTTATAAAATCCATGTGCAACAGTTTGGTGAACGTTTTTTTAATCCGAAACGATTGGTTTGTGAGCTTATTTCTGAATATAAAGGATTGGTTAACATAGACGATAATCGCTATTTTACAACATCGACAATTACTAAAGATTATCTGCATACGATTGCAACATTGAGTGTGTCTAAAACAAATAGGAGTTCTGTTTTTGAAGCTGAAATATCTTCACAGCACATTCAAAGTGACACATTAAAAATAGCTTTGCTCGAATCTGTTTCTAAAACGGAACAATTGCCACTTCAAGATTTAAAGATTAAAAAAACGACGATTGGAATTCCTGAATTATTTTGTGATAATTCTAAACTATCAATGTCTTTTTCTCTAACACATTGCGGACGGTTTTCTGGGTTTGCTTATTGATATTAATAGCTGAAAAGTATCGTATATTTATAAAATAATCAACAAGAATACATACTCATGAGAAACATAATTGCCTTTTTAATACTAACAATAGCATTTACAAGTTGTCAAAAAGAAGAAAGTCCAAATTTGACATCAATTACTATAAAAACCATTATAGATTCTTTAGATACACCAAAACTTTTTAGACCCGTTAATGGTATTTTAATGTGGGATAATAATGTTGATAGTCTATCTATAACTAACAACAATACTTATTATGGAGAATATAATAATGTATCTCCAGAGTATGCGAGATTTCTTTTAAATAAGAAAAGGTATGGTATGATATTATTACCCAATCAAAATTATACCATCACTCTAAAGGATAATGAAATTTTATTTTCTGGAGACAACGCTAAAGGTCAACAGTTATTTAATACTTTTGATAGAACACCTACCGGAGCATTTTCTTTTTTAAACAATTTTGATAACGATACGACTGCCATATCTATAAAAAATCATGTTGATGATTTAAAAGCCAAAGAGATCTCGCAAATCAAAAAACTCATACAAAATAAAGAGATCGACGAACAATTTCGTAAAATATTAATGATAGATATTGATTACTATTATGCCAATGCGATT